>JBDGTJ010000047.1:1686-35617 GCA_042216925.1 Halobacteriaceae archaeon
ACGCACGCCTACGGGTGCGTCTCCGTCCGAGGACTTGTGCAACGAACGGAGGAGCTTGAAGCCGACGTTCTTCGCGGCGTTGTAGTCGGCGTGAATCTCGTAGCCACACTTCTGACAGCAAAACGAGTCTTGCGAGGGGCGGTTATCGGGGTGGGTGAACCCGCAGTCCGTATGCGAGCATCGCTGGCTTGTGGACTGCGGGTTTACCTGCTCGACTGCGATACCGCATTCTTGCGCCTTGTACGAGACGTACTCGTAGAGCCGTCGAAACGCCCATGCGTGGAGCCGCTTCGCGCCGGGCATCCGCTCGCGGATGTCAGTAAGGTCCTCAAAGGCGATGTGCGAACACCCTCCTTCGACGGCCTCCTGGACGATCCCGTTCGCCACCCGGTGAAGCAGCTGCTCGAAACGGCCCGTCTCCGTCTCACCGACGCGCTTCATGGCCTCGTGAGCCGCCCGCGTTCCCTTCTGCTACATGGCCGCACGACGCTTTTCGTACTCGCGGTGCCAGTGGTCGAGTTCCTCGCCGGACCAGAACACCCCCGTCGAAGTGACGGCGATGTTCTCGACCCCGAGATCCACGCCAAGAACCGTTCCGTTCTCGGGTGGGTCGGGGGCATCCACGGCAGTCTTTGTTCTGACATGGAGGTAGAACTCGTCCGTGGTTTCGCGGTAGTGAAGCGTCGCGCCGGTCGTCTCGTAGGCCTCGTTCAAGAGGCACTGCGAGTGGGGCGTCTCGCGGTCTTCGTCGGGTAAGACGTACTCGGCGGCGATGCGCCCACCGACAGTCGAGAGCGAAGCGTGGTCGTCGTGGAAGGTCGCGCTCCGCTTGTCGTATTCGAGGAACGGCGACGTGAAGCGTGGGAGGTTCGCGTACTTCCCGCGCTTCCACTTCGCCACGACCGACTTCAGCGCCTCTGCCGCGCGGCTTCGCGCCGCCTGCACGAGGTTCGCATGGAGGTTAGTCACCTCTCGAACGTCCGCGTAGGTGCGGTCGTGGAGGCGGCGCTTGCTCGTGATAACGTAGCCGTCGTCGTCGCGGGCGTGGCGAACCACGTGGTTCGCGGCGTCGCGGAACTGGTCGATGGTTTCGCGGAGAAGGTCGGCGTCGCTGTCGGTCACGTCGAGTTTGACCGGAACGGTGCGCCGAACCTCCATATGTCATACAACAGGCACATACTTATAAGCATTAACACTGGTGGGGGAGTCAGCCCTGCCATCGACCGCGGTTGCACAGTGCAAGCGAACGCGATTCCTCCCCGCCCTGAAGGGCAGGGTTTCCTCGCTGCATTCACATGACACTCATCTCGCTTGCGATCAGCGTCGCGTTCGTCTACTCCATCGCGAGTCTGTTCATCGAGGGGACGACGCCGTTTTTCTGGGAGCTCGTCACGCTGATCGACATCATGTTGCTGGGTCACTGGATCGAGATGCGTTCGGTCCGGCAGGCATCGGGGGCCCTCGATGAGCTCGCGAAGCTCATGCCCGACACCGCAGAGCGCGTCACCGAGCGCGGCGAGACCGAGGAGGTGCCTGTCTCGGATCTCACCGAGGGAGATGTCGTCCTGGTTCGCCCGGGGGCGAGCGTCCCCGCCGACGGCGAGGTCGTTGCCGGTGAGTCATCCGTCGACGAGTCGATGATAACGGGGGAGTCCCGGCCCGTCGACAAGGAACCGGGTGCGGCGGTCGTCGCCGGGACGGTCAACCAGGACGGGAGCCTTCGCGTCGAGGTGACGAAGACCGGCGATGAGACGGCACTCGCGGGTATCATGCGCCTCGTTGAGGAAGCCCAGCAGTCCAAATCCCGCACGCAGGTCCTCGCCGACCGTGCGGCCGGCTGGCTGTTCTACGTCGCACTGGGCGTCGCCACAATCACGGCGGTCGCGTGGGTCGTGGCCACCGGGTTCGAGGTCACCGTCCTCCAGCGCGTGGTTACCGTCCTCGTCATCGCGTGCCCGCACGCACTGGGCCTGGCCGTCCCGCTCGTCGTGGCGATCAACACCTCCACAGCCGCCCGGAACGGGATGCTCATCCGGGACCGTATCGCCATGGAAGAGGCACGGAACCTCGATACGGTGATGTTCGACAAGACGGGCACGCTCACGAAGGGCGAACAGGGTGTGGTGGGCGTCGAGACGGCAGGCGGCTGGGACGAACGACGGGCCTTCGAGGTCGCTGCGGGCGTCGAGGGCGACTCCGAACACATGATCGCCCGTGCCATCCGAACCGCTGCTGCCGAACGCGGCATCCAACGACCCGGTGTCTCGAACTTCGAGAACATGCGCGGCCTCGGTGTCACGGCGACCGCCGGCGGCGAGACGGTCCACCTCGGCGGCCCCAACCTGATCGAGACCCTCGACATCGACCGACCCGATGGCATCGTCGACTTCGCGGACGAGGCAGGATCGCACGCCCAGACGGTTATCTACCTGATCCGCGAGGAGTCCGAGGTCGTCGCCGCGTTCGCCCTGGCCGACGTCGTTCGGGAAGAAAGCCGGCAGACCATCGACGAACTGCACGAGATGGGTATCGAGGTGGCGATGCTGACCGGTGACTCCGAGGACGTCGCGAGAGCGGTCGCCGAGGAGTTGGGCATCGACCAGTATTTCGCTGAGGTCCTGCCCGAGGAGAAGGACACCACGGTCGAACAGCTCCAGTCCGAGGGCAAACTCGTTGCGATGGTCGGTGACGGCGTCAACGACGCGCCGGCACTCACGAGAGCCGACGTGGGCATCGCCATCGGGAGCGGGACCGACGTCGCCATCGAGGCGGGGGACATCATCCTCGTCGAGAACGATCCATTGGACGTGGTGGAGTTGATCAGACTCTCGAAGGCGAGCTACCGGAAGATGCAGGAGAACCTCGTCTGGGCGACCGGGTACAACGTCGTGGCACTCCCGCTCGCTGCTGGCATCCTCGCGCCGATCGGCGTCCTCGTATCACCGGCCATCGGCGCGGTGTTCATGTCGCTCTCGACGATCATCGTCGCGATCAACGCGCGCCGGCTCCGGGACGTCGACCTCCCGCTCTGACCCGGGAACCACACCCGCGTCCTGCTGCCCCACGGTAGGCACGATGTGGCCACTACTCGTGGGGAGTGTGGGCGATGAACAGCCTGTGTTCGAGGGCGGGGAGGGCCTCGTGAGCGCGGCGGAGTTGGTCGTGAATCGACGCTGCATCGAGGCCGTGCTCGTTGAGCCACCAATCGAGGATGGGGCCGAGTGGACTGGCATGCAGTAGGCGATACAGTGTCGTCCACTTCCGGAACCGGCCGACGCTGGATTCGGTGAGGTCTGTCGTCGCGACGTCGGTGAATCCAGCTGCCTCGAGGGCGTCGGTGTACCTGGTGGGGGTGGCGAGCGGGGGCATATCCCAGGCATCGGCGAAGGCGTCGACGTGAGGTCGGTATGTGGTCTCGGCGTCATCGGACAGAAGCAGGTCGGAGAATACGAAGACGCCACCGGGTTCGAGGACGTCGAAGACGGCTTCGAAGACGGTCGAGCGATCCGGAAGGTAGACGATGGCGTCGATCGCGGTACACGCGGTGAACGCATCGGGTTCGAATGGAAGTCGGGTGGCATCACCGAGGACGAAGGCGGGGTCGGTGCCGCTGCGGCGGGCCAGGGCGAGGTTGTGAGGGACGAGGTCGACGCCGGTCACGGCGAACCCGAACCGGCTGGCGAGGTGGTGGGCGGGACCGCCGCGGCCACACCCGACATCCAGGAGCGGCCTGCCGCTCGTCGCGTCCAGTTCCTCGGCGATGGTTTCGCCGATCTTGGTGGCGAGGCGGCGCTGGCTGGATCCGATGACGTGTGGGAGGTACCACGGACTGTACCCGAGGTTGAGATAGGATTCGGTGTCGAGGAAGGACTCGAGGACGTGCCAGATGTCTGCACGCTCGCCCCGGTCGGAGAACTGATCGGTGATGCGGCCGCGGATGTCATCACCCATCGCTGTCGAGGGTCGAAACCTCCGAGTAACAGTACTCCGAATCCGTACAGTAGGCGAGGTCCGCACACCCGCGGGGCCGCTGGTAGTCGATTCCCTTGTGCCGACGGAGGTAGGTGACATAGCCGTCGTCGACGCGGTCGAGGATGTCGTGACACACCCACTTGTCGGGGAACCAGGTCGTGGCGAGGTTGCGGTAGGGACAGAGGAAGATGGTGCGTTCGACGCTGTCGACGCGAGGCGTTTCGACGATGCGGACCCCGACCAGTCGGTAAGCGACTCGGAGGCGTCGGACGACGGTCGCTGGGGTATTCGCCCGGAAGAACAACACGGGCGCGATGAGGTAGCCGAGGGCGTGGAGGAGGCCGCGGAGCATCGACTGGTATTCGGGGTGGGACCTACAAGAAGGTCCGGCCGTCAAACGGGAGGTGCCATCGACCGTCAGTCACGCGGCTGCCGTGTGTCGGCTGCGCTCCGTTTATCTCAGCACCGGTTACCCTGTATGATTTCCCGAAGTATTTAGATACCTGCGGAGAACGTTCGTCCGTGTCGATGTTCCAGTTGACCGGATTTCAGCGGGATCTCCTGTTCGTCATCGAGGGGCTGGCAGAACCGCATGGGCTCGCGATCAAAGACGAACTTGAGGCGGTGTACGACGACGAAATCAACCACGGACGCCTGTATCCGAATCTCGATGACCTGGTCGAGATGGGGTACGTCGCGAAAGGCGCCAAAGACGATCGGACCAACGAGTACACGCTCACCGAGCAAGGTGAGGCCCTCGTAGAGGAGCGCCACGAGTGGGAGCGGGCGCGGCTCGACGCCTGAACGGTATCGGTCCTCAGCCCGTCAGAGGCCACCGCCGGGGGATGGTGGCATGCAGTTAGTCAGTGGAGCGCGCGCGTTCGAACCGGTCAGCTGGGAGGCGGAGGTCGGCCAGGCGGGGATGGTTCTGGAGGCCGACGACGACCCGGACGGTGTCGGTGAGGGGTTTCCCGATACAGGAGAGGCGGAACCCGGCCTCGTGTAAGTCATCGCTGAGGATGTTATCCCCCGGATTCGAGAGGTCGCCATCGTGGACGGCGACCGCACAGTTCGCACAGGCGCCTCCTCGACAGGCGAACGGCCAGTAGCATCCTTTCCCCTCTGCGGCTGCTAACAAGGGATCATCAGCGGGGACCTCGATGACGCCGTGTTGGCGTTCGGTGAGGTCAGCCCGAGCCGCGCGCTCGAAGAGATCTGGGTCCTCGAGTGACCAGTCACGGTCGACGACGACGTCGTAGTCGAGGTACTCGACGCGGGCGACCGCCGGGCCCTGGTCGTCGCGCTCCTCGGTGTCGGCAGGTGTCCGTGGTTCCCAGTCCTCGCTTGTGATCGCGCGGTAGGCGGCGGTGACCCGGCGGAACTCGCGGGCGGTCCCGCCCTGGTCGGGGTGGACGTCCTTGACGCGGTCCCGGTAGGCCGCCTTGACAGTCGCATCGGTTGCGTCGGGGTCGATGCCCAGCACGTCGTAGGGGGAGGCCACACCAGTGTCTGGGGTGTCACGGGCATAAATCCTCGTTCACCGGCGGCGTCGTCGACCGGTATTAAGGGGGTGGCACGTTCGGGTCCGGTATGGAGTATCGAACGCTGGGGCGGACAGGGATGGCGGTCTCACCGCTGTGTCTGGGGACATCACGGCTCGTCGTGGAGGCCGGAGTCGACGGGCTCGAAGCACGGAGTGCCGAGGAGGGGCGGGCCCTGCTCTCGGCGGCCTGGGACCGTGGGCTGAACTTCATCGACACCGCGAACATCTACGGGCGGCCGCGTGGCGAATCCGAGATGGTGATCGGAGACTGGTTGGCCGGAATTGACCGTGAGCAAGCCGTCATCGCCTCGAAGGTCAGGGGCGACCGCTACGAGGGACCCAACGGTGGCGGCCTCTCGCGGAAACACATCGTCCGTGCCCTCAAGGACAGTCTCGACCGGTTGGGAACCGACTACTTGGACCTCTATTATCTGCACTGGTGGGACGAGGACGTCCCGTTGGCGACGACGTTCGCTGCGCTGGACGACCTCGTGGCCAGGGGGAAGGTCCATCACGTCGGCGTCAGCAACTTCTCGCCGTGGCAGCTCGTCGAGACCCTCCGGGTGTGTGAGGAGCAGGGGTTCATCACCCCGGACGTGGTCCAACCCGAGTACAGCGCGGTTGAACGCCCGGACGCGTTGCTGGAGGTGTGCCGGCGGGAGGGCATCGCTGTTTGTGGGTATCGACCGTTGGCAGGGGGATTCCTCACCGGGAAGTACGACCGGGGCGCGGCGCCGCCAGCAGACTCCCGGGGCGGCCGGAGCGAGGACTTCGAGGGATTCGACGACGAGGAGTGGCATGTGCTCGAGGCCGTCGAGGACGTCGCCACCTCGCTGGACGCGACGCCGGCACAGGTTGCCCTTGCGTGGGTCCGTGAAACGCCGGGGGTGACGTCGATCCCGATCGTCGGTGCGCGATCGGTCGACCAACTCGAGGAGAACGTCGGATCGGCTTCGGTGGCTCTCTCCGAACGAGACCGACGACAGATCACCGACGCCCTCGGGGACTGACCGTCAGTCCCGGTTGAAGGTGACGCTGCGCCCCCAGCTCGTGGCTTTCCCCCACAGTCCGGACCGGATGCATTCCAGTTCCACGATCTGGCTGTTGTCGACGAAGAGGTTGACGTTCGGACCGAAGTTCTTCACGTACCACTCGAACATCTCCGGGCCGGGCGCCTCGAACACCAGATTCTCGGGACCGAGTTCGTTGGCGATGGCGTAGGCGACGTCGGTCCGCCAGTCGGTCACCTCCTCGGTGATGCCCTCGGCTTCGACCATCAACAGGTCCGCACCGGCCTCGAGGTGGCGGCGGCCCTCCTCGATCGCCTGCTGGGGATCCTGTTGACCCTGGCGTTCGAGTTCTTCGGGGTCGGAGGCCCCGCCGGCACCGAACTGGACGTTGATCTCCGGTTTCGGTTCAAGGTCGTAGTCGCTGGCGACGACCTCCGTCATCGCGACCATGTCATCGCTGTCGATCGCGAGGAAGCCACTGGAGAGTTCGACGATGTCGAACCCGAGGCGGGCTGCTTCCTCGAAATACCGTTCGACCTGGTCGTTGTCCCTGACGAGGACGTTCTCGACGAAGCCGCCGGTCGAGACTTTTACGTCGAACTCGTGGCAGACGTCGATGAGTTCGCGAACGGCGTCTTCTGGCATCAACGCGAACGAGCCACCACTGAACTTGTAGATGTCCACGTACCACCCCATGGTCTCGAGGATGTCCCGGAGTTCTCGAGGACCCATGGGATCGTAGTACGGTCCTCGGATCTCGGTGATGCCGCGGTCCCGGGGTTTGGCGGGGCGGTCGTTGTGATGCAGGAACTCAAAGGCGCGATTGTCCATCGACATGGTGGCCGGAACTGGGGTCGCGAGCGTCTTCGCTCTTGGGGCAGCCCTACGACGGGCTCGCAGCCCCGGTCAGTCGAGGAGCCTGGTGAGGTCGGTGACGCTGTGATCCTCGATGGCCCGGATGGTGTCGACGAGGCGTTCTCGGTGGGCGTCGTCGTACCGGTCCTCGGTCATCCGCTCGACCTTGGTCTCCAGGGCGTCCCAGCCGATGGGGTCGGTCGGGTGGCCGCGGAACGCGTCCTTTTCGATGTGGTAGGTGGTCCCGTCAGCGAGATCGATCGTGATAACTGCGGGCATCTCCCCGGCTTCGAATCGCTCGGTCAACGCCGGGTCTTCCTCGACCTCGACCGTGCGTAACAGGGACTGGACGTCGTCTCGTTGGATGCGATCGGGATCGTACGCGTCGGCCCAGAGTTCGCGGTCGATCAGCGCGGCGGCCAACATGTATGGCAGCGAGTGATCTGCCTGGGCTTTGGTCTCGACGTCGTACCGGTCGCCTTCGCCACCGCCGATGATGAGCGCGGCACCATGGAAGGTCTCGAGATTGATGCGATCGACCTCGTCGGGGTCGATGTCCTCGGTTCGAGCGAGGTCGATGATACCCTCGACGGCGGACTGCGCGTAGGTCTCGGCGACGTAGCGCTTGGTCATCGTGTCGAACACCCGGGTACAGCCCGGGTCGAGGTCGACGCTGAACTCGCCGGCGATGACCTGTTGCCAGCCCTTCTGTCCCTCGAAGAGGTTGGTGGGCCCTTCCATCCCGTGTTCGGCGAGGAGGACGGCGTAGACGGCGTTCCGGGCGGCGTTCGCACTGGCGATGCCCTTCCACTCGTTGATACCGCCGGTGCGGGTCACACGTAACGCGTTGTGGGCGGTGCCGGCGATGCCGATGGCGTTCCGGAGTTCCTCGCGGTCGAGGCCCCGGGCGACGCCGGCGCCGACGGCCGCCGAGATGACGGTGTGGGTGACGTGGTCCCAGCCACGGTCTCTGACCGGGGCGTTCCAGGCGAGTTCGCCCTGGACCTCGTAGGCGGCACCGACGCTCTCGAGCAGGCGGCGGCCATCCGCATCGACATCGGCCGCAGCCGCGATCGCAGCCGCGATGTTGTCACTGGGGTGGGGCGTCTCCCCCGGGGCGAGGAATGAGTCCATGAAATCGAGGTACCTGACCAGGGCCGTGTTGTACATGGCGGCGCCGACCGGGGACGCATGCCGATCGCTCCCCCAGAGCCGGCACCCGCCCCCGCTTTCGGTGGCCACGACGGTCTCGAACACCTGGTCGGTGGGAGTTGCACCCATCGCCCCGACGGCGATCCCCACCGAATCGAGGAGACGTTTTTTGAGTTCCGTCCGGACCGCCGGAGACAGGTCGTCGTACTCGACGGCGAGCGCGAAGTCCGCGAGTTCAGCCGTTGTGGTCATATGTCTCCGTTGGCCAGCCACCGGGATAAGCAGGTGGGAACCGTTTTACTGGGGGCCGCGGTACTGGGGTCATGGAACGGTTGTTGGCCTCGATGGCCGAGGCACCGATCGTCGACCGTGACGGGTACGACTACCTCGTCCACCCGATCAGCAACTGTGTCCCGATGCTCGATCCCGCCTTGTTACGCGAGGTCGTAGTGAAGGTGGTCCGGACCGCCGACCTCGACGTCGATAAGATCGTGACGCCGGAGGCGATGGGTATCCACATCTCGACGGCGGTGTCCTTGTTCGCCGATCTGCCGTTGGTCGTGGTGCGGAAACGATCCTATGGGCTACCGGGTGAGGTTGGCATCCAGCAGCAGACGGGATACGCGGAGAGTGAGATGTACCTCAACGACGTCGACCCGGATGATCGGGTGTTGGTGTTGGACGACCTGTTGTCCACAGGCAATACCTTGCAGGCGATCACGGCGGCCCTCGAGGAGGTCGGGGCGACCATCGCGGATGTCATCGTGGTGATCAGGAAGGTCGACTCCGAGTCCGCGATGGCCGACACAGCGGTCCCGGTGACGAGTCTAGTTGACATCCGGATCGATGACGGGTCGGTGACGGTCGTGAACCCGTGAACAGTGGTCAGTCGTACAGTTCCGTGCGGACGACGCGTACCGCTTCGCGAGTGGCGCCCGCGGTGGCGAGATACCGAACACCGACGGTGGCTTTCAGCGCTCGAGCCGGTGCCCCCGTGAGGATCGCGGGACCGACCTGGGCGACGGCGCCGTCACCGACGCTGACCAGCCAGCCACGGTTGTCGAACCGGAACCGCTCGAGAGAGGTGTGCTCGACGTCGAGGCTCGCGAGGACGTTCCGGGCACAGACGCGGGCGGCCCGGACGGCGGCCTGGGCGGTAGCCGGGACGAGTTCGCCGTCGTCATCGACTATCTCGGCGGCGTCCCCGGCGATGAACGTATCCTCTGCCCAGCGGAGATCCGATCGGACCCGAGGCCGGGCCCCGTCCAGGGCGGTCGACCCCTCGATGCCACCGGCCCAGACGAAGGTGTCGGTCCGAAGGTGCGTGTCGTCTGCGAGGGTGACGCTGTCCGCGTCGGCGGCGACGATCGTCGCCCCGGTCTGGACGTCGACACCGCGTCTCCGGAGTTGGGCCTGGACCGCGTCCTGGAACCGGTCGGGGAAGCCGGGAGCGACGCGGGGTTTCTGTTCCAGGACCCGAATCTCGAGCCGGTCGTCAGCACCGGTTTCGGCACGGAGTGCTGCGAGTTCGCCGGCGATCTGGATGCCGGACAGCCCGGCACCGCCGACGACGACGCGGCCGCCGTCCTCGAGGAGTGGTCGGGTTGCCGACCGGATGGCGCGGGCGTCTGCCACGGATTTGAGTCCCAACCCATACTCGGTGACGCCGGGGATACCGTGGTCGGTGGTGGTCGCACCAAGGCAGACGGCGGCCGCGTCGTAGGCGAGGGACTCCTCGTCGAGGTGGACGATGCCGGCGTCGGGGTCGATGTCGGTGACGCGGGCCGTGCGGATGGTGGCGTCCTCGAGAACCGATTCGAGAGGGATGGTGAGGACGTCGGCGAGGTCGGGGGTGCGGATGACGCGGTGGACTTCGTGTTGGATGAGGTGGGTGCCGGTCTCGTCGACGACCACGAGCTCTGCATAGTCGGGGAGATGGCGCTGGAGGTGGCGGGCCACCAACAACCCTGCGTAGCCGCCGCCGAGGACCAGGACACGCATACCACGCCGGTTCGACGGCCAACCGGTAAAGCCCCGCGGTCCCTAGAACAGGGCCTCGGACTCGGGCAGGACGTGGGCGGGACCGCCGACCTCCCAGGTGCGGGTCTCGATGCCGAGATCCTCGATGGCGGCGGCGACGCGGTCGACATCCTCGGCGGTGGTGTTCACGTAGACGCTGGCGCCCGTGTCGACCGAGAAGTAGGCGGTGATGCCGGACTCTCGGAGGGACCGGACGGTCTCGAAGACGCGCAGGGTCTCTGGTTGCCAGTAGACCCACCCGGCGGGCCCGGTCATCGTTGTCGCCGCCAGGGACAGGGAATCGTGTTCGGCGATCTCGAAGACGCGGGCCTGGTCCCCGGTCTCGAGGGCGTCCCGCATCGCCGCGAGTTGGCCGTGGACGTGGGCGAGACGCGCCTCGAACATGTGGGAGTCGGCGGCCTCGGCGTGGGCGGCTTCGGTCTCCTTGTACGTGGGGACGAGGGCGGCGACGATGCGGTGGTTCTCGGGCAAGGCGTCGGGGACATCGATGCGGTGGGAGCGACAGTCACGGTCGTTCAACCCGGCGTGGAGATCCGAGTACCCGCCGGTGACGCTGCGTGCGGCCGAGGCGGAGCCGCGGCGAGCGATCGTCGAGATTTCCGGGGCCGAGAGGTCGAGGTCGGCCGCGGCGGCGAGTGCGACGGCTGCGGCGGCGAACCCCGACGAGGAGGAGCCGAACCCGATGTTGCTGGGGACGTTGTTCTCGCTGACCAATCGGACCGGGGGCAGGTCCGTCTCGGCGATATCACGGATGCGGTCGACGACGGCGTCGATGCGTTCGGCGCCCCGACCCGTGACGGGCTCGCCGTCGATGACGTAGTGGGCAGCATCGAGGTCCGGGTCGAAGGCGACGGTCGTCGTCGTGTTCGATGGGGCGGTGCAGACGCTGATGGAGTCGTGGTAGGGGTAGCGAGCGGTCTCGTCGTGCATCCCGTGGTACTTCACGAGGCCCTGGATCGGGTGGGCGCGAGCGGTCGCTTTCATGATGGGACACGCGGGGGAGTCGGGGATAAACGTCCCGGACGGGACCGAACCGTTGAACAGGGGCGGCGACGACCCCCAGTGCATGGGTGAGCCGTTGGGGTACCGTGCCGACCAGACGGCGGCCGTCATCGACCGTCTCGAGTCAGAGTATCCCGACGCGGACATCTCCCTGGCGTTCGACACGCGGTTGGAGTTGTTGGTCGCGGTCATCCTGTCCGCCCAGTGCACCGACGAACGGGTCAACGAGATCACGCCGACGCTCTTCGAGAAGTACCCCGATGCTGCGGCCTACGCGGACGCGACGGTCGACGAGCTCGCCGAGGATATCTACGGAGTCACGTACCACAACCAGAAGGCGGGATACATCCACGACGCCTGCGAGCGCATCGTCGCCGAGCACGACGGAGAGGTCCCGGACACGATGGCTGCGTTGACCGATCTCCCGGGCGTCGGTCGGAAGACGGCAAACGTGGTGTTACAACACGGTCACGACGTCGTCGAGGGCATCGTGGTCGATACCCACGTCCAACGCCTGTCCCAGCGGTTGGGGTTGACCGAGGCCGATGCCCCCGAACCCATCGAGACAGATCTCCAGGCTGTGGTGCCCGAGGACCACTGGCAGCAGTTCACCCACCTGTTGATCAGTCACGGGCGGGCGGTGTGTACCGCCCGCTCACCGGAGTGCGGTGACTGTGTCCTCGAGGACCTCTGCCCGTCCTCCCGCCTCGATCACGAGGTCGATCTCGCTACCGGCGACCCGTGGGACGCCTGATCTCAGAGGTACAGGGCATGGTACCGGGCGAGCCCGATGACCCAGGCGAACACCCAGAGGAGGACGTAGCCGAACACGCCGGCGCGGAGGCGACGGCGCCACGCCGGCATGTGTTCGTGTAATTCGTCGACGATGACGGTCTCGTCGGGGTCCCGGTAGAGGTCGTGCCGCCGTTTCACCTGGACGATGCGAACGATGCCCGAGAGACCGAATACCAGTAATGCGTAGGCATGTACCCCGATGATTGCGTGCAGGACCGCCAGGCCCCCGAGTTGGACGGGGAGGCGGGGCACCATCCAGAAGACGACCGGGATCGTGTTCACCACCAGTCCGGTGAGGACGACGATGAGGTGGAACCGCAGTGTCTCCCACGTGATCGGTTGGGTGGCGTCGAGCATCAACCAGGCACCGTAGAGGTAGAACGGGAGACTGGCGGTGACCATCACGGCAGCGACGGTGGCCAGCACCCGATCGGCGACCATGTGCCGAGGTTCGCGGGGGATGGTGGTAAGCCCCCCGACTTCGGGGCGGTCATTTCGACAGGGTTTATCCGCGGTCGTCTCGTGGTTCGGGTGATGGTGGAGGAGTCCGGCGAGACGGACGCCGAGCGGGAGGAGAAGCTGCGGGAGGCCGTCGAGCGACGGTACGACTTCGAGGAGTTCGGCCCGGCGGAGATGGCCGAGATATCCCCCGAGGAGTGGGAGGCGGCCTTCGATCCCGACACGTGGGTGACCGGCGAAGAGTTACTCGACCGGGTCGAACAGGACCTCCGCGCCCGGGTTGAACGTCGGGACGTATTCGCCGTCGTCGAACGCGACGTCATCGAGGGCGACCACGTGCTGGTGGCGTACTCCGACGAGGGATACGCCGTGGTCTATCGGGACGGCACCGTCGAGGGCCGGGGTACCGTACTCCGGGACGTGAAACCGGTGGTGGCGTTGTGCTCGATGACGGAGTACACGCCCGAGGAATCGGTCGGCGATGGGACGCTCCCGGAGCCCGGGACCATCACCGACAGCGGGACGGAGTTCGGGAATCGGGTCATGCAGGTCGTCGGCGTGGTCCAGTTGATCGCGGGATTGGCGTTGGTGGTGGCCTGGATCGTCTACAGTCTTTCGGTGATCGTGCCCGTTGTCGCCATCGGGTTCCTGGGCTTCGGCGTGTTGGTGTTGGTCTTGGTCGCGAACGCGCGACTCGCCGACCGGTTTCGGGCCGAGGAGTACCGGGAACGCCTCCGGTCCGCCGGCGTCGGCTCTTCGGAACGACCCGCCTTCGTCCCCGGTGGCGACCCGACCGAACTCGAGGACGACGACGGCGACGCCGATGGGGCGTGACGGGGCCATCGTAGGGTTTAAGCGCGGCCCAATCGGACGACGGAACTGTATGAAACGGCGGGACTTTCTCCGGGTGGCCAGCGGTGGTGTGGCCGCCGCCGCGGCCGTCGGCAGCGCGGAGGCCGCAACCAGTAACGGCCCCGGTCGACCGGCCGCAGCAGCGAACACCACCACGACCACCGCCGCCGGCGGGAACGGTACCAACACCACGACGACAAGTGGTGGACTCCCTGGCGCCGGGACGACAAAGACGGTCGCCGTCGGCCCTGGCGGGGACTTCGTGTTCGAACCCGAGACCGTCTACATTCAGCCAGGCGCTACAATCGAGTGGGTGTGGAAGTCAGACTTCCACAACATCGTGCCGGGCGAGATCCCACAGGGCGCCGAATGGGAGGGGACGCCGGGTGGCCCCTCCACGACCTACGATACCGGGTACACGTACTCGCATACGTTCACCCAGACGGGGACGTACAACTACTGGTGTCAACCACACAAGAGCCGGGGGATGATCGGTGACGTCGTCGTCAACGAGTCGGGTCAACCCCCGGGTGCTGGCGGCGGCGGTGGGGGAGGCGGTGGTCTCGAACTCAATCCCGAGGAGATGGGGGTGCCGTTCCAGGCCCACTACGTGGGGTTGGCGACCCTCCTGATGGTGACCGTGACACTCGTGTACAACTTATTCGTGTTGAAGTACGGAGAATCGAGACACGCCAGCGCACCCAACAAGCAAGACTAACATGTCCTCGACAGGCTCCACCTACGGTGACATTCACCGGTACGAACCAGCGAGAGAGAGTACCGCCGCTGCGATCGCGATCATCCTATTGACCGTCGTCGAGGTGGTCTTCGTCGGCCTGTTCGCCTATGGCCTCATCGCCGGGTACGGGACCGGCCCGCTGGGCAACATGTATCTGGGGTTCATCCTTGGCGTCATCTTCGTCGACCTCGCGTTCATCCTGCTGTTGTACCGCAAGGAGTTCCTCCCGGATGTCATGATCGTCAAAAAGCGGCGGCGGAAATGGGAGGACCTCTACGTCCGTGGCGACCAAGTCGATGGCGTGGATAGCCTCGGTAACGCCTGGACGCAGGTCAAACACGCTGTCTACCCCTGGTACGAACGATGACAGAAGACAAATACCCGCCCACGAGTGGGCGTCGCCGGTTCGTCAAAGGCGTCGTCGGCTCCGCAGCGCTGACCGGTGTCGGCGCGACGACGGCTGCCGGCGTCAACCTGACCACGTCACCGACCGGGACAGGCGGCGGCCAGACGGTGTTCTACGGGATCGAGAACACGGACGGCCCCGCGCCTCGTGGAATGCCGATGATCCCGGTCCGGATCGACAATGAGGGCTACCTCCGCGGATACTATCCCGAGGTCAAGGAGGTCGAGCGCCGCGGCCGGACCGTCACCGTCGCCCAGGAACAACTGGGCGGCATCGAGTACAGCGCCAACTGGTTCCAGTACTGTGGTGTCCAGGGCTACGAGGGGATCCAACCCGCCTACAAGGGGGACAACTACTTCCGGTATGCCTCCGGTGCTGGGACCTACCAGTGGCAACAAGAGGCGGTCTCGCCCGGGCAACGGGTGAACGTCGAGGATTTCAGCGACTACGAGACCTGGGGGAACGGGATCGGTCGCGCGGGGATCGGCAAACCGGCGTTGGTGACCTGGCGCAGCCAGGACACCGAGAACACCATCCCGGTCCAGGTGCTCCGCAGCACGCTCCTCGAGGACATGAAAGCAAGCGCCAGTGGCGCCCCCAAACAGTGGCTGGACGCAAGCACACAGAACGGGTTCATGGCGTGGCTGAACAAGTGCACGCACTTCTGCTGTGTCCCCGGGTTCAAGGCCAGCGAGCAGTCCGCGGAGTTCGGCGCCGCAAACGAGGTGTACTGCCCGTGCCACCAGTCCGTCTACGATCCGTTCAGCATTGTCAAACGGTCGTTCATCGCGTTCCCGCGGCCGGAGGAGGGTTGAGATGAGTCTCGAAAAACGGGATGAGTACGACCACGGGGAGTGGCTCGACAAGAAGGACCTCACTCCGGTCGAGCGGTCGTTCCTGACGGTCTTGATCTGGATGGACAAACGGTTCCGGCTCGTGGACTACCTGGAACTGTTAGAGACCCTCTACTACCGGGTCAACCTCCAGATGCCGAAAAGTCACACCGAACAGTACAACCTCGACAACAAGTTCTGGTACTGGTACCCGCTGTACTCGTTGGGCTTGTTCTCTACGCTGGCATACGTGGTCGCCGCCATCTCCGGGGCATTACTCGGGTTCTACTACGTGCCCTCCGCAGCAGCGGGGACGTGTGGCATCGAGGGCGCGACGGTCGCGTACTGTTCGATCACGAACATCATGACCGACCTGAACTTCGGGTTCTTCCTCCGGAGTCTCCATCGGTGGTCGGCCCAGGTGATGACCGCCGCCGTGTTCTTGCACATGCTCCGCGTGTACTTCACGGGCGCCTACAAGGAACCCCGGGAGCTGAACTGGTTGCTGGGTATCGTCCTCATCAGTCTGACCATGGTATTCGGGTACACCGGGTACCTGCTCCCGTGGGATCAACTGAGTTTCTGGGCGGGCCAGATCGGCGTCGAGATGTCCCTGTCGATCCCGTTGGCCGGTGAGTGGGTCGCCCAACTCGTGTTCGGCGGGTTCTCCCCGGGGGCGGCGACGCTGCGACGGATGTACATCCTCCACGTGTTTTTGCTCCCGTTCATCGTCACGACCCTGATCGCCGTGCACATCGGAATCGTCTGGATGCAAGGCATCGCAGAACCCCACTAGACCAATGACCGGAGACCACCCAGACGAGACGGACGAATCGGCACCGCGCGAGCATGCAGCCGATGGCGGGCAACCGCCGACGCCGGTCCCGCCGGACGACGAGACCCCGACCTGGCGGGAGCGCAAGGCACGGCGCGACGGTCTCGCCCGCGTGACCTACGAGTACTTCGAACGCGCCCGACGCGAGGATCAGGACCTCCGGCAGGAGTCCGACTACGTCGAACGCGACGTGCTCGCCTTCCCCACCTGGCCCCACGAGACGATCCGGAACCTCTCGCTGGCGAGTTTCTTCATCGGGATGATGGTCTTCCTGTCGGCGACGCTCCCCCCTCACATCGCAGCACCAGCGACGCCGAGCCAGACCCCGGAGATCATCCTGCCGGACTGGTATCTCTACTGGTCGTTCGGCCTGTTGAAACTCGGGCCGTTGAACCCGGAACTGGCGATTCTCGGCGGTGAGAAGCTGATGGCCGACCGCACCTACGGCGTGTTGGCGAACCTCGTGGTGGTCGGGTTCATCGCGATGGTGCCGTTCCTCAACAAGGGGAGCGCCCGCCGCCCCGTCGAACAACCGTTCTGGGCCGCGGTCGGTATGGCGGGGGTGACGTTCGCGGTGACGATCAGCATCCTGTCGATCAAGAACCTGGCGAGTGCGGTGATCGGGCCGCACCTCCTGTTCGACCTGACGTTGCTGTTGCCGTTCGTCGTCGGCGCCATCACCTATGCGGTCCTCCGGACGATGCGCGAGGGCTACATGTACGACCTGAACCGACGGTACTACCGGCTGCGACCGCCGAAGTGAGGTATGGTCGACGACAGTGACGACCCGAGCTCGTCCCGGCGAGAAGTGGTGGTGCCGGACCGCCTGTATCGGGTCGTCACCGTGTTCTCGACGCTGATCGCGATCGTCGCTGCCATCGTCGGGTTCGTGTTGTTAGATCACGCGACCGAGTGGGGAACCGTCCCCCTCTCCGCTGTCGATGCGCCACTGGCGATTCTGGGGTTGGCGGTGTTGGCCGGTGGCGCGATCCAGTACGCGTACGCGACGCGGTTCCGGGCTACGGGAATGGCAACCGATAAGGCAGGAGGGGACGAACCCGACGACAATGGCTGACGAGTTCGCGAAAGGCCTCGGCGTGCTGACCGGCGCCGGGTTGGTGTGGATGGTGATCGCGGGGTGGTACCTCACGCCAGGGTTCGAGAAAGCCCAGCTCACGGGGGCACCCCCGGCGGACCCATCGACATTCGATCAGTTGGCGTTGCTGCTTGGTGACGTGATGGCTGTCGTGGCAATCGGCGGCGCGCTCACCTTCTGGGTGTTGCTCCCGGCGATGCGTGAGGCTCGCGAGCGGTTGGCGTCGAACTGACCGATCGGGATCGATCCGGGGCGTCCGGTGTCAGATGACCGCGTTCCAGTAATTCTCGATGAGGAAGAAGACGCTCACGTAGGCCGTGTACAAGAGGACGAGTGTCGAGACGAGTAACGAGCTCTTGGGGCGTTCGATGGGGAGGTCCTCGCGAGCCTCGACCTTCCGTGCTTCGAACTCGAAGAAATCCGTGATGAACAGGCCCACGACCATCGTCGAGAGGACGAGGCCTGGGTGGTGATGGAGGGTCATGTAGTACAACGACGCGAGGACCAGCGCCCACGTCGAGGCGAGATGGAGCGGGTGCCGGCTGACCGCGTCGGCGCCGTCCGCTGCCTGGGTCCGATAGGCGTTGTGGGCGATCAACCGGGTGCCGAGATTGAGGAGGACCAACGCGAGGAGCAGGTACTCGATGTACGGCCCAACGATGGTGTCCAGTGGGCCGAAGAGGGTAACCGATGGCTCCGTCATACCTGGGATTGGTCGTCGTTTGACCTTAGGTCTTTTCGTCCGGGGCGGACACGGTCGCGATGGCTGCCTGGCCCTGCGCGTCGATGGTGACGGTCTCGCCCTTCCCGACGGGTGAGACCTGGGCGCCGTCCGCGTACAGGCTCACAGCGCCCTCCTCGCGACACACGGTGAGGGCGACTGGTGGGTCGACCACCCAGGTGGGGCGGTCGACGGTGAACGGGGAGATCGGGACGACCCCGACGGTCCGTGTCCCGGGGGTGATCGTCGGGCCACCGGCAGCTGCTGCATAGCAGGAGCTGCCAATCGGGGAGGCGACGACGACGCCATCGGCCCGGATCGTATCCACCGAGTCCTGACTCCCGATGTCGACGCCGTACTCGGAGATGCGGGCGGGTTCGTCGGTCATCACGGTGGCGTCGAAGAGAGCCGGCACCGATTCCTCACCGACCCCGACGCGGAGGACCATTCGATGTTCGATCGTATACTCTCCAGTGAGGAGGGCCTCGACGATGCCATCGAGGGCCGAGGGCGTGATACCGAACGCGTCGTCGATGCCGACCGGATACACCGGCGTCTCCGGGCCGGTAGCCAGGGCCGCCCGGAGTGCTGGCGGATCAAGGGCGACGACCAGGGTTGGGTCGGCCGCGTAGACGGTAGCTGGGTCGCCGTCGACGATCCGGCGGTCCCGCGAACTGGCGGCACGACGGAGGGTCGGTTTGTCCGCGTGCTCGCCGAGCACCCCAATCGGACCGGTGGTCGACCGTTTCGCCATCGACCCGACGGTACACTGGCAGGGAGATAAGGGCCCGGGTGTTAGAACGGCCAATCCCCGATGAGTTTCATGCCTTCCGCAAGATCCTGGTCCTCGAGCGCGTCGGCGATCGTCGATTCCTTGACCGGTTCGGCCTCGAGGTCATCGGCGGCGAACGCGACGGTGAGATCGGTCAACAATACCGCCTGTTCGCGGAGATCGCGGATGTCGAGTTTGTCGAGGGTGTCGGCCTGGGTGTGGCCCCAACCACGGCCCTGGCTTCCGGTCTCGCTCATGACGTGGACGCCGGGGAGGCCATCTTCGACGAACGGCCAGTGGTCGCTGTGCGGACCCAGCTTCGGGGAGACCGTGATCGGGTGGCGGTGCCGATCGGCGACTTCCTCGATGGCCTCCGCGAGGGCGTCGAACCCATGCGTGGTCATCGAGAGGGTGCGTCCCCGGACGACGCCGTCGAGGTTCAGCACCGTCTTCACCGACTCGGGGTCGACGCGGTCGGCTTCGTGTTGGGAGCCATCGAGACCGACCTCCTCGGCGCCGAAGGCGACGAGGTGGACTCTGGTGTCCAGTTCGTCCTCCCTGGCGGCGAGTGCGCGTGCGACCTCGAGGACGGTCGCGGTCCCGGCACCGTTGTCGAGGGCGCCCTCGGCGATGTCGTGGGCGTCGACGTGGGAGGTGAGGTAGACGGCCGCCTCGGTGTCGGGCCCGAGGTCGGCGTGGACGTTCTGACTGGTCGCCGCGGAAATGTCCGCATCGACGCCGACCGTGATGGCGTCGCCAGTCCAGCGGCGGGCGAGGCGGGCGCCGACCTCGTTCGAGACGCCGACGGCGGGAATGGGACCGATTGGGTCGTCCTCGGTGCCGACACTGCCGGTCGGTGGCAGTTGACCCTCGACGTGATTCCGGTAGACGAACGCGGCGGCACCGGCCTCGACGGCGCGGTAGTACTTCTCGCGTCGGTGGAGGTACCGGTCGAACCAGGCCGGGACGTCCGATCGCACCATCACGACCGCGCCATCGATGTCGGCGTCCTCGTAGTCCTCGGGAAGGCCGTAACCGAGGTCGACGAGTTCGCCCTCGACGGTGGCGCTCGGACTCCGTGGCAAGGCGATGCAGTCCAGGGTGGTGTCACCGGCTTCGAGCCGGCTCTCCCCGCGGGCCCATCCCTGGATCGAGAACTCGTCGAGATGGGCGTCGCGGGCGTACTCCGCGAACGCATCCCTGGTCGCTTCGGCGGCCTCTCGTTCGCCGGTCGATCCGGCCATGCGGTCGCCGATGTCGACGAGGGTCTCGAGGTGTGACCATCCGACGTCGCTGGTGAACGTGTCGCCGATCCACTCGGGCATCGCATCGAGTGGTGACCGGGATCCGGTAAAAGGTTCGGCAGCCGGCAACCGGCCGCCGCTCCAATGCAGACGGGTGACTAGTCGATGATGCCTTCGGCTTTGAGGCCCTCGATGATGTCATCGACGAGCGTGTCGACGTCCTCGTACGGGAACTCCTGGTGCCCGCTGAGCTTGGTGGCGAGTTCCATCGCGGTGAAACTCACGTCCCCGGCCTCGAACCGGGTGCTTGGCCCGTTCGGGAGGGCGGGGACGAGTTTCATCTGGTTGGCGACCGGGTAGTCGGCGCCCTCGAAAGCCTCCCGCATCTGTGCGCGGAGTTCGGCCTCGACGTCTTCCTCTGCCATACCGTTTGGTGTCCTGGCTGACGGGATAAGGATTGTGCAACCCGGGGCAACGGGACGGGGGTTGCCGGGGTGACCACCACCACTTATCGGGACCGCGGTCGATGCTGTTCGTATGGATCTGGACCTGTTCAGCAAGCTCACCGAGGTCAGTGGCGTCCCGGGATACGAAGACCGAGTACGGGAGATCGTGCGACGGGAACTCGATCCGGTGGTCGATGAGGTGTGGTCGGACTCGATGGGGAACGTCGTCGGCACCAAGAACCCGGGTGGCGACTACGAGGTCGCAATCGCCGCCCACATGGACGAGATCGGGTTCATGGTGCGACACATCGACGACGATGGATTCCTCGAACTGGATGCACTCGGCGGGTGGGACCCACGTGTCCTCCGTGCACAGCGGGTGACCGTCCACGCAGATTCGGGTGACATCACCGGGATCCTCGGCTCGAACCCTCCTCACGGTGGCGTCGACGAAGAAGACACGCCAGAGGTCTCGGATCTGAAAGTCGATCTGGGTCGAGATGAGGACGAGGTCGAGGATCTCGTCGCGGTCGGCGACCTGGTGACGATGGAACAGACCACCGAGCGCATCGGTGACGTCGTCACCGGCAAGGCCCTTGACGACCGGTCGAGTGTCTACGCGATGCTTCAGGCCGCGAAACGGGCGGACCCGTCGGTCACCGTCCATTATGCGGCTACGGTACAGGAGGAGGTCGGGCTCCGTGGGGCCCGCGCCCTGGGGACGGATTTGAACCCGGATCTGGCCATCGCCTTGGACGTCACTGTCGCCCAGGATGTCCCCGGGTTCGAGGCCGGTGAACGCGTCACCGAGCTCGGGGAGGGTGCCGCGATCAAATTGAAGGACTCGAGTGTCATCACAAATCCGAAGGTCCACCGCCGGATCCGTGAGATCGCCGAGGCGGAGGACATCGACCACCAGCTCGAGGTGTTGCCCGCGGGTGGAACGGATACAGCAGGATTCCAGAACACCAGTGGTGCGACCCCGGTGGGGGCACTATCGATCCCCACGCGGTACCTTCACACTGTCACCGAGACCGCCCACGTCGAGGACATCGACGCCGTCGTCGATCTGTTGACTGCGGTCATCGAGTCGGAGGACGGAACCCACGACTACACACTCTAAGTCAGGGGGACCCGAGCACTACCCAGGTTACGGGGCGGGGCTGGGGGCGGCGTTCTGGAGGGCCGTTTCGGCAATGTTGCCTCCGTAGTCGCCGGTGCGGGAAAGGGAGTCGACGACGAGACCGAGGTGTTGGGCCTCGAAGGGGTCGACGTCGGCGGTTCGGATGGCGTCGTCGGCGCTTCGTGCGAGCCCATCGATTTCGGCCGCGCGGTCCAGTGCTTCGTTGGCGAGCCGGGTCGCCTCGTCGGCGTCGTCGGTGAACATCGCGTCCAGGGCGGTCTGGACGACGTGTTCGGCCTCGGCGTCGAGGTCCTCGATGGCGTCGACGACCGGGGTTGGAACGGTTTCGAGGTCGGTGGCGAGTTCGGCGATCTTGGCGCCGTGATCGGCGATGCGTTCGAGCTGTCGGGCGGTGGTATGATAGTCGAAGCAGGTGTCACGCGTCACGCCGATCTCGCGGGCAGCTCGCGGGGACCGCAACGACCCGCGGAAGATACGGGAGACGACGAACCAGAGCCGATCGACATCGTCGTCACGGCCGATGACATCGGTGGCGATGTCGTCGTCGTCGCTCGTCAACGCCGTGATGGCGTCATCGATCATCGACATCGCGATGAGGCGCATGCGGCGAACCGCGCTGTGGACGGACAGCTCCGAGGAGTCGAGGAGGTCCTGGATGACGATTTCGGTGGCGGTCTCCTCCATGACCTCGAGGCCGACCAGGGATTGGGTGGCTTCACGGACGAGTCGGCGTTGTTCGGCACTGATGCGGTCGGCTTCGAGTCGCATCACGTCGAATCCGCTGACGTACATGGTCAGGACCATGCGGGTCAGGGCCTCGCCGTCCAATCCGGAGATGTCGAGCGTGCCTTCGCTCGTCTCGTCGGCGGTCGCGGTACTGAGCAAGAGCGTGTCGTTTTCTTCGTAGAAGCTGACCTCGTCGCCGGTGGAGACGTCGTTGTCACGCGCCCAGGATTTGGGGATTGAGACGGTGTAGGTCGATCCCCCGGTCATCTGGACCTTGCGTTGCTCCATACATAGTCTGGTGTCGATTGCTATATAAATGTACTGGAATCTATAACTCACCTATATGTTCTCGGATTCCCGAGTACTCGGGCGTTCTAGACAATTTATGCGTTGATACTCTGTGTATTCGACGAGGATATCACAACTATTTCACCGTGTGAACTGTTGTCTATATACTTCTCATAGTAGCCTATTTATCCGATACATCTCCCAGTCTAACCCGATGGTGGAAAACACCACAACAGACGACGTATCACGGCGCAAGATCCTCGCAGTTGGTGGTGCCGTGGGTGCTGCAGGATTGGCCGGATGTAGCAGTGTACTGGGCAGTAGCGGCCCCGCCAACCTCCATGATGGCGGGTCGTCGACCGTCTACCCCATCGCGAAGGACGCGTCAGCGTACTGGGGGGCCAATCGGCCGGCAGGAGATAGTGACTACTGGCAACCCAGTTCTTGGGGGATCCAGACCGACAAGAACCTGGCCGACTACTGGGGAGGTCTATATGGATTCAGCGGGTCCGGAGAATCCGGCTCGCCGCCATTCGAAGTCACCGTGAAGCTGTCTCACTCCGGCACAGGGTGTACGAAGGTCATGAACGGTCAGTATGACATCGGGAATTCGAGCGCCCCCGTCCAGGCTGAACTCGACCTCGACGATTACAGCAAATTCAAAGACCACGTCGTCGGCGTGGACGGCCAACCACTCGTGGTCAGTTCAGCGGTCAAGCAAGCCGGAGTCGAACAGATCACGCTCGAAGAACTCAAAGGGATCTACACCGGCGAAATAACCAACTGGTCGGCGCTCGGCGGCCCAGATAAGGACATCTTGGTCCTGGGTCGAGTGAAAAACTCCGGGACATCGAGTTCATTCCGTGCCAACGTGTTCGGTGACAGTGGATTTGATACAAGTGTCGATCAGCGGTACGGACAGAATCAACAACTCGCGACCGCCATCTCCAACTCGGACAATGCAATCTCGTACCTTGCCCTCGCCTTTGTCGACACGGCGGGCGTCGCCCCCATCGGGTTGAACGTCGACGGTACGCTCTACGAGTACGGCAAGAACCTCGGCGCTTCGGAGTACCCACTCTCGCGGGATCTCCACATGTACACCTACGGGGGCACGTCCAAAAAGGAGGCCGCCTTCCTCCGGATGATTCTCTCGGACTTCGGGCAGGAGACGTTTGTCAAACCTGCAAATTACTTCACGCTCCCTGCCGACCGCCAGCAGACCCAGCTCTCGAAACTCCCAGAGCCAACGAACTGAACCCGAGACACTGAATGTCTCTCGCCAAGAGCGCTCAAGCGGAGTTCCCCACCTGATGTCAGACGAGGACACTGAACCACGTAATCTCGGAATTCGCAGGCTCCCGACGCAGCTCAGTCAGATGGTTCGTCGGGAATGGCGACGGGCAAGCCGATTAATCGGCGTCGCTGACCTGGACCGTCGGGGAAGGGTGTTGGCAGCAGTCGGCGGGATGTCGGTCGTTGCGACGGTTGTCGTGTTCCTCCTCGTTCCGTTGTTCACCCTGGTCCCCCTCGTTGCGTTCATCGGAATCGCCGGCTACGGGTGGTCCGCGTATCAAGCATCCACAGCGCGGATCCTGGCGTTCCTGGCGACCAGTTCCGCGGTTACGATACTCGGACTCATCACGGTATTCCTGTTCCTCCAGTCCCTGCCCGTCTTCGAGTTGATGGGACCCAGCATCCTGTGGGGGTCTGGCTGGAGTCAAGCCGACGAAGTGTTCCACCTCGGTCCGATGATCTGGGGGACGCTGATGACGACCGTGATTGCCCTCTCGGTGTGTGCCCCGTTGGGAATCGCCGGGGCGCTGTTCATCAGTGAAATCGCACCAGACTGGGCCCGGGAGCTAGTCAAACCCGGTGTGGAAATCCTCGCGGGCATCCCGTCGATCGTGTACGGGTTCATCGGGTTCACGGTCCTGAACACGTGGGCGAAAGTCGAACTCGAGATCCCCACGCTGGGATCGATGCTCATCGCCGGGTTGGTCATCGGCGTTATGGCCCTGCCGACAGTCGTGTCGGTCGCCGAGGACGCCCTTGCGAGCGTGCCCGACGCGATGAAAGACGGGTCGTTGGCGATGGGGGCAACGGATTGGCAGACCATCAAGTCGATCACGATTCCGGCGGCATTCTCGGGCATTTCTGCGGCCGTCCTGTTGGGAATGGGGCGGGCGATCGGAGAGACCATGGCCGCGACCGTGATCTTGTGTAAGGTCACCGAAACCTATCCGACCCCACTGTACGACCCCTTCGACTGTACGAATACACTGACCGCCCTCATTGCCGGTAGTTACGGGTCGGCCCACGGCATCACCCTGCAAGCACTATTCGCCGCCGGCGTCATCCTCTTCGTGACGGTCACTGCCCTGAGCCTGATCTCCCAATACATCGAACGACGGATGCGGCGGCGACTCCGGGGGGCAGAGGCGTGAACGACGGGTACGGACGTCGCCTGCAGGGTGCCGATCTTGGCCGGTTGTCCGATCTGGCGACCGCAGTTCTTGGTATTGCCCTGCTGACGTTTCTGGTGTCTTGGGTCGTGTTACTCCAGTGGGTCGAACCCACGAACGACCTCCTCGGAATTACGGTGTTCGAGTTCTTGGGAACGGGTCTGTTGCTCGGTGGCGTAAGCGTCATCTGCTTCGGTGTTGGATCACGGTTCGGCGTCGGTTCGACGACACCTGATCACACCGCCGGCACCCCAACAGCCGGCGTAGTAGCCCTGCTCTATCTCGCAGTCGTCGGATTGTTCGGCTCCCAGACCCTGGGGTGGGAAGGATTTGGATGGGTGGCGATTGAGGGGATGCCCCTAGTCGTACCCGTGGGGTGGCTCCTCATTGCGATCCCCGTTGGAGCCGGTATTGGATGGGGCACGGCGATCGTCCGTGAGGACCTCGGATCGACCCTCCCGCTCGGTGCCTTGGTCGCCCTCGGCGGGGCGGTAATCGCCTCCGGAACCATCGGGCTCGGGTGGCAGTGGAACCTCCACGATGTGTCGGCAGTCATCCACGGTGAGCAAGCGGTACCGTTCCTGGCCGTGTTCCTGGCGTTGTTGCTGGTTTGGATGGCTGCAAAGGCACGGGAAGGATTCGGTGCTCAGGGCCGCCAACAGGCGGCGTTCATGCTCGTCGGGGTGACGGCATTTGCGATGCTTGCAGTCCTGGCGCTGCTCGTGATGTTCATCACTGTCCGCGGTGCAGGACGAGCCTTTCAGGGCTTCTACGTCGGACTCGAGGGGATCCGGTGGCCATTCGTGACAACCGGCTCGACGTTCGGCGCCGACACCCCAGACGGCGTGTATCCTGCCATCGTCGGGACGGTGTGGTTGGTAATCGGGTCGATGTCGTTTGCCGTCCCCCTCGGGATTGGTGCCGCGGTGTTCCTCACCGAATACGCCGAACAAGGCCGGTTCACGGCGGTCGTCGAGGTCGCGACGAACGCGTTGTGGTCGACCCCTTCGATCGTCTTCGGGTTGTTCGGGTATGCGTTACTCGTCCCCCGAATCCAAAATCGGAACACGTTGCTTTCGGGGATGCTGGTGCTGGGATTCATGCTGTTACCGCTGGTGATCATCACCGCCCGGGAGTCGCTGAAGGCCGTCCCCGATGAATACCGTGACGCGAGTGCGGCACTTGGCGTCTCAGAGTGGGAGACAATCCGGAGTGTCGTCCTCCCCGCAGCGATGCCCGGCGTCGTCACTGGTATCATCCTCGGGGTCGGCCGAATCGCCGGCGAGACGGCGCCACTCATTTTGGTGATGGCCGGAGGCCTCAACCAGGATAGTGGGACGTTGCTGAGTCCAGACCTCCTCGAGGGAGGACAGGCCCTCCCGTACAAACTATACGCAATCATCACGGCCGGAGTCGATGCCAGCAGTGAGTTCGGATGGGCGACGGCGTTCATCCTGTTGGTGGTCGTCCTGGGCTTCTATGCCATCGGTATCGGCTCACGAATCTATTTCAGGAGAAAACTTAATGAGTGAGACAGTGGACCCACGACCCGATTCAACGACGACCGGCGAAACCGCCGAAGAGACGCAAGCAGAGTGGTTGGAGTACGAGTTCACAGGTGATCCCAAGATCGCCGTCGATGACCTGAACGTCTGGTACGGTGAGGACCAGGCGTTGAACGGCATCGACCTCGAGGTCCCCGAACAGAGCGTCACCGCACTGATCGGACCGTCCGGCTGTGGGAAATCGACGTTCCTCCGGTCGTTGAATCGGATGAACGACCGGATCAAGAGTGCCCGCGTCGAGGGATCGGTGTTCCTCGACGGCGAGGAGATCTATGGCGAGAACGTCAATCTCGTCGAGTTGCGCAAACGCGTTGGGATGGTATTCCAGTCCCCGAACCCGTTCCCGAAGACCATCCGGGAAAACGTCGCGTACGGGCCCCGGAAACACGGGGATATCGACCGGGGATTGATCGCACGGTTGCGCGGGACGGACGACCGCGATGCCGAGGCGGCCCTCGTCGAACGGTCGCTTCGCCAGGCGGCGTTGTGGGAGGAAGTCGCCGACCGCTTGGACGACAACGCCCTGGGCCTCTCCGGTGGGCAACAACAACGACTGTGCATCGCGCGGTGTCTCGCCGTCGACCCCGAGGTCATCCTCATGGACGAACCGGCCAGTGCCCTGGACCCGATCGCGACGGCGAAGATCGAGGATCTCATCCAGGAGTTGGCCGAAGACTACACCGTCGTCATCGTCACGCACAACATGCAACAGGCCGCCCGCATCTCCGATCAGACCGCCGTGTTCCTGACCGGCGGCGAACTCGTCGAGTACGGGGAGACCGACCAGATCTTCGAGAACCCACGCTCCCAACGGGTCGAGGACTACATCACGGGGAAGTTCGGATGACACGAGACAGTTACCAGGACCAACTCGAGACGCTGCGCGAGGACGTCCTCTACATGAGCGAGGTCGCCGTCGACCGGTTGCGCCAGGGGTTGAACGCCTTAGAGACCAAAGACGACCAGCTGGCTCGCGAGGTGATCGAGGGCGACGACGAGCTGAACGAGTTGTACCTCGACGTCGAGCAATCCTGTATCGACCTGTTCGCATTACAGCAACCGGTCGCCAGCGATTTACGGTTCATCGCGGCATCGTTTAAGATCAGCACCGATCTGGAACGCGTCGGCGACCTGGCGGTGAACCTCGGCGATTACACCTTGGAGGCCCAGCACGAACGCTTCCCCGAGGTCGACATCCAGAGCATCGGCGACGAGACCGTTGGCATGATCGAGACCGCGATGGAGGCCTACGCCACCGAGGACCCCGCGCTCTGTCAGTCGGTGGTCGACCGTGACGATGGCGTCGACGAACGGTGTGAGGTTGCGTCCAACGAGATCATCGGCGAACTCATCGACTCGCATTTCGATACCGACGACCGCCAGGCGATGATGGTCGACGTCTCCCGATTGCTGTTGACGGTGCGGGATTTGGAACGCGTCGGCGACCACGCGGTCAACATTGCGGCCCGCACCTACTACCAGGTCGAGAGCGACGACGCCCTCATCTACTGACCGAGACCCCGCACAATTATGGCCGGCGACGCCACCGTGTGAGGTATGGCCAGTTTCTCGGACCGGGTCGAGTCGATGACGCCCAGCGGCATCCGCGCCGCCTTCGAGGCAGCCGGCGCCGACGCCATCAACCTCGGCCTCGGACAACCCGACTTCCCGACGCCCGACCACGCCCGGGCGGCGGCGACCGAGGCCATCAACCGTGGCCGGGCCGACGGCTACACCTCCAACCGGGGGACCGACGCCTTGATCGCCGCGATCCGCGAGAAACACGCTCGGGACAACGACCTTGAGGTCTCCGAAGATGGCGTTATCGCGACCGCAGGCGGCAGCGAGGCGTTACACCTGGCCCTGGAAGCCCACGTCTCTGCCGGCGAGGAGGTCCTCTACCCGGACCCTGGGTTCGTCTCCTACGAGGCCCTCACCCGCATCGCGGGTGGAGAACCGGTCCCGGTTGGGTTACGGGATGACCTGACTCTCGATCCCGAGACAGTCGAGGAGCACCTCTCCGAGGACACCGCAGCCTTCGTCGTGAACAGTCCGGCGAACCCGACGGGCGCGGTCCAGCGTCCCGAGGATATGCGTGCGTTCGCCCGCATCGCCGACGAGCACGACGTCCTCTGCCTCTCGGATGAGGTGTACGAGCACATCATCTACGAGGGCGAGCACCGTTCGCCCATGGAGTTCGCCGAGTCTGACAACGTCGTCGTCGTGAACGCCTGCTCGAAGACCTACTCGATGACGGGGTGGCGACTCGGGTGGGTGCTCGCCAGCCCGCGTCGCATCGACCGGATGTTACGGGTCCATCAGTTCGTCCAGGCGTGTGCGAGCGCCCCGGCCCAGTACGCCGCAGAGGCCGCGTTGACCGGGGACCAATCCGTCGTCGACGAGATGGTCGCGACCTTCGAGGAACGTCGGGACCTCGTCGTGGAGGCCCTCCTCGATATGGGGTTGACGGTCCCGGAACCGTCCGGGGCGTTCTACGTGATGCCCTCGGTACCCGACGGCTGGGTCGAGGAGGCGATCGACCGCGGCGTCATCGTGGTGCCCGGAGACGTCTTCGGCGACCGCGGCGCCGGGACCGCCCGAGTGTCCTATGCCGCCAGCACCGAGGATCTCAAGGAGGCCATGGAGATCCTCCGAGACGTGACCGCGGACCTCGATTGACGGCGGCAGCTATTATATGGGATCCGCCCGTGCATACATTCGATGGCGGTCGCCCGCCACGGGGTCGGTCCCGGTGCGGTCGGTCGGGCCCTGGCCTCCCAAGTCCACCCGGTGTTCATGCTGCCCCCGGTGGCGACGGCCTCGTTCGGCGCGATCCTGGCGGATGACGTTGTCGCCATCGCTGCCGCGTTCCATCTTGGCGCCGTGTTCTTCGCGGTGTATACTGCCCACGTGAAAGACGGGTTCGTCGATTTCCACCATCGGGGGGAGGACGACGATCATCCGTTGACGGTCCGTGGCTGTCGACTGGCGTTGGGTGGTGCCACCGCTGCGTTTCTCGCGTGTGTGGCGGGGTTGTGGGTGGTAGCAGGGCCGGTCGCGGCCGCGGTCACCGCCCCGACGTGGGTCATCGGGTATCTCCACGCGCCACAACTCGATGGGACGACCGTGGGTGCGACCGGTGGATACCCAGTCGGGGTCGTGGTGGCGTTGATCGGTGGGTACGTGGTCCAGACCGGTGGATTGGCGATTCTGCCGGGGTCGTTGGCGGTGGTGTTCGGTGTCTTGTTGGTCGGGGTGAAGATCGTCGACGACACAACGGACTATGCCTACGACCGCCGCGTCGGGAAACCGACGGTGGCGGTCATCGTCGGTCGACGGCGAGCGCGCACCATCGCGAACACGTTCATGGTGACCGCGGTCGGGTTGGTCGTGGTCTTGGCGGTGGCCCAGATCCTCCCGCGGAGTGCCGTCCTCGCCGCGATCGCCTTCGGCGCGGTCGCGGTCATCGCGGACGGCGCCGACGCAGGGACGGCGACGAAACTGTTGGTCCGGGGCGCCTACGTGTTCCTCGCGGTGCTGGTGGCGGCCGTGTGGTTCCACCCCGTTGGATAGCAGCGGTCGGCACAGCACCTAAGTGTTGACCCGCGTGACCGGACAGCATGCGGCTCGGTGCGCCAACGAACGGTCCCGCCATCGATTACCGGGCCATCGGCAGCGCCGTCCTCGCCGAGGCCGGTGTCGCCGCCCTCATCGTCATCGGATCCCTCCCGGTCGTGGCCCATCTCGTGTTGCCGGTCGTCGGGGCCACCCTCGCCGGGGTGTTGTCCCGGAACTACGAGGAGGAGTTCATGGATGGCGCCATCGCTGCCGGCGCGGCACCCGTAACCGCCATCGTCGTCGCGTTGGCGACGTCCTGGCTCATCACCCCGGGCATCTCGGGGCAGCTCGCGGTGAACCTCGGGTCGATCATCTTCAGCGTGGCGTTACCGGTCGTCTTGTTGGCGACCACGATGTCCGCCATCATCGGTGCGGTCCTCTCCCATCAGGTCGCCTCGATCCACCGCCGTGCCGCCGAGGACATCGAGATCGCGTAGTCAGCGGGCGGTGCTGACGATTTTGACGACGTCGCCATCCTCGAGGACGTGGTCGTCGCCGATCTGGCGGTTCTCCCGGGCGTCGACGGCGTGGAGGTAGCCCTCGCCGATGTCGGAGTGGACGGTATACGCCAGGTCCACGGGGGTGCTCCCTTGGGGGAGGAGGAAGGCATCGGGGAGCATCTCCCCGTGGCCGTCGGTCCAGGCACCGGCGTCCTGGACGGGGTAGACGGTGATGTGGTCGAGGAGATCATAGGTTGCGGTGTTCAACGCGGACTGGACCCCGGTGCCGCCGTAGGTCGTCATCGTCTCCTGGAGGCGTTCGAGTCGGGTTCGTTGGTCGGCCGGGATGTCGCCGACGATCTCGAAGTGTTCGTCGCCGGGATCGTAGCTGATGACCCCCTGGTCGGCTCCGCGTCGTACCGCCAGTTCCCCCTGGGCGGTGGCGGGGACGACGGGTTTCTCGAGGGACAACAAGGCCTCGAGTAACTGTTCCGGGGCGGTGTCGGCCTTGTTGGCGACGACCAACGAGGGGAGCGTGCGGGCACGGACGGCAGCGGCGAGTGCTGCGTAGTCCTCCCGCATCCAGTCCGTGGCCGTGTCGGGATAGGTGACATCACGGAGGCAGGCAGCGACCTCGGCTTCGGTGGCGCCGAACCCGGTGAGGACGTCGGTGATCGAGGCCTCGAGGTCGAAATCCGGTGACCGGGAGCGGCGCTCGACGGTCTCCCAGTTCCGTTCGATGATGTCGGCCAGCCACAGCTCCAGTTCCGCCTCGACGAAGTCGACGTCACCCACGGGGTCGTGACTGCCCGTCTCGACGGGTTCGCCTTCGGCATCGGTCCCGCCGGAGGCGTCGACGATCTCGAGGACTGCATCGGCGTCCGTCAGCGCATCCAGGAACTGGTTGCCGAGGCCGCGGCCCTCGTGGGCGCCGGGGACCAACCCGGCGACGTCGACGAGTTCGATCGGGACGTATCGTTTCCCGGACCGACAGTTCCCACAACGGTGCTCTCGGTCGAGGCACGGACACCGGGTACGGACGTGACTGACCCCGCGGTTCGGGTCGATGGTGGTGAACGGGTAGTTGGCGACGTCGACCTCGGCCATCGTCGCTGCGGCGAAGAACGTCGACTTTCCCGCGTTCGGTTTCCCCGCGAGGGCCAGGGACAGCATGGCAGCGACTACTGGTGACCGTGGAATGCTTCTTTCGGTCCCCGAGTCAGGCGTCTTCGGTGACGGGTTGTTCGCCGACCCGCATCTCGCCGCGGGCGCGGATGACGCCGTCGACCTCCCCGTCGGGGTCGAGGGTCACGTTCTGGCCGGAGACATCACCCCGGATCACGGCGCCCGGTTCGACGGTGACGTCACCGCCTCGCGTGGTCACGTCCCCGTGCACGGTCGTTCCTTCACCGACGCTGATGTCGTTCTGGGCGCGGAGGCTGCCGAACACCTCGTTGTCGGCGCCGACCGTGACGCTGGTCGCCCGGATGTTCCCGTGGAGCCGACAGTTGTCGCCGACGGTCGCGGGCGTCGAGACCCGCCAGGCATCGTCGGAGACGCGGGCGCCCCGCGGAATGGTGAGCGGATCGTCGTCACCGCCGTCGGTGATGCCGGCGACGAGTTCGTCGGCAGCCTCCTCTTCACCGAGGCGCAGTAACTGTGAGAGGTAGATGAACAGGAAGACGACGGTGGGCATCGGGTTCCGGATGACGATCCAGCCGTTGGCCTCGAACCCCTCCTCGATGTCGACGTCGTCGCCGATGTCGAGGTCGCCGGCGACGACGAGTTGTCCGCCGACGTGGACCCGCTCACCGAGATAGGCATCGGTGCCGACGAGGACGTCCTCGGCGACGTCACACCACATGTCCAGGCGACAGTCGCCTTCGGCCTCGATGTGACCGCCGAATCGGACTCGTTCCCCCGCGATCACGTTCCGGCCGCGGACGCCGAACTCGACGCTGGACTGGCCGCCGACGAAGACGTTGTGGTCGGTGACCAGGTCGTGTTCCTCGACGGTGGTCCCGTCGGGCAGCGAGAGTTCCTCGAGTGGATCCGAGCCCAGCACAGGTGTGCGCACGCGTACAGACCGCTTAAATCCCCCGCAGGCTGTCGGACGCACGTCACACGATTTCCCGTGATCGAGGCCCGCGATACTTTTAGGCCGGCATCACCTACCAGCGGATATGACGACGCTCGCCTTCGACGCCGAGGGCGTCGATGTGGTCTTCGACGGTGTCGAGTTCCGGTTGGAGGCCGACCTCGTCGCCTCGGCCCTCCAGACCGAGTACCGGGACGCCACCGACCACCAGGTCCTCCAGATCATCGAACCGAACCCGTCACTGTCCGGGGAGCCACGCCGCATCGGGGACATCCTCGATGGCTAGGTCGCCGAACAGTTAAGGGTCGCCGCCCCGGCAGGAAGGGTATGTCACCCCTTGAAGACACGGCCCCGGCCTATTGGATCGCCGCGGGCACCCTCGCCGGGTACCTCGTGTTCCTCGCTGTGCTGACGGTCGTGTTGTTCCTCGTGCCGTATCTCGTCTTCCTCGTACTGTGATCGATAGAATGTCGGCTCGAACCTGGCGTCAGGCGTAGGTCGCGGAGATCTGTTCGTCGTCCTCGTCCGCTTCGATCTTCTCGCGGGCGGTCTCGAAGTCCTCCATCTTGATCTGGGTGCGATCGTCCCGGATGGCGAACATTCCGGCCTCCGTACAGATGGCCTTGATATCTGCTCCCGAGAGGTCCTCGGTCTCCTCGGCCAGGGCATCGTAGTCGACGTCGTCGGCGACGTTCATCTCCCGCGTGTGGATGCGAAAGATGCGTTCCCGGCCCTCCACGTCGGGTTTGGGCACTTCGATCAGGCGGTCGAAGCGGCCGGGGCGGAGGATGGCGCGGTCGAGCATGTCGAAGCGG
>JBDGTJ010000011.1:0-35506 GCA_042216925.1 Halobacteriaceae archaeon
ACGCCCTCGAGTTCAAACTCCTGCCCGACCTCCACGAGAACAAGGAGTACATCGAACAGAAATTAGAGGAACAGGAACGCGAGGAGATCTTCCGCATGAAGAAGATCAAAGAGAAGACCGACGACAGCGGGGACCGACAGGCCGTCGACGCCACCCCAGGCGGCGACTGATCCCACCCCTACCTATTTCGTCCAGTCACCCGGTGGCCCGGTATGGACTGTCCCGCGTGTGCCTCCACGATGGTCGCGTTCCCGGTGTCCGCTGCTCTCGGGGAGTTGCTCCCGGACGACCGACCCGGTGCGGCCATCTGCCCGCACTGCCTGACCGTCGTCCCCGAGGACGACCCCCCACCCGACATCCCGGATTTCACCACGGTCAGCGATGCCTTCCCCCGTGAGTCCGACCGGGCGGTCTTGCTGGCCGTGGTCGTGGCACTCCTCGACTCGCCGGCGACCTACCGCAGGGAACTCGAAACCGTCGTCGACCGCGCCGAATCCCGCGGGGTCGACGTGTTGTTGTTCCTCGACCGATTAGGGCGTGACCCCGACCTCTCCCCGCACTTCGATGTCGATCGACGCGGCCGCCAGCTCGAACAGTTACTGACCTGATCCTTAGACGCCGGTGCCGTACCGCAGAATACCCGCGACGCCGCCGAACGCCGTCAGCAACTGTTCGCCCTTCTCGAAGTCCGTCGAGATCAGGGACACCTCCGTCCCGCGTTGGTCGGCGATCTCGGCGAGGTGCTCGACGACGTCCTCCCGCTGGACGGCCTCGGCGGGCTCCCCACATTCCGGACAGTCGTGGTCGGTGGGGGTGTCCGCTCGACGGTCGACGACGACCCGGTCCTCGTGGTCGTTCGGACACTCGAAGGTGACGACGTCCTTCCGGAGATCCTCGCTGACCAGTAACGTATCGACGGCACCCATGAGGAGGTTCTGTCGCGTCGCCCCGAACCCGTAGGTCGCGAGCTCGCCGCCGTTCAACTCCTCGAAGAACGTCTCCATCAGGGACTTATCGGCCATCAACTCCGCGTCGGCGAGGGCCTCCTCGCCCATGTCGACGAGGTCGTAGAGCCCGGACTCGTCGGTGTAGGAGACGTCGAACTTCCCGAGGACCTTCTCCTCGAGTTCGTGATGGAGGTAGTCCCCGTCCAGGAACTCGTCTTTGGTGGGGCTGGGCCCGCCGACGAGGATGCCGTCCAGCTCGTGGCGTTCCGGGACGAACAGGTCGTTGGCCATCTCCCCGACCTCCTGATAGAAGTTGTCGATGGCCTCCAGCCGGAGTCGGGCGAACCGCTGGGCGGACTGGCCCCCTTTCCGCTGTTTGCCCGGGACCAGCGAGGACGCCGACTTCACCGGCTCGACACGTTTCCCCTTCAACCACCCGACGTTGGCCTCACGCCGGTCCAACACGATCAGCCCGTACAACCCCGAGTCGGCGAGCATCCCCTCGAGGGGCTCGGTCAGGAAGTTCGCATCACAGTGATACCGGAACGATTGCACCGGTTGAGGTGGACTCTCGAGGACGCGGGTCACCATCTCGGTCTGTCCGCCGCCGCTGTCGACCGCACCCGAGAAGATCACCAACCCGTTCTCGGGCGGATACGTGTCGTAGTACCGTAACTGGTCCTTGATACTCTTCAGGGCGTCCTGGACGTTGGTGCGGGTCTGTTTGGACTTGATGTTCGAGGCTTCGCTGTGCTCCTGGGTGACGTGGTTGACCACGTCGGAGATCTGCTTGTCCTCCGGGATGTAGATCGTGACGAGTTGGGTGCCCGACCCCTCGTACTCCTGGAGCTCCTCGATGACCTTCCGGAACTCGTACTTCCGGCGGTCGTCGTCCGCGGTCGGGCCGCCCTCCTGCTGACTCATCGTCTCACCTAGCCGGCCGCCCGCCTAAGTACCCTTTGCCCCGGGCCGACAGACAACTCCACACCCGTTTGTCGGGGTTCCGGCAGAGCTTTTCGGTGCCGGGCCGTTGTCAGTAGGTATGGACTTCGGTCTGACCGACGAACAACAGGCGATCCGGGAGGAGGTCCGACGGTTCGGGGAGAACGAGATCGAGCCGGTGGCGACCGAGTACGACGTCGAGGAGAAGTACCCACACGACGTGATGGACGCCGCCGTCGAGATGGGGTTGGCCGGGGCGAGCATCCCCGTCGAATATGGCGGTGCCGGGTACTCGCCCGTGGACCTGGCGATCGTCGTCGAGGAACTGTTCGCGATCGATCCGGGCATCGCGTTGTCGATCACGAGTGCCGCCTTCGGCGCCGACGCGATCGAGGCCTTCGGCACAGACGACCAGAAAGAACGGTGGCTCACCCCCATCGCAGAGGGTGACGCGGTCATGGGGACGGCGGTCTCCGAACCCGGGGCCGGCTCCGACGTCTCCGCGGTGTCGACGCGAGCCGAACGCGACGGCGACGACTGGGTGATCAACGGCTCGAAGATGTGGATCACCAACGGCTCCGTCGGTGACTACTTCGTCGTCCTCTGCCAGACCGACCCCGACGCCGAGGACCGGTACAGCGGCTTCAGCCAGATCCTCGTCGAGGCCGACCGCGACGGGTTCGAGGCCGACAAGATCACCGGCAAACTCGGGATCCGTGCCTCCGATACCGCGGAACTCCGGTTCAACGACGTGCGGGTGCCCGAGGAGAACCTCATCGGGACCGAGGGCGCCGGGTTCCTCCAGTTGATGCAGTTCTTCGATGAGACGCGGACCATGGTCGCCGCCCAGGGTGTCGGCATCGCGAAAGGCGCCAGCGAACGCGCCCTCGAGTACGCCCAGGAGCGCGAGCAGTTCGGCCGACAGATCAGTGACTTCCAGGCCATCCAGCACAAACTCGCTGAGATGCACACCCGGACCGAGGCCGCCCGCCAACTCACCTACAAGTCCGCCTGGAGCGTCGAGAACAGCGACGAGCAACTCACGGCGTTGGCCTCGATGGCCAAGGAATTCGCCTCCGAGGTCGCCGTGGAGGTCGCCGACGAGGCCGTCCAGATCCACGGGGGCGCCGGGTACGTCAACGACTTCGACGTCGAACGCCTCTACCGTGACGCCAAGATCACCCAGATCTACGAGGGCACAACGGAGATCCAGAAGAACATCGTCGCCCGCGAGCTGTTGGGCAAGGGGTTCTGACTCCGGACTCGGTCAGCGTTCGACCGCGGGGAGAAACCCCCGGAACTGGTCCGAGAATGTCAGCATCGGCGAGAAGGGTTTTTTAATCGGCGGGGTCACGGTTCTGGTAATGAGCGTGTACGCGGTCGCAAGCGGGAAAGGCGGGGTCGGGAAGACCACCACCGCCGTCGCCTTGGGCGCCTGTTTTGCCGCTGGCGGACGCGAGACGGTCGTCGTCGATGCCGACCTCGGTATGCCAGACCTGGGCGCCGTCCTGGGGATCGAGGCCGACGGTCCAACGCTACACGACGTGCTCTCGGAGTCAGCCGACGTCGCGGACGCAATCCATGAGGCACCCGGTGGGTTCGACGTCGTGCCTGGGGGCGTCACACTCGAAGACTACGCCGCGGGGGACCCCGCTGGCCTCCGCCCCGTCGTCGAGACGCTTGCGGACCGATACGACACCGTCATCGTCGACACGGCTGCCGGCCTGAGTCAAGACGTCCTCGTCCCCTTGGGACTGGCCGACGAGACGATCCTGGTGTCGACGCGGGCGGACGCCGCGCTCCAGGACGCCGAGAAGACCCGACAGCTCGTCGATCGGGTCGATGGCACCGTCGCCGGCCTGAACGTCACCCGGTCCAGCGATCCTGAACCTCCGTCAGCGTCCGGGGCCTCGCCGATCCCCCTGTTAGGGACGATTCCTGAAGATTCGGCGGTCCAGGACGCCGAACAGGCGAACGAACCCGTCACCGTCTATTCTCCCGACGGCCCCGCCGGATCGGCCTACTTCGAGGTGGCCGCCGCACTCCTCGACGTCCCGGTGGCAACGCTCACCAGGGAGGGGACAACAACGAAGGACGGCGATACCACGGTCGAGGAGGTAGCAGCCCAGGCTGATTCGGGGATCGAGTCGACGGCAACCGACTTCGTCGTCGACCAGGCCGACCCCGGTGGGAACCACGCCGCCGAGGCCGAGCCCCCCGGGGAGGCCTCGACGAGCGACTCGACGGCGGTCCCGTTCGCAGACGAGGGGGAGGCTGGGGCCGCCCTGGTCGGTGACGATGAGGCCGACGGCGGCGATAATCCGTCCTCGGAGGAGACTGCCGACTCGGACGCGACCCCCGAAGGCCCCCTCGTCGACACAGGCGAGAACACCTCCTCAGAGGAGGAGTCCTCACGGTCGCTGTTGAACCGGCTCACCGGCGGCCTCCTCGGGTGACCCCGACCGGTCTGAAACCGGATAGGAACCTCTAAAGGTCCGCGCCGGGAACCGACGAGTATGGCAACCGACGGGGTGACCGAGGGCGTCCCGCTCAGCTGGATCCTGTTGTTCGTCGTCCTCGCACTTGGACTGGCGGGGGCAGCCATCCTCTTCCTGGGTGGGAACATCATCGTCCCGGGCGGTCCGTAACCGGTCACATCGACTCCGGCGCTGCGATTCCCAGCAGCCACAATGCGTTTGCGAGCGTATGCCGGGCGGCTCTGACCACGGCGACGCGAGTGTCGCGGACGTCGCCCTCAGCGGACTGGACGGGACACTCCCGGTAGAAGGTATTGAAGTGGTCGGCGAACTCGCGAGCGTAGGCGGCGACACGGTGGGGTTCGTGATCGGCGGCGGCCGTCTCGACGACGGCGGGGAACCGCGCGATCGCATCGAGTAGCGTCCGTGATGCCGGGTGGGTCAGGGCCAGGGCGTCGGGATCGCCGGTCTCCTCGATGCCATCCAGGATGCCACAGGACCGGGCGTGGGCGTACTGAACGTAGGGGGCACTCTGTGCCTCGAAGTCGAGTGCCTCCTCCCAGTCGAAGGTGATGCCTTTCGTCGGTTGTTTGGCGACGATGTCGAACCTGACGGCGCCGATGCCGACCTGTCGGGCGATCCGGTCGATGTCATCGTCGGTGAGGTCCCCACGGGTGCGGTCGTCCAGCCGTGCTTCGACCTCTGCCCGCGCCCGCCGTACGGCCTCGTCGAGGAGGTCGTCGATGTCGATTCCCGTCCCCTTGCGGGTGCTCATCCCACCTTCCGGGAGATCGACCCACGAGTAGAACACGGTCGAGAGCTGGTCGGTGTCGTTGCCCAGCAGCTCGAGGGCGGCGCGTAACTGATCGGCGTGGAGCTTCTGGTCCTCCCCAAGCACGGTGATCGCACGATCGTAGTTCCCGAACTTCCACTCGTGGTGGGCGAGGTCACGCGTCGTGTACAGGGAGGTGCCGTCGGACCGGAGGAAGACGAACTCCTTCTCGATCCCCCCGTCTTCGAGGTCGAGGACCCATGCCCCCTCGTCCTGTTGGGCGGCGTCGGAGGCCTGTAACCGGTCGACGATTGCGTCCTTTGATCCATCGCGGATAAATCGGGTCTCCCGGACGAACTCGTCGAAGGGGGCCGGGAGCCGGGCCAGCGTCTGGCGGGTGCCCTCGAGGACCTGGTCGACGACCGTCCAGACGCGGTCGAGGGTCGCCTCGTCGCCGGCTTCGATCCCCTGGATAATCTCGGCGATGGTGGCCTCTGCCTGGTCGACGTCCTGGGGATCGGCGGTCTCGAGGTACTCGTGGCCGCGGCGGTAGTATCGCACTAGGTCGTAGTCGGGTTTGTCCCGGTCGGGTGCTGGGAGGTCGTCCTCGTCGAAGGTCTCGTAGGCCCAGGTGAACACCGCCATCTGACGCCCGGCGTCGTTGACGTAGTAGTGGCGGTCGACGTCGTGGCCGGCGAAGGTCAAGATGCGAGCGAGGGCGTCGCCGATGATGGTGTTGCGGGCGCGACCGACGTGGAGGGGTCCGGTGGGATTGACGCTGGTGTGTTCGACGACGATCGACTCCTCGGTGTCCGGATGGCGGCCCCAGTCCTCGTCGACAGTGGTGAGGGTGTCGTCGTAGTATTGGGGGCCGGGCATGAAGTTGACGTAGGGGCCCTGGGCGGTGACGGTCTCGATGTACGTGCTGGTCGAGGGATCGATGGCGGTGGCGATATCCTCGGCGATCGCCGGGGGTGGCGCCCCGACCGTGTCGGCGAGGCGGAATGCCACAGAAGAAGCAAGAACGGCGTCGACATCGGCCGGGGGCTCCTCGACGCCGAGGTCGTCGGTCGGGAGGTCGAGGGCCCTGAGGGCGTCGGCGACGGCGGCCTCGACCTCGGCGCGGAACGACAGGAACATGGTCGCCGGTATCGCCGGGTGCGTCAAAGGGATTTCCAATCGGGGCTGTCAACCCACCTACGGGGGTTGTTCACAGTCCTCTACGGGTTAAATGAACACAAGAATAAAGAGGAATCAATGGTAATGTCGGCTCGTGGCGACACCCCCCGTCGCCACGGTCACGGTCGACCCCGCCACGCGGCCGTGACGTCCCCCGATACGACTCTTGGCTCCCCAGGGGTGCCTGCCATGCACCCAGCGGCACCCCCCCGGGGTGACGCCACCTGCGACCGTCCAGGAACATTTATCCTTCCGACACGCGGAGTCCGAGGTGACGACCCACCACTTCATCCCAGAATCGTTACGCATCCCGGATTCGATATGCTTATGCGGGTGGCGGCGGTCGCTGTACGTATGGACGGACAGCTCCGGAGTGTCGACGTCGGCAACGACGAGATCGCCGCCCTCAAACTCCTCGCCCTTGAGGGCGCCCGGCACGAGGACCGGTTGATCTCCTGTTCCGACCTCGCCGACCGCCTTGACGCCTCCACCCAGACCGCCTCCCGACGCCTCCAGGCCCTCGACCGGGCGGGGTATCTCACCCGCGAACAGACCGGCGACGGGCAGTGGGTCACCATCACCGACGCCGGCGACCGCGTCCTCAAAGCCGAGTACGAGGCCTACCGCCGCATCTTCGAACACGAGGACGTCACCGTCCTCTCAGGGACCGTCACCACCGGCATGGGCGAAGGCCGTCACTACATCTCCCTCGAGGGGTATATGGACCAGTTCCGGGACCGCCTCCACTACGAACCGTTCCCCGGAACCCTCAACGTCGCCCTCGCCACCGAGAGCCAACGCCGACGGGCCGCCCTCGAGACGGTCGACGGCACCCGCATCGACGAATGGGAGGGCGAGGACCGCACCTACGGTGCCGCCACCTGCTATCCCGCGACGGTCGAAACCGACGACCGCCGGTACAGCCCTGCCCACGTCATCGTCCCCGACCGCACCCACCACGACGAGAGCCATCTCGAACTCATCGCTCCCGTCAAACTCAGGGACGAACTCGGTCTATCCGACGGCGACCGCATCGACATCCACGCGGGACTCGAGTAACATGCGGCTCGAACCACCGATCGAACGGGCCGTCACCGCCTTCAGCGAGGGCGACCCGGTCCTCGTCCACGACGCCGCCGACCGCGAGGGTGAGACCGACCTCCTCTATCCCGCCGCGGCAGTCACCCCCGAGGATGTCGCCCAGCTTCGCAACGACGGTGGCGGCCTCATCTTCGTCGCCGTTTCCGATTCGGTCGCGTCCGCGTTCGACCTGCCGTACCTCCACGATGCGATCGACCACCCAGCCAGCACGTTCGACGACCTCGGCTACGATGCCCATCCATCGTTCTCGCTGCCGGTCAACCACCGCGAGACCTACACCGGGATCACCGACCGGGACCGGGCCCGCACCATCTCCGCCCTCGGCGCTGCCGCCGCCAACCCGGCGGCAGTCGACTTCGCCGCCGAGTTCAGAGCCCCCGGCCACGTCCACCTGTTACGCGCTGCCCCGGCGGGCCTCGCAGACCGACGCGGCCACACCGAACTCGGGGTCGCCCTCGCCGATGCAGCGGACCGCGCGCCCGCCGTCGCCGGCTGTGAGATGCTCGACGACGCGACCGGCGAGGCCCTCTCCCCGGCGGACGCCCGTGCCTACGCCGACCGCATCGACGCCCCCTTCCTCGAAGGACGGGACCTCATCGCCGCCCTCGAGTGATACCGCAACTGTTTCACGACCTCCCGCCTGGACGCCGGTATGCCCATCCACCAGGGGTTGATGCTCGGCCGCAGCGATTCCCTCCCCGCCAGCCTCGACGTCGCCGCCCGACAGGGCTTCGACTACGTCGAGTTGAACATGGAGACCGGGTTCGCCCGAGACCGTCTCGACCCCGACCGCGTCGCAACCCTCACCGACGACCGTGACCTCGACGTCGTCGCCCACCTCCCCTACCGCATCGACCCCTGCACACCCCACGACCACGCTCGCGACGGGGCCTGCCGGGAACTCGAAGCCGCGATCGATGCTGCGGCCGACGCCGGCGCCCACCGCGGGATTATCCACGGGACGACGTTCACCTACGGGGACGCCTGGGATACCGAGCGCATCCGGGACCTGATCGTGTCCGTGGCCGACCGCCTCGCGACCTACGGTGCCGACCGGGGGGTCGACATCGCCGTCGAGAACCTGAAAGGCGAGTATTACGATGTCCACACCTACGCCGAGATCGCCGATCGGTCCAGCGCGAGCCTCTGTCTCGACACGGGGCATGCCGCAGTCTCGGGGATGTCGGCCGTCGACCAAGGGACGTTTCTCGCCGACCACGGTGATGCAGTCTCCCACATCCACCTCAACGATACCCGCCACCTCGACGACGACGAACACCTCCCGGTTGGCCTCGGCACCCTCGACTTCGACGCGCTGGCGACCGCCCTCGTCGAGACCGACTGGAGTGGCACCGCCACCCACGAGGTCTGGGCGCCGACCGGTCCCGGCCCCGTCGCAACCGCCGGAAAACAGGTCTTCGAGGACGCACTCGAGACGGCCCGAACCCACCACAACGGGAACATTCTTTAGCAGTCGGTCGGAACGTCCGGACATGAGCTTCGAGGAGATGGACGTCTCCGAGATCTGGATGGACGGCGACTTCGTCGACTGGGAGGACGCGACCGTCCACGTCCTCACCCACGCCCTCCACTACGGGTCAGGCGTGTTCGAAGGCGTCCGCTGTTACGACACCGAGCGCGGCCCCGCCATCTTCCGGTGGGAGGACCACCTCGACCGGTTCTACAACTCAGCGAAACCGTACAAACTCGACATCGACTACAGTCCCGAGACGCTGACCGACGCAGCCACCACGCTGATCGACCGCCAGGACCTCGCGTCCTGCTATGTCCGGCCGATCGCCTTCTACGGGTATCACAGCCTCGGTGTCAGTCCCGGGGCCAACCCGACCCGCACCGCGATCGCGTGCTGGCCGTGGGGCGCCTACCTCGGCGACGACGCCCTCGAACATGGGGTCGACGTCAAGGTCTCCTCCTGGCGGAAACACGCCTCGAGCCAGGTCCCGACCAACGCCAAAACCACAGGCCTCTACGTCAACAGCCTCCTCGCCGGCGAGGAGGCCCGGGACAACGGGTACGCCGAAGCCATCGTCCTCAATAAGGAAGGCAACGTCGCCGAGGGTCCCGGCGAGAACCTGTTCTTGGTCCGCGACGGCGAACTCTACACACCGGGCCTTGCCGAGAGCATCCTCGATGGCATCACTCGGCGGTCCGTTATCACCCTCGCAGAGGAACGGGGGTACACCGTCCACGACGAGGCCACGATCAGCCGCGGCGAACTCTACACCGCCGACGAACTGTTCTTCACCGGATCGGCCGCGGAGGTCACCCCGATCAAAACCGTCGACGACGTCGAAATCGGAGGTGGCGGGCGTGGCCCCATCACCGAGGAGATCCAATCACGGTTCTTCGAAATCGTCGAACGTCGCACGGACGACCACGACGACTGGTTCACCTACGTCTGATCGGATCCGTCCGTCTCGGATTCCCCGGTGGTGGACTCCGTATCGCCGAACAGGGTCTCGGTGAGTTCGCCAGGTAGCGGGTCCTCGTTTGCCTCCCCGAACCCTGCGCTCAATACCCTGGTCAAGGCGTCCTCGACGGTCTCGTCGGTCGCGATCAACTCGTCGGGCGGTAACTCGAGGACGTACCCCGTGGTGATGTTCGGTGCGGTCGGCATGAACACCACCTCTCGCCCGTCTGTCGTCTGCTTGCCCGTCTTGAACGCCGTCATCCGGTACCCCGGCACGGGCTCGATTTTGACGGGTTTCTGGAGTTCGTCCGTCCCCGTCAACGCCGTCTCGACGGCCATCTTCGAGGCGTTGTACACGATTCGCAATCCCGGCAACCGGTTGGCGACGCTGTCTAACACCCCCTCGACGTAGCCACCGACTGCGGTCCGCATCAGGTAGCCAACGGCGAACACAAGCAGGACGAATACCACCACCGTCACGACCACCCGCACGGCGGGGTTCGGGAACGACCGTTCCAGGACGGGGATGCCGGCGATCTGGGAGTACAACCAGTAGACGACGAACAGCGTCACCACAACCGGCACCAGCACCACTAACCCGCTGGCCGCGTCCCGTTTCCAATCAGCCATCAGGTGCAGGCTACGCCGCCACCGCCGTAAGCCTTCCCAACGATGTCACCGCCCCAGGACCGCCCGGAGCGCGAACACGAGGTTCTCCTTCCGTTCGAGCACTCGCCGGTAGAAATAGGACAGCCACTTGCTGCCATAGGGCACGTACTGATAGACCGGCACCTCGTCAGCGAGCCGTCGCTGTTCGTCCTCCCGGACCCCCATCAACATCTGGATCTCGTACTCGGTACCGTGTTCGTCGTGCAACGTCCGGGCCCGGTCGATCATCTGCGGGTCGTGGCTGGCGACGGCGATGCCGTCATCGAACTGCTCGAACATGGTCGCGAGGGCGTTCTTGTACGCCGTGTTCACCCGTTCTTTGTTCTGGTAGGCGATCTCCGTGGGCGGGTCGTAGGCACCCTTGACCAATCGGACTTTCCCCGGGAGGGTCGCCAGGCGTTCGAGGTCCTCGCTGGTGCGGCGGAGGTTGGCCTGCACACAGACCCCGACCCCGCCATCGTGAGCGGTGGTCTCTGCCTCGAAGGCATCGAGGGTGGCATCGGTGGTTGTGTGGTCTTCCATGTCCAGCCAGACGAATACGCCACGGTCGGCGGCGGCATCGACGATCTGTTCGAGGTTCTCGCGGAATACCGCTTCCTCGATGTCGAGGCCGATCTGACTGGGTTTCACCGAGATACAGGCGTCGACGCCCGACGCGTCGATTGTGTCGATGAGGGCGAGATACGCATCGCGATCAGCGGCGGCCGCCCCCCGGTCGTCGTAGTGTTCACCGAGGAGGTTGAGGATGCCGGCGACACCATCGTCGTTGATCGCGTTGACGTGCTTGATGGCGGTCGTCGGTTCTTCACCGGCGACGAACCGACGGGCGATCGGCGGGATCACGGTCACGGGGTGGGACGGCCCGGCCTTTACTGTTCCCGTCTCCGGACCGCCGCCGTTTTGGGGGTTGCCGTCGCCGAACCGGTATGGAGCCCCTCGCCGTCCTCGTGACAGCCATCTGGGCGATGCTCCCCGCGTACCTCCCGAACAACGTCGCGGTGGTGGCGGGTGGTGGCCCCCCGATCGACGGGGGTCGCACCTGGCAGGGCCGTCGGATACTCGGTGCCGGGAAGACCTGGCGTGGGACAGTCGCAGGCATCGTCGCTGGGATTGTCCTGGCTTTGCTCCTTGATATGGGACATGCGTGGGCGGGCGCGCGGCTGGGAGTTGCAGTGCCGGGGTTCCCGATCACGGTGGCTGTCGCCTTGCCGACGGGGGCGATGCTTGGGGATATCATCGGGTCGGCAGTGAAACGACGGCTCGGCCGCCGCCGGGGGTCGAGTGTCCCGATTCTGGACCAACTCGACTTCGTCGTTGGGGCGCTGGTGACGACGTATCTCCTGGCACCGGGGTGGTCGGTCCGTGTGTTGACGCCGGCCGTCGTTGTGACGATCGTGGTGGTGACGCCGGTGCTCCACGTTGTTACCAACGCCGCAGCCTACGCTCTCGGGTTGAAGGACGTGCCCTGGTGACACCCCGTCCGAGATATCCGTCGATGTGGCGATTTCACACCGGCTTCTGAGTCGGAGTATTCAAGGCTGTGTGGGTCGGGGAGCGAATATGAACCGCGCCGAGAAGGCCGAACTCCAACTCCAGGCGGTGCGGGTGCTCCGGGCGCTGAAACGGTCCCGAACGTACGACGAACTGGCCGAGGAGACCGGACTCTCAGCCGGCGATCTGAACCGATACGTCAACGGTCATGTCCTCCCCGGAGCAGATCGAGCCAGCGCCATCGTGGCCTCGGCCGGTCGGTCGTTGGTCGAACGGGAACTCGAGTCGCGAGTCGCCGTCGACGACGAGGGGTACGTCGATACCACGGCGGCGGTGTTCGACCCCGGGCTGTTGTCGTTGATCGCGCCGGTGGTGACAGAGGAGCAGGAGTTCGTCGCTCCGGACGTGGTCTTGACGGCGGCGACGGACGGGATCACACTTGCCGCTGCCTTCGCCCGCCACTTCGATGCGACCTGTGCCTACGCGAAGAAGACGCGTGAGACCGCCGTCGAGGAGTTCTTCGAGGCCCGTGAGCGGTTGGCTTCCGGGATCGAGTTGACCTACTACCTCCCGGAAACTGCCCTCTCGAGTGGGGACACGGTCCTGGTCGTCGACGACCTGATTCGGTCGGGGGAGACCCAGGGATTGTTGTTGGATCTGGCGGAGACCGCGGGCGCCGATGTCGCCGGTGTCTTCGTGTTAATCGCGGCCGGCGAGGAGGGGCTGTCCCGGGCGCGTGACCGGGTGGACGCGCCGGTGGCGGCTCTGACCACCGTTGAATGACCCGATACGATGCACGAACGTGGGTACTCTCCTATTGAGTAACGGGGATAACGGCCGGTTTTACACTTGTGTGGATAGAAATCCTTAAGAGCTGCCAGGGATTGGGCTTGAACGTGCATCATGAGTCAGGGTGACTCCACCGACGCATCGTTCACGAACCGTCTCGCCACCTACTTCGGGGTCGACGAGTACGACAGCAGCGTCCGCACCGAACTGATCGCCGGGCTGACGACGTTCCTCACGATGTCCTACATCGTCGTCGTCAACCCCGCCATCCTCGCGGGCACCGACGTCAACTTCGCCGCCGACGGCATCCAACCGGCCATCGACCCGGCCGGCGTGTCCCAGGGCCAGACCTTCCAGATGGTCGCCATCGTGACGATCCTCTCGGCGGCCGTCGCCACCCTCATCATGGCGTTCTACGCCAATCGACCCTTCGCCCAGGCCCCCGGACTGAGCCTCAATGCCTTCTTCGCGTTCACCGTGGTCGGGGCGATGGGGATCTCTTGGCAGACAGCCCTCGCCGCCGTGTTCGTCGAGGGGATCCTTTTCATCGCCCTCACCGCGGTCGGCGCCCGTGAGTACGTCATCAACATCTTCCCCGAACCCGTGAAGTTCGCGGTCGGCACCGCGATCGGCCTGTTCCTGGCGTTGATCGGATTCGAGGCCATGGGCGTCGTCACCGGCGAGGGCGGGACCATCCTCGCCCTCTCCCAGGTCGCCCAGAGCCCCGTCGCCATCCTCTCGCTCGTCGGACTGTTCGTGACCCTCGGCCTGTACGCACGCGGCGTCACCGGGTCGATCATCATCGGCATCGTCGCGACGTCCCTCGTCGGGTACGGGCTGACCGCCGCCGACGTCGTCGAACAGGGCGTCCTCGCCCCCGAGAGTCTTCCCTCGGCCACCTACGACATCACCCCGATCGCCGGTGCGTTCATCGAGGGGTTCCAGGGTCTCGAGGCCTTCAGCTTCGCGCTGGTCGTGTTCACGTTCTTCTTCGTCGACTTCTTCGATACCGCCGGCACCCTCACCGGCGTCTCCCAGGCGGCAGGCTTCCTCGACGAGGACGGGAACCTCCCGAACATCGACCGTCCGCTGATGTCCGACGCCATCGGCACCACCTTCGGCAGCATCCTCGGTACCTCCACCGTCACCACCTACATCGAGTCCGCGACCGGCGTCGAGGAAGGCGGCCGCACGGGGTTGACCGCCCTCGTCGTCGCTGCGCTGTTCCTCGTCTCGCTCATCTTCGTCCCGCTGGCGGCCGGCGTGCCCCAGTACGCCTCCCACATCGCCCTCGTCGTCGTCGGCATCGTCATGCTCACCAACGTCGGCGACGTCGACTGGTCGGATCTGACCCACGCCATCCCCGCCGGGCTCACCATCCTGGTGATGCCGTACACCTTCAACATCGGGTACGGGATCGCCGCCGGAATTATCTCCTACCCCATCGTGAAAGTCGCCGCCGGCGAGTACCGCGACGTCCACGTCGGCCAGTACCTCCTCGCAGCGTTGTTCGTCGTCTACTTCTACGTCCAGACCAGCGGCATCCTCGCCTGACGGCGACGCGTGCCGCCTTCTCGGGTGTTTATCCCCATCGAACCCCGAGGCCCGTGCATGTCGAACCTCGTGCTGTACGAACTCGACGGGTGTCCATTCTGCCTGAAGGTCAGGCGGACCCTCGAGGAGTTAGACCTCGAGTACGAGTCCCGTTCGGTCCCCGCCGCCCACGCCGACCGGGACGAAGTCAAATCGATCAGCGGCCAGACCGGCGTCCCCGTCCTCGTCGACGAAACTCACAACGTCGAGGGCATGCCTGAGTCCGCAGACATCATCGCCTACCTCAAGGAGACCTACGGCGAGGACACCTAGGGACCTACTCCTCTTTTTCCTCGTCGGGAGTGACGCCGGCCCGGGCCAGCGCATCGACGAGATCGGCCTTCGAAGGACTCGCCCCCACGTCGAGCCCCTCTCGAGCGGCGAGCTTGCGGAGGTCTTGGTAGGGTTGCTCGCGCAACGCCGAGACGTCGACCCCCGACGGATTCCGGTGCCGTGTCGGGCCAGTATCAGTGGTCGAGTGGACACTCGCCGGCGGGGCAGGTTCGGCGAACGTATACCGGTACCCATCGTGTAACACGTGGAAGCCACCCGCCTCCCGATCTTCGAGGACCGGTTCATCGGCGTCGATGGCGACATCAACCAGGTCCGCGAGCGTCTCCGCCTCGATGACCTCCCGTTCGAAGGCCTCGTCCGGTAGCGACACCCGCGAGATCCAGTCGTCGTACTCCGACCGGTCGATCCGGAACCGCAGCCACGCCCGCTCACGATCGGTCAGTGCCACCTGATCTCGTCGCCGTGCCAGGAGAAGCCCGCCCCCGCCGACCAGTCCGGCCACCACGAAGACGGGTCCAACAACCCCGCCGACGAAGCCCGGTGTGTCGGTTACCGTGACCGTCTCGACCGCCCGGAACTGCCCCGCTGCAATCACCGGGGACTCGATGCGGTAGATGCCACCGCGGAACGTCATCGGCAACGCGTAGGTCAGCGTCTCGTTGACGGGGTGGTCGTTGACCCGGCCACTGATCCGGACGTCGACGACGATGCGGGCGCGGAGCAAGGCACTCGGGGTGCCCAACTCCTTGGCGATCTCCCGACCCCGCATCATGGCCGCGCTGACGTTCACCGTGGCAGTGGTCCGGACCACCTCTCCCGGTTGGATATTCGTGACCCGGTGTGTGGCAAGCGGGTCGCCCACCGACCAGTAGGTCACCGAGCCCTCGCCGGCGCCACTCACCCCTTCGACGACGATGCGACTCGCGACGACCGCATCGATGGAGCCGTTGCCCGATGCCGTGTACACGAACGAATGGGTCGCCTCCAACTCCGGCATCACCGACTGAAAGTAGACGGTGCGATCCTCGACCACCGATCCCGGTTCAAACGCCGTCGCGTTGCCCACGACGGTGGCCTCGTGACTGAAGTTCCCCGTGGCGGCCCACGTCGATCCCGTGCGTTCGACGGGATGGCTGCCAGGGACCAGGTATGCCCCCCCGACCAACCACGCGCCCAGGAGTACCAGCACCGCCGACACCGCGAGAACCGACCCGAAGTGGCGAGTAGCGGTGGCCCGCAGCCGCAACATCCCGAGGCTCATCCGTCTCCTCCTGAGAGGTCGTCCATGCTTTAGTCCCCCGGTCGGTCCGGTCCCCAGATCCAGTTGCGGACGGTCACGCGATCGCCGTTCGTTCGCCGCTCGGTGACCCGGATGCGGCCCCGACCAACGAGCAGGTGCCCGGCCACTAGGAACCCGGCCACGATCGTCACGTCGACGGCAGCGATGGCGAGCCACGGATGGATGGTGTGAGCGGCCATTACCACGCTCGGTGGGAGGACAGCGAGGTATCGATGATGGGTGACGGTCCGCCAGTACCGGCCGGGTTCGGTCGGTGCGGTCAACGTGATCGGGACCGTCGCCCGGTCCCGGGGTCCCAGCAACACGGGGTCCTGGGGCACCGACACCCCTTCGTTATCGGTGGTGAACACCACGTACGTCGGCACCAGTCCGGCGTTTGTCACCGTGGTCTCGACGCTGCGCTCGGTCCCCGCAACGATCCCACCCTGGACCGAGGCCCCGGGTGCGACGCTATCGAAGGGGTAGACCTCGACGCCGCTCGGGGCGACCATGGCAACCGTCGCGGCGAGGGCCACGATGATCGCGACGATGAATACCAGCTGGGCCGGTCGATACCCCGTGGTCCGATCACGGTCCCGCCGCCGCGATTTCCGGGGATGTGCGGTCAGGACGTCGGCGATGTACCCGACGATACTCGCCGCCAACAACAGCACCGCCAGCCCGCGAACCCCCAGGAACGACCGCGTCCCGAACAGCGTCGCCAGCTGTGCTTGGACCTCGGTCACCACCGACTCGACCGCGCCGATCGCCGTTCCGAGCTCCGGGATGACGAGTACGTGCCCATCGACCTGGATTGCGACGGCAACCACACGATCCATCGGTACCCGTGGTTCGCCAGCGGCCTGGTCGGTGAACGGGTTCGCATCCCCCGCGGTCACCAGGCCCGCATCGGTGACCTCTACGACGCGATGGGTCGTTAACCCGCCGCCGTGGAGTTCGACGGCACGGTAGGTGATCACATCCCCCGCCTCGACCCCGCCGACCAGGGCCGGGGGTACCGCGACGAACCCATCGCCTGGGTCGAGCGTCGGGCGCATACTCCCGGTTTCGACGAACCCCAACAGGAATGGCTGGCCGAGGAGTTGTCCGACGACGACCGCCACGATGGCGACGAGGAGGATCCCGCCGAGGACCCGGCCCGTCGACACCCCTCGACCGCCGCGGGTCCCGCCGGAAGGCGCGATGCGGACCACGGATGCCGATCCGGGTTAGACCGACTCCGCGTGGATGGTGAAGTCGTCCTCGCCGGTGAAGATATCTCCCGTCTGTTCGTAGTCCTCGAGGTCGATTTCGACCCCGATCGACAACGACTGGGAGCCGTCGCTGTTGATCTGTCGTTTGTTCGTGCTGTCCGCGTAGGCCCCCGAGTCGCTCCAGTAGAACCGAAGCTTCGCGAGGGAGTCCTCGAACCAGATCTCGAGGTCCGGGACGTCCCCGGTCCGTGCCGAGAGTTCGAACACGCCGTCGAACCGATTGACGGAGTCCTGGTTGAGCCCCATGCCGGTGCCGTCACCGGCGCCGTCGGTGTGTTCGTCGAAGTGGAGGAACAGCTGCCCGCCATCGCTGATCTCCGCGTAGTTACTGGTTGCTTCGAGCGTGAGGTATGCGCTTCCGTCACCGACGACTTCCGCGGTGAGGTTGCGGTCGACCTCCGAGCTCGAGAGGGCACCTGTTCCGAGCGCTGCGATACCCCCCGCCGTTACTGCGCCGAGTCCGATCAGCAGTTTACGTCGTTTCATAGTGCTCCCACTTGCGTCCCCATCCGATCCGCCACGGACGCGTACCTCTCTCTGGGTTCCGTTGACCCTTTATCATGCGCTGCCTGAGCGGTTTCAGGCACCGCCTGAACGTGGCGACACCCCGAACCCTATTCCTTCCGGCATTCTACTCCGTGAATGAAACGTCATACGGTTTTATGGTGGTACGGGCGGGATGAGTGTTCGCGAAACGTTTGGGGGGATCAATGATAGGGTCAACACTGTCGACGCAGCAAGGTGGGGGTGGCCCCACGGGGCCGGGCGGTCCCGAGCTCGACCGCGACGACGTGTTCCACGTGCTTCGAAACCGTCGTCGGCGGTACGCGCTCCATTACCTGAAACGGCGGGAGGAGGCCGCCGCCGAGATCGGCGAAATCGCCGACCAGGTCGCCGCCTGGGAGAACGAGATCAGCGTCCCGGAGGTCACGTCCACCCAGCGGAAACGCGTGTACAACGCCCTCCAGCAGACACACCTGCCAGAACTCGACGACACCGGTTTCGTCGAGTACGAACGCGGCCACGTGGAACTCACCCCACAAGCCGCGGAACTGGACATCTACCTCGAGTTGGTGTCCCAGCAGGACGTCCCCTGGAGTGAGTACTACCTCGGCCTCGGCGCGGTCTTCACCGCGCTCGTCGCCGCCGTGTGGGCGGGCGTCTACCCGTTCACCCACCTCCCGGGACTGGCGTGGGCGACGTTCATCGCGGTGACGCTGGCCGTCTCCGCGCTCGCGAACTTCCTCCTCCAGCGTGGCACACGCCTGGGTGAGACCGAAGAACCCCCGGAAGTACGGGATCAGGACTGATGTTCCGGAGGCGACGACGGCTCCGATGGCTGCTGTTGGCCCTCGCTGCCGTCGCCCTCCTGGCGCCATCGACGTCATCCCTGGCGGTGACCGCTGCAGAACGGCCCATCACCGCCGTCGTCGCCCACGACGGGAACGCCTATCTCGGGATCGAGGACGGCCCCATCCGGTTACGGAACGGGAACCACGACGACGTCGTCCTGCTGGAGGTCACCAATCATCTCACTGAACCCGTCGACGTCTCGGTGTCGGTGCGCGGTAACCTCCACGGGCCACCACCGGTCGTCCGGGACGTCACCGGGATCACCACCCTCGCCGTCGACGAGACCGGTGCGGTGACCGCGGACATCGCATGTGGGAACGCATCCGACCATGTCGACGTCTTCACGGTGATCGTGACGGCATCCTCGAGGAACACCAGTATCCAGGTCGACGAGACGGTCACCGTCACCTGCACCGGCAATCCGCCGACCAACGAAGCCGACGACTAACCCTCCTCAGGCCGAGGACTGTTCGCCGCGTTCCTCGACGAGTTTTCGGAGTTCGTCGGCCTCCTCGACGTCCTCGGCCTCAGCCTGTTCGACGACGGCGGTGCCCTCGATCGACTCGCGTGAGGCCTCTTCGACGAAGTAGACGGCCTGGGTCCGGGTCACGGTCCCCAGCGAGGACATGATCCGCGCCCGCTTGACCGCCGTCTTCGTGAGCTCGCTGTGACCGGTGAGGATGCTCTCTCGATCCCCGGACTTGCTGACGGCCTTGAACGGGGCGCGCTGGGTGGGATGGACATCGAAGCCGACCCGCGTCAGCACCGCGACGAGGTCCTCGTCTTCGGGGTCGACGCCCGGTCCCTCGGGCATCGGGTCGGCCTCACGGACCTCCTCGGCGCCGTCGAGGACGTCGACCGGGCCGGTGAGATCGTCGCCGAACAGTTCCTCGAGCCGGGACGCGACCTCGACGGACGCGTTCATCCCGTCTTCGTACTTCGAGACGGTGCGTCGGGAGACGCCCAGCTCCTGGGCGAGCCGGCCGAGACTCCAGTCCCGGTCCTCGCGTTTGTCGGCCAGGATCTCTGAGTCGATGTTGACGTACAGGCCGCCCGGCGCCGCGTAGATGAGCGGCGGGACGTCGTCGACGAACAGTCCCATCGCCGTATCCGGACTCAACACCGGGACGCCCTGGCGGAAGTACACCACGCCGGGTTTCAGCTCCTCGTCACGGGTCCGCAACCCGATGACCAGCGGTGTCGCCTCCAGGTAGGTCCCCAGTCGCCGCATCTCGCGGCCACTGGCCTCGTCGAAGGCATCGACGTTACCGAGGATCTTCAACAGGACGAGGTCCTCGCCGCGTCGGGCGGCGAGGTCGAAGCTCTTCGGGCGGACCGCACACCGGTCGCTGACGGTGAACCCGGCGTCGGCGAACATCGCCGTGACGTTCCCCATGAGTGCGGACCGCGACATACACGTATATACTGACGTCCGCGCATATATGCGTTGTGCCGACGGGGGCTCCGCTTGCTTGCGATTCCACTGGTGACAGACGTGATGCAGCGAAAGCGGTTAGCGGCCAGGGGGCGAACCCGGGGGCGTGACGGTCGTCGGCATCGACGACACCGACTCCCGGACCGACGGGATGTGCACCACCTACCTCGCTGCCCTGCTCGCCGCCCGGTTACGGGCGGACGGTGCGGCGGTGAGCCGTCGGCTCCTCGTCCGGTTGAACCCCGCGATCCCGCACAAGACCCGGGGAAACGCCGCCGTCGCCGTCCACACCGACGCCCCGTCTACCCGGGCCGCGGAGGTCGCCAGCACCCTCATCGACACCGCTGCCGTGACCGACGATCCCCGGACTGCCCCCGGGCTCGTCGTCGCCCCCGACGCTCCCGAGGCCGTCCCCGACGCCGTCGCCGCGTTCACCACGACGGCGATCACCGACCACGTGGCCATCGACACCGCCACCACCCTCGCCCGGGATGCGGGCTATCACCTCGAACAGTGGGGATGTGGACGCGGCGTGATCGGAGCAGTGGCCGCCGTTGGCGCCTGGGCCGGCCGCCGCGAGCGGGACTGGACCGTCGAACACATCGCCTACCGCGAGCCGGACCGTCGCGGCACACCACGCACGGTGGAGCCGTCGACGGTGCTGGCGGCGGCCGACTCTGCCTACCCGGCCGCATGGGACACTGTCGACCGCGAGGCCGACGAACTCGTCTGTGTCCCACACACGCCCGGCCCGATCCTGTACGGGATCCGGGGCGAGGACCGCGACACCGTCGCCACCGTCGCCGATCGGATCGACGCCGAACCGGTCGAGCGCCGTGCGCTCTTCTACACGAACCAGGGGACCGACGACCACCTACAATCGGCGCCCGTCGCTGATCTCGAGGACGGTGCCGCCTACCGCACCTCTGGGATCGTCGAGACCGCCCCGAGCACACGGGCAGGCGGCCACGTGTTTTTCACACTCGCGGGGGAGGACGCCACCATTCGGTGTGTGGCTTTCGAACCGACCAAACGGTTCCGGGACCACGTCCGGAGGCTCCGGGTCGGCGACCGCATCACCGCCTGTGGCGAGGTCGGTGATGGCACCCTCAAACTCGAGAAGTTCGCCGTCCGAGACCTCCGCACGACCGAACGCGTCACGCCCACCTGTCCATCGTGTCAGCGCAACATGAAAAGCGCCGGTGCCGACCAGGGGTACCGCTGCCGTGACTGTACGATTACGGCCCCGGGGAAGGTCGAGCGACCGCTCGATCGGTCGCTGGACCACGGTTGGTACGAGGTCCCGCCACGCGCGCGCCGACACATCGCGAAACCACTGGTGCGGGGCGGGTTCGACGCCACCGTCCACCCGGAACGCTGATCGTCACCCCGGTTTGGCCATCCCGGTCAACGGGATCACCACGTCCTCGCTCGCCTCGATCACGCCGGTCGAACGGTACACGTCCAGCCCGGCGGGGGCGAGTGCGGCTGTCGGCTCCACCGCGAACCCCGCCGTCTGCAACTGCTCCAACGCCCGTTCGGTGGACTCGCCCTCGACCGCGATGGCATCCCCGTCGGTGGTTTCGACCGCCTCGACCAAGGCGTCGAACCGGGCCGGCGCCTCGATCTGGACGCCATCGGCGACGGTGTTGGTGCCGGCGGCCGCCGCCTCCGAGCGGATCGCGGCGACCAGCGGGGCGGTCCCCGCTGCCTGTACCGCAAGCATCCGGGGCATCGATTCGATCCACCCGGCGCGAACCAACGCCTCGAACCCCCTGATCGCCCCGAGGAACAACGTCCCGTGGCCGACGGGGAGCACGACCGCGTCCGGGGCCGACCACCCACGTTGGGCAGCGACTTCGAAGGCGAACGTCGCCGTTCCGGCGTAGAATGCCGGGTGCCAGGCGTGACTCCCGTACCACCCTTTCCCCGCCTCGACAGCGTCGATGCAGGCCGCCGTCGCAGCCGCCCGGTCCCCCGGAACGACGACCAGGTCCGCACCCGTCTGGGTGATCCGCTGTCGTTTCGCGGCCGGGGTCGACGACGGGACGAAGATCCGGGCATCGATTCCGGCGCGGGCGGCGTAGGTGGCGATGGCCGCCCCGGCGTTCCCCGATGAGTCCTCGAGGATGGTGTCAACCTCCAGGGCCGCCGCCCGTGACACCGTCGTCGTCGCGCCACGGTCCTTGAAACTCCCCGTCGGGAACAGGTACTCGAGTTTGAACGTCGCGTCCCACGCCGAGGCCGGGACCAACGGGGTCCATCCTTCTCCCAGTGTGACGAGGGGGTCCACCGGGAGGAGGTCACCGAACGTCCAGAGGCCGTCGCCGATCGCCGACAACCCCAGCGCCGGCGGTTCGCCACTGGCCTGGACGGACTCCACGAACTCGAGGGGATGACCCCTCGGACATCGCCACGGTTCCCCCGGGTCCGCGGGGTAGGTCTCCTCACAGATTGGACACCGCAGCGCCGACATCAGTACGAATCCAGGTCGGTGCCGACCGAGCAGACGTACTCGCCCTCGGCGACGTGGGGAAGCCGACGCTGTCGCCAGAACAGGCCGTCGGCCTCGGCCGTGGTGGCACCCCGCACCCGGCCGAAGACGTCGGTGACCTCGAATAGTGTCTGGCCGGTCTCGACACGGTCGCCGAGGTCGGCCTCGAACCGGACGAGGCCCCCGGCGGGTGCCCCATACCGGTCGAAGCCGGCGGCCCGCGTCTGTTGTTCCATGCTGGCCGCCCCCTCCAGAAAGTCGTAGTGTCGGAGTACGTTGAACACGCCAGCGACCCCGGCCTGGATGCTGGTCTCGTCCCAGCCGACGGCCCCACCGAGTTCCGGGTCGACGGTCGGGACTCCCTCGTCGGGGGCACACCGGGCGAGCTGGCCGTCCGGTCCCTTCTGGTCGAGCACTCGCCCGGTGCCGAACGCCTTCGCCAACTCGAGACAGTCCTCGTGGACCGAGTGATGGCGTCCACACCGCACCCGGACCTCGTCGATCATCTGGCTGGTCGACCCCTGGTGGAGATCGAGGACGAGATCGGCCCGCGTCGCTACCTCGAAGGTGGCATGCGCGATCCGTTCGCTTGTCGACCCCTCGGGATCGCCGGGGTAGGTCCGGTTGAGTTTCGTGTCGTCGATCGGGTTCCGATGTTGGGCGGTCTGGTAGCCAAACCAGTTCGTGATGCCGACGACGAGGATGGTCCCGGCGAGTTCGGTCGGGTCGATCTGCGGGACGAACCGTTGGACCACGCCGACCCCGTTCAGTTCGTCACCGTCGCTGGCGGCCTGGACGTAGAGGGTCGGGCCGTCGGCCTCGCCCTCGATGACGGCGACCGGCAGCTCGACGGCGGTCCCGTCACGAGCCTCCCCGACCGCCAACCGCCCGGTGGCGAGTTCCCCCGCGGCCGCCGAGGCCGACCCCAGCGAAGTCATCACCCTGAATCGGGTTCGCCCGCGCCTTGAGCGGTTCGGTCCCGGAAGGGATGTGGTCGCCGACCGACGCGATTTTGGGGCTGCTCCCCGTCGAAGCCGCTATGGTCGAGGGGGACCCGGATCGCTCCGGATCGGGGCTCGCGGCACTCGTCGAGGTCCTCGAGCTTCGCCGCCGTGCCCGCATCGGGTTCGGTGCCGGCATCCTCCTCGCCACGGCGGTGTTCGTCCTCTTCGTCGTCCTCCCCGAGGCCACCCGTGACCTACCGCTGTACCTCACCTTGGGCGGGGTGCTGGCACTGTCACTCGGAATGTTGTTCACGGCGATCCTGGTCCTTGTCCCCGTCGTCCGGTTCATCCGCCATCCAGAGACGCTGCCCGTGCCCGAGGACCACGACTAGGACCGGGATCACACGAGAAGACCTGGCATCCCCGGTCACCCTCCGTCGCCATTCGACGGCGGCCCGTCTCCGGTTCTCATTCCGAACACCTTAACCCCCAGCCGCTGAAAGATTCAGATATGAGTGAAACCGTCCAGCGGGGGCTCCGCGGCGTCGTCGTCGACGAATCGGATCTGAGCTACATCGACGGCGACGAGGGCCGTCTCGTCTACCGGGGATACAGCATCGAGGACATCGCCCGGGACGCCAGTTACGAGGAGGTCCTGTACCTGCTGTGGCACGGCGATCTCCCCACTCGGGCCGAGCGCGAGGCGTTCGCCGACGAGATGGCCGCCGAACGTGGGGTCGACGACTCAGTCCTCGACACCCTGGCTACACTGGCCGAGGCCGACGAACGCCCGATGGCCGCGCTGCGGACGGCGGTGTCGATGCTGTCTGCCGCCGACCCCGAACCCGATGCAACCCCGGGGGATATCGCGGCGGCCCTCCGCAAGGGTCGACGCATCACGGCGAAGGTCCCGACCATCCTCGCGGCCTACGACCGGCTGCGCAACGGGCAGGACCCGGTCGCGCCACGCGAGGACCTCGACCACGCCGAGAACTTCCTGTACATGCTCGACGGGACCGTCCCGGACCCGGTCGCCGCCGAGACCTTCGATATGGCGTTGACCCTCCATGCCGACCACGGGCTGAACGCCTCGACGTTCACCGCGATGGTCGTCTGTTCCACACTGGCGGACATGTACAACAGCGTCACGGCCGGCATCGGCGCCCTCTCCGGCCCTCGCCACGGGGGCGCCAACCAGGACGTCATGGAGATGCTCCTCGAGATCGACGAGAGCGGGGACGACCCCGTCGATTGGGTCGCGACCGCACTCGACGAACGGGATGACTGGCGGGTCCCCGGCTGGGGTCACGGCGTCTACAACGTCAAGGACCCGCGGGCTGTCATCCTCGAGGAGAAATCCCGAGACCTCGGCCAGCAGTCCGGGGACACCAAATGGTACGAGATGGCCTCGGCCATCGAGACCTACCTCACCGAGGAGAAGGGGTTACCCGACCACGGCATCGCCCCGAACGTCGACTTCTACTCGGGGACCGTCTACTACCAGCTGGGCATCCCCTTCGATATGTACACCCCGATCTTCGCGATGTCCAGGGTCGGCGGCTGGGCCGCCCACGTCCTCGAGTACAACGACGACAATCGCCTCATCCGGCCCCGCGCGAAGTACACCGGGGCCAAACGCCGGGACTGGGTCCCGATCGAGGACCGGGACTGAGGCTCAGGCGGCCGTGTCGTCGCCGCGTTCGGCCATCATCGAGGCGGCCCGACCAGCCCAGTCACCCCGATGGAAGCCGATCGCCACGACGGACGCCATCCACAGGTAGGCGAGGCCGATGCCCAGATACGCACCCACCGGACCGTACCCCCAGACGACGCCGACGAGGTAGGTCGCCCCCAACTGGAAGAGGAACAACCCCGAGACCCGGGCGACCAGGGGCACCCGCGTCTCGCTGGCGCCCTGGAGGGACCCGGAGAGGACGGAGAACAGGACGAGGGCGGCGCCGGCGAGCCCGTAGGTCCTGGCGAACGCGACCGCGTACGGCACCGTACTCGAATCGTCGGTGAACACGTGGACGAACGATGGGGCGAACACCGCGAGGACCACGCCGATCACGCCGACGGTGACCAACCCGAGTGCCGCGATCGCCCATCCATTGTACCGGGCGGTGCCGGGGTCGCCGTCTCCGAGTGCTTGCCCGACGAGGACACTCGCAGCGATGTTGTACCCCCGGGAGAGCGGCCCGGTCACCTGCTGGTACATCCGCCGTCCGATCTGGAAGGCGGCGTTCACGCTCGTCCCGAACCCGAGCAACATCGCGTTGAACGGGAACGCTGCCGCGGTGGCGATCAGGCCCTCACCGATCCGCGGGGTGCTCACGACGAGCAACTGCCGGAAGATCACCGGATCCCGTGGCCGGGTGAGCGTCGCCGTCGTCCACTCTACCGCCATCACCGCGAGGATGGCGACGGCCGTGAACACGTTCGCGACCGCCGTCGCGACGCCCACGCCCACGATGTCCAGGCGAGGGAACCCGAACAGGCCGAGACCGAGGCCGACCGACCCCACGATGTTCACCGTATTGGCGACGAGGTTGATGTACATCGGCGTGCGGGTGTCACCGGTCCCCTGGAGCGATCGGGCGCCCACGAGGGCGACGTGGCGGGCGGGGGCGGTCGCGAAGATGATCGCGAGATAGGTGCCGCCCATCGCGGCGACGGTCGGGGACGCCCCGAGGATGGCGATGGCGGCCTCCCCGAACAGGAGGCCGAAGGCGACGAACGGGATGCCCGTGAGGACGGCCAGTCCCAGCGCCTGGGTGACGGCCTCGTCCCGGGACGCGGTCGCGCCCCGGCCGGTGTCCTGACTCGAGAGCGCAATGGCGCCGCCACCGAGGCCGAGTCCGATGCGGAGGGGGAGCCGGGCGTAGAGGTCGGCCAAGCCGATGGCAGCCACGGCTGCCGGCGAGAACGTCGCCGTGACGATAATGTCCGTCGTCCGCATCGCGGTGCGGACGGTCTGTTCGACCATCACGGGCCACGCCAGGGCGAGGACACGGCGCCACACCGACCGAAGTCGACCCACACCGCTCCGCTCGTGTCGCCCCGAGTTGAGGGTACCGGTCCCGGACGACCCACCGTGGTACCATGGATCGATGCCGATGCCATCCCGGACTTTCACTTTCACTCCGCGTGGCGGGCAGTTATGTGGGCCACATCCGTTGTCGGAACTGTCACACGCTTCCTCTTGCTGTCCACCCCGGTAGCGGCGGCGTCCCGGACAATCGTTAACCCACACCCCCTGCAAGGGCCAGGTATGCTCGAACTCGAGGACGTCCTTGCCGCCCGAGACCGGGTGGAGGAGGTCGCCCGCTGGACCCCGCTGGACCACTCCCATACCTTCTCGAAGATGACGGGCGCCGACGTCCACCTGAAACTCGAAAACCACCAACGCACCGGCTCGTTCAAGATCCGGGGCGCCACCAACCGCATCCGCACGTTCACCGATGCCGAACGCGAGGCCGGCGTTGTCACCGCCAGCGCCGGCAACCACGCCCAAGGCGTCGCCCTGGCAGCCTCTCGCTCCGGCGTCGATGCGAAGGTCGTGATGCCCGAACACGCTCCGGTCTCGAAGCTCAAAGCCACGCAGAACTACGGGGCCGAGGTCGTCCTCCACGGCGCCGACTACAACGAGGCACAGACGAAGGCCGAAGCGATCGCCGACGCGGAGGGCCGCACCTACGTCCACGCGTTCAACGACTGGGCGGTGATGGCCGGCCAGGGCACGCTGGGCCTGGAGATCCTCGAGGATCTCCCGTCCGTCGACACCGTCGTCGTCCCGATCGGTGGCGGCGGCCTCATCAGTGGCATCGCCACCGCGATCAAGGGTCGGTCCCCCGACACCCGCGTGGTAGGGGTCCAGGCCGAGGGCGCCGCCAGCCTCGCTCCCTCCCTCGAGAAGGGCGAGGTGGTGTCCCTCGACGCCGTCGACACCATCGCCGACGGGATCGCCACCCGCCACGTCGGTGAGAAACCGTTCCAGGTGATCCAAGCCCGGGTCGACGAGGTCGTCACCGTCTCAGACGACGAGATCGCCGAAGCCGTCATGCTCCTCCTCGAACGGGCGAAAACCCTCGTCGAGGGCGCCGGCGCCGTCTCCCTCGCCGCCGTCCTCAACGACGCCTTCGAGTACGACGAGGAGGAGACCATCGTCCCGCTGTTGTCCGGGGGCAACATCGACTTGAACTTCCTGAACACCGTCCTCAAACGCGGGTTGATCCAGCACGGCCGGTATCTCACGGTGTGTACCGTCCTCGAGGATCGGCCCGGCTCCCTCCGCGAGCTGCTCGGGATCATCGCCGACCACCAGGCCAACATCGTGGCCATCGAACACGACCGTGCCCAACGGGACATCGATATGAGCGCCGCGGAGGTCGAACTCGAACTCGAGACCCACGGTCCCGACCACGTCGAGACGCTGCTCGGGGCCCTCCGCGATCACGGGTACGACGTGGAGATCATCGGATAAGCCAACGGGTTTTACCATCCCCGCACCGCGATACGTGGGTATGAAACGCGTGATTGCCACCGACGATGCCCCGGCCGCGGTGGGCGCATACAGCCAGGGGACGACGGACAACTCGATCGTGTTCACCGCCGGCCAGATCCCGATGACACCGGACGGCGAACTGCTTGACGACGCACCGATCGCCGCCCAGACCGAACAGGCCCTCGACAACATCGCCGCGGTCCTGGCGGCCGAGGATGCCAGCCTCGCTGACGTCCTGAAGGTCACCGTCTACCTCGCGGATATCGACGACTTCGACGCGATGAACGAGACCTACGCCACCTACTTCGACGAGGAGCCGCCGGCGCGCTCTGCCGTCGAGGTCGCCGCACTCCCGAAGGGCGTCGGTGTGGAGATCGAGGCGATCGCGACCACCGACTGAACGGCTGGACAACCAGGAACTCGCTGACGCCGGGACTGGGATTTGAACCCAGAACCCCGATATGGGGACACGCTCTCCAGGCGTGCGCTTTGCCGTTCGGCCATCCCGGCAGGCACGTCCTCGTAACCCGGGTCGGCAGTTAACGCCTACGATTGGCGGCCTGGACGGGGATCAGTCGTCGGATGCGGGCGCGACGGGGCGGCCCAACCGCCGGGCGATGAACTCGTCTAAGATGTTTAGCATCCGGATCTTCTGGTCGATGTCCGAGGAGGCATGCCCCTCCTCGCCGAGTTCCTCGTACTCGAAGTCACCGTCCTCACCGGCTTCGAACCCGGCGTCCTCCAAGGCATCACGGAAGATCCGGGCCTGGGAGACCGGGACGCGCCGGTCGTTGACGCCGTGGACGATCAACAACGGGGCGGCGAGATTCTCGGCGTGGGTCGCCGGCGACCGGTCCCGGTACAGATCGGGGTTGTCCTCGGGGGTGCCGAGGTACTTCTCCATGAGTTCGGTGCGGAAGTGGGGCATCGTGTTCTCGAACATGTCCTCGAGCTCCGAGACACCGATCCACGCGATCCCGGCGTCGTACAGCTCCGGGTACTGCACCATCTGCCAGTAGGCGGAGTACCCGCCGTAGGACCCGCCGAATACGACGACACGGTCCTCGTCGATCCAGTCCCGGGACTCGATGACGTGTTCGGCGCCGACGGCGACGTCACCCTGTTCGGCGCCGCCCCAGTCGTCGTACAGTTCCTCGACGAACGTCCGGCCCCGGCCGGTCGACCCGCGGTAGTTCACCTTCAGGACGCTGTATCCGCGGCCCAGGAGGAACTGGGTGTACATATCGAAGCTCCGGTAGTCGGCGGCCCGTGGGCCGCCGTGGGGGTTGACGACGAGGGGCGACGGTCGCTCCCCCGAGTCGTACAACAGCGCTTCGATCTCGTAGGTGTCGTAGGGGTCGTGATCGACGGCCGCCGCCGGCGTGTCGGGGACGCCGTCGGACTCGAAGGTGAAGAACTCGGCGTCGACGAAGGCGTCGGGATCGATCTCGCCGTACTCGGCCTCGATCAGCGTCTCGGTCTCGTCGGTCTCGAGGTCGTAGGCCAACAGCTCGGGGCGTCGGTCGGGCGTGGTGTGGACGACGAGAACCCGGTCGTCGTCGATGACGGGTTCGCCGGCACCGGGGAAGGAGGCCACGCCCTCCGGGAGGTCGAGTTCCTCGACGTCACCGGTCTCGACGTCGTAGACGATCGGCATCACGGCGGCGCGACGCGTGCGTAACGCGAGGAACCGATCTCCGTCCGGGAGGAAGGTGACCGGCATCTCCTCGTACTCGAGGTCGCCGAACCAGGTGACGTCGTCGGCATCGATGTCGTAGACGCCACACCGGCCGAGGTCCTCGGTGTTGTCCGAGACGAGCAACCGGTCGCCATCCGGGTGCCAGTCGCTGACACCGGCCTCGGCGCCCTCCTCGCCGATGTGGAGGTTTCGGGGATCAGAGCCATCGACGGCAGCGATGTAGACGTCCTGGTTGTCGTAGTCTGCGCTCTCGTTCGTCGAGTACGCGACCCGGGTACAGTCAGGGTCGAGGACCCCGCCACCGACCGCGCGTTCGTAGTCGGTGATCCGGGCGGTCTCGCCGGTGGCGAGGTCGTGGACGTGGAGGTTCATCTGGCCTCCGGCCGAGGAGGCGACCAACAGGGTCTGCCCGTCGTCGCCGACGTCGGCGAGGATGTTCTGGCCATCGAGTTGGACGACGGGTTCGACCTCGCCGGCCTCGTCGATGGCGTAGATGTCGTTCTGTTCGTTGCCGGCCTCGTCGAGGTGGAAGAACACCCGATCGCCGTCGGCGCCCCACTTGAGGTACCAGCGGGCGTTCCGCGGTACCTCCCCGTCGCTGACCTGGCGCAGTTCGCCGGTGTCTAGGTCGAGGACGTGGAGTTCGTTGCGGCCCGAGACGTCGTAGTACACTGCGACGCGGTCGCCGTCCGGGGACGCGGTCGGGTGGTGGAAACTCGGGAGGCTGGCAAGTTCTTCGAGGGGGACGGTGTCTGCCATGCAGCCACTCGTTCGAGGGCTGGGGTCAAGAAGGCTTGGAGAACCAAATTCCTGTATTGGAATTGATATGGGGGAAAGCACCATGGTATTCGGGGCTGGACCGGGGACGGTCGACGGCGAGAATCTGAAGATTAAAGTAGGACCGCTTTCATACCTCCAGCTGACTATGGCAGAGTCAGGATCTGGCCAGCAACAGCGAGCCCAGATGGGTGGTCGACCCGTCTTCGTACTCAGCGAGGACTCCGAACGCACCCAGGGCCGAGACGCCCAGCAATCGAACATCTCCGCCGGCCGAGCCATCGCGGAATCCGTCCGCTCGACACTCGGGCCGAAGGGGATGGACAAGATGCTCGTCGACGACGGGGGCGACGTCGTCATCACCAACGACGGCGTCACCATCCTCGAGGAGATGGACATCGAACACCCCGCCGCCCAGATGCTCGTCGAGATCGCCCAGACCCAGGAGGACGACGTGGGCGATGGCACCACGACGGCCGCCATCCTCGCCGGCGAGCTCCTCGCCCAGGCAGAAGACTTCCTCGAACAGGACATCCACCCGCGCACCATCGTCGAGGGCTACACCCACGCGCAACGAATCGCCCTCGACGCCGTCGAGGACGCCACCCTCGAGGGGGAGATCGACAACGAGGTCCTGACCTCGGTCGCGGCCAGCAGCATGACCGGGAAAGGCACCGGGGATGTCGACCCCGAGACCCTTGCCGAGTACGTCGTCGAAGCGGTCCGGCGTGTCGAAACCGACGACGGCATCGACCGCGACGCCATCGCTGTCGCCACCCAAGCCGGACAGAGCGCCGGCGCGACACAACTCATCAACGGCGCCGTCGCCGACGTCGGTCCCAGCTTCGATACCTCACCGCGCAGCGTCCAGAACGCACGCGTCGCCACCATCAACGGCTCCCTCGAGACCCGGGAAGCCGAGATCGACGCGGAGTACGCAATCGAGAGCGCCGACCAGCTCGGCGCCGCCCTCGACGCCGAGAACGAGGAGCTCCGCGGGTACGCCGAGGCCGTCGTCGCGGCCGACGTCGATGTCCTCTTCTGCACCGGTGACGTCGCCGATGTCACCGAGAACTACCTCGAGAAGGAGGGCGTCGTCCTGTTCAGTGGCGTCGACGACGCCGACCTCTCGGACATCGCAACGACCACCGGCGCAACCAAACTCCAACGCGTCGACGACCTGAGCACCGACGACGTCGCCACCGCCAAGGAGGTCCGCGTCGAGAAGTACGAGGAGAACGAGGAACGCACCTTCGTCGACGGCGGCGAGGCCTCTCCGGTGGTGACGCTGTTCGTCCGCGGAGGCACCGGCCACGTCCTCGACGAACTCGAACGCGCCGTCGACGACGCCATCGATGTCGTGGTCGCCGCCATCGACAAGGGCGGTGTCGTCCCCGGCGGCGGCAGCACCGAGGTCGCCATCGCAACCCGCCTCCGCGAAGAGGCCGCGGGCATCGAGGGCCGGAAGCAACTGGCCGTCGAGGCCGTCGCCGACGCCTTCGACGCCATCCCCCGAACCCTCGCCCGGAACGCGGGGATGGACCCCATCGACGCCCTCGTCGACGTCCGGGCAGCCTTCGACCGTGACGGCCGCGCAGGCATCGTCGCCCTCGGCGAGACCGGGGAGATCGACGACCCCGTCGAACACGGCGTCCTCGACCCGGCGGCCGTGAAACGGGAGGCCGTCCAGAGCGCCGTGGACGCAGCGACCATGATCGTCCGGATCGACGACGTCATCAGCGCGGACTGACCGGCGCCGGGTTTTTCTCTGCAGTCCCCGTTCATCGCAGTATGGAAGACCTCCCGACAGAGACGGCTATCTCTCTCGTCGACCGGTTGCGAGAGGCCGGCGAGACCGTCGCAGTCGCCGAATCGTTCACCGGCGGCCGGGTCGCGAACTCCCTGGTCGCGGTGCCGGGCGCCAGCGACGTCTTCCGGGAAGCCATCGTCGCGTACGTGTACGGGACGAAGATGGCTGCCCTCGGTGTCTCCCGGGAGATCCTCGACGAACATGGGGCCGTTTCTGCGCCCACAGCCAAGGCTATGGCGCGAGGGATCCGGGACATCGTCGACACGACCTGGGGCGTGGCCACGACCGGCGTCGCCGGCCCGACCGGGGGCAGCGAGGACACTCCGGTCGGCACCACCTACATCGGCGTCGCCTACGCCGCCCCGTGGGGGACCACGGACTCCTACGCCCGCGCCGAACACCACGTCCTCGACGGGGACCGTGTCACTGTCATCGACACGGCCGCGGCCAAGGCCGTGGCCGCCCTGGCCGAGGATGTCTCGACATCCGACGGGAACCCGCCGACCGACTCCTAGTCAGTACTTAAAGACGGTGGGTTCGTCGGTACCTACCGTGGTAACGAGGCACACGATTCCGGCGGCAGTCAACGAACGCGTGGCGGTCTGGGCCGGGCGTGACCCACCCCACCCCGACCGACATCCGAACCGCTTATATAGAAGGACATTCATACTCACATTCGACTATGTCTCAGCAGATGCGGGGCGGTCAACCCATGATCATCATGGGCGAAGACGCCCAGCGTGTAAAGGACAAGGACGCACAGGAGCACAACATCCAGGCCGCCCGAGCGGTCGCCGATGCCGTCCGATCGACACTCGGGCCGAAGGGGATGGACAAGATGCTCGTCGACTCGATGGGCGACGTCACCATCACCAACGACGGCGTCACCATCCTCAAAGAGATGGACATCGACAACCCGACCGCCGAGATGGTCGTCGAGGTTGCCGAGACCCAGGAAGACGAGGCCGGTGACGGGACCACGACCGCCGTCGCGGTGACCGGCGAACTCCTCAAGAACGCCGAGGATCTCCTCGAGCAGGACATCCACCCCACGGCGATCATCAAGGGCTTCCACCTCGCCAGCGAGTACGCCCGTGAGGAGATCGACGACATCGCCGTCCCCATCGACCCGAACGACACCGAACTCCTCCAGAACGTCGCGGAGACCTCGATGACCGGTAAGGGCGCCGAACTCGACAAGGACGTCCTCGCGGACCTCGTCGTCCGCGCCGTCCAACAGGTCACCGTCGACGCCGAAGACGGCTCCCGGGTCGTCGACGAGTCCAACATCAAGATCGAGACCCAGACCGGTCGAGCCGCCGGCGAATCCGAGCTGCTGACCGGGGCGGTCGTCAACAAGGACCCGGTCGACGACGAGATGGACACGACGGTCGACGACGCGAAGATTCTGCTGTTGAACCAGGCAATCGAAGTCGAGGAAACCGAACTCGACGCCAACGTCAGCATCGAGAGCCCCGACCAGCTCCAGAGCTTCCTCGACAAGGAGGAAGCCCAGCTCAAAGAGAAGGTCGAGGCGATCAAGGCGACCGGTGCCAACGTGGTGTTCTGCCAGAAGGGCATCGACGACCTCGCCCAACATTACCTCGCCCAGGAGGGCATCCTCGCCGTCCGCCGGGCGAAGAAAAGCGACCTCCGGTTCCTCACCCACATCACCGGCGCGAACGTCGTCTCCGACCTCGGCAGCGCCACGGACGAGGACCTCGGCCACGGGTCCATCCGCCGTGATGCCGAGGACGAACTGTTCTACGTCGAGGGCGAGGGCGACGCCCACGGCGTCACCCTCCTGCTCCGCGGGTCGACCGACCACGTAGTCGACGAACTCGAACGCGGCGTGAAGGACGCCCTCGACGTCGTCGGCCAGACGGTCACCGACGGTCGGGTTCTCCCCGGTGGCGGCGCCATCGAGGTCGAGCTCGCCGACCGACTCCGCAACTACGCGGACAGTGTCGAGGGCCGGGAGCAACTCGCCGTCGAGGCGTTCGCGGACTCCCTCGAACTCGTCCCACGGGTCCTCGCCGAGAACGCTGGCCTCGACCCGATCGACACGCTCGTCGACCTGCGGTCGGCCCACGAGTCCGGCCGCACGAACGCCGGCCTGAACGTCCTCTCCGGGGACGTCGTCGACAACTACGAGGCCGGCGTCGTCGAGCCCGCACATGCGAAGAGCCAGGCGGTCAGTTCCGCGACGGAAGCCGCCAACCTCGTGTTGAAGATCGACGACATCATCGCCGCGGGCGACCTCTCGACCTCCGGCGACGAGGACGAACAGGGCGGTCCCGGCGGCCCCGGTGGCATGGGCGGCATGGGCGGTATGGGCGGCATGGGCGGCGCGATGTAGGCCGACCCACCCCAGAACCGCACCGTCGACCGACCGACTCACGCGTCTCCTTTTCTTGGCCCAGCCAGACCAGCGACGCCGCCCCGTCGCTCAGTCCTCGACGGGGAGGGGGAACTGCTCGTGTTCGGCGGGCGCGTCCAGAACCACGCTGGTATTGCTCTCTTTGACGTCGGCATCCGCGAGCAACGTCTTGATCAAGTCGTTCATATCGTCGGTGTCCTCGAACTTCCCGATGGCGATGACGTCGTGGTCTCCGGTCACCTCGTAGACCGACACCATCTGGGGCTGGTCACGGAGCCGGGTCGCCAACTCCGGCAGCGAGGACCCCTCGACCTTCAACTGCAGGACTGCGGTGACGTCGTAGCCCACCGCAGCGTAGTCGATCCGGGGCTCGAACCCGGTGATGCCGCCCTCGTCCTCGAGGGAGGAGAGGTGGGTAGAGACCGTCGTCACCGAGACATCCAGGTCCTCGGCGATGCTGCGGAGACTGGCGCGACCGTCGGCCAGGAGGGCGTTCACCAGGCGGGCGTCGAGGTCCTCGTAGGTCATCGACCTCATCTACACCATCCCCCGACAATAATCTTACGAACGTCCAAAATTAAACTCGAATTCTCCTTATCCATTCATCGTTAGGGTTATTATACTGAAGATACTCGAACTCATCCGTCACAAGGATGACGAACTCAAACCCAAACTCTGCCGGGGCGAGCGCCGAGGACGTCCTGGACCGCATCGACGCCGAGAACGTCGACTTCCTGAGTCTCCAGTTCACCGACATCCTCGGCACCGTCAAGAACGTCTCCATCCCCGCCAGTCAAGCCGAGAAAGCCTTCGAGGACGGGATCTACTTCGACGGCTCCTCGATCGAGGGGTTCGTCCGCATCCAGGAGTCG
>JBDGTJ010000042.1:0-31895 GCA_042216925.1 Halobacteriaceae archaeon
TCCTCGACGACGGTGGTACAGAACGATCGGGCGTCTTCGTACCCCTCGGGGATGGTGGGGAAGCCATTGACGCCGACCGGGTCGTACCACGCGAGGTCGTGGGCGGCAAGCCAGTCGGCGACGATGCCCCGGTTCGTGGCGGCGAGGTCGCGGTTCTCCGCGAGGATGGTTGCCTCCATGTCCCCGAGTGCCTGGCGGGCGATGTGCTGGCCGAAGATCGACGGGGAGATCGTGGTGTAGTCTTTCCACTGCCAGGCCGCATCGACGAGGTCACGGGGACCGACCAACCACCCGAATCGGGTGCCTGCGAGGCCGTAGGCCTTGGTGAGACTGGTCGTCGAGATGCCGTGGGCGCCGAGGCTGGCGACCGGGGGCAAGGGGTCCTCGGCGAGGCCGCGGTACACCTCGTCACAGAGGAGGTAGGCGTCGGCGTCGACGGCGAGGTCGTAGAGGGCGTCGACGGTGGCCCGATCGTGGTAGCGACCGGTGGGATTGTTCGGGTTGTTGAGGACGATGACCTGGGTGTCCGGGCGGATGGCGTCGGCGACGGCGTCGACGTCGAGATGCCAGTCCGGCGGTGAGAGCGAGACGGTGGTGACGTCGGCGACGGCGTCCGGGACGGCGTGTAATGCCTGGTAGGTGGGGGTGACGACGACGGCGTGATCGTCGGCATCGAGGAGTGCGAGGAACGCGAGGAAGTTCGCCTCCTGTGTCCCACAGGTGAACAGGACCTCCTCGGCGTCGCGGTCGTACCGGTCGCCCACGGCCGCCCGGAGGTCCGGGTCGCCGTTGGTGGGGATGACATACCCCAGCTCCCCGGGATCGGTGTCGAACCGGTCGGCGGGCAACGACCGGATGCCCGACTCGGCGAGCATGATGTCGGCGGTGTGTTCGTGGCGGGTGAACCACCGTTCTAACCCGAAGGGTGCGATGTCCATACCGGTGTCTGGATGGGGGCGAGGATAAGCGCTGGTCTGGCGGCCAGAGCCACCCCCTGGTCAGGAGGACACGACCGTCGAGGAGGATCTTCGATGGATCGGCCCGAGGGGCCACCGGACAGGGCGCCCAACCCAGAGTGGTAGCAGGGACGCCCTCACGGTGGCCTCGGACGACGTCGACGAAGGAAAGGCCCAAGACTGGGGCCGTTCAGAGGGTGTCGGCGTCCCGTTCGACGTGGTGGCCGGGGAGGATGTCGGTGCGTTCGAGGGCGTAGTATCCCAGGACCTGGAAGCCAAACGCCGCGATCAACCCGTTGAGTGACGCGCCGGCGGGCGCCGGGATGGGTGCGGGGGCGGTGACCCCGGGGATGACCTGGCCCGCCGAGAAGACGGCGATGACACAGCCCAGGAGGTAGGCGAGAATCCCGACCCAGCGGACCTGGGTGAACTCGATGTCCTCCATACGGGGGATGTTCAATCGCCAGCAGATCAGGAAGTCCGCGAGGATGACCCCGCCCAGCGGTGGGACGTACTGGCCCAGCGTGGACAGCCACGGGAGGAGGAGATCGTCGACGCCGAACAGGGCGAGGGCGATGCCGATGATGCCGCCGCCGAGGACGAACGGGCGTTTGCGGTCGAACTCGAAGGCCTCGCTTCCGGCGACGCCGAAGGCGTAGGCGGCGTTGTCGTTGGTGGTCCAGATGTTCAGTACCAACGCGATCAGGCCGATGGCGGCCAGTCCCTGGGCGGTCAGGACCGCATAGAGGTCGCCGGCTGGGGTGACGTTGTAGACGGCGCCACCCACCGCTCCACTGAGGAACAGGAAGCCGTTACCGAACAGGAACGCGATCAATCCGGCCCAGAACCCGACGCGGGAGTTGGTGGCGAACCGCGCCCAGTTCGGGGCCTGGGTGCCGCCGCTGATGAAGGTCCCGACGACGATGGTGACGGCGGCACCGAAGGCCATGTCGCCGCTGCCGGTCTGGTCCAGTAACGCCGAGAAGCCCCCGACGTCCTGGATGGCGAGGTACATCGAGAGGAGGCCGACGATGATGAGCAGCGGGACGGCGACGAAGGACAGGAGTTCCATGCCGTCGTACCCGTAGTAGGCGGTCAGGAGGTGGAGGGCGCCCCAGACGACGATGAGGGCGCTGACGAAGGCCGGTGTGTTGACGCCGAAGTACTTCGCGGTCGGGACGGCGATGAGGGGGATGGTGACGCCGAACCACCCGACCTGGGTGCCGCCCAAGAGCAGGTCCGCCCACTTGGCGCCCCAGCGGCCGAAAGTGTACCGGGAGAGCAACACGGTCGTCAACCCCGCTTTCGCCGCGATGGCACAGAGGGCGGCGACGTAAACGCCGAGGATGATGTAGCCGACGAACATCGCTGTCAGCATGGAGCCAAAGCCCATCGCGGCGCCGACCTCTGCCCCCGCCCAGAGGGTGCCCGCGAAGAACACGAAGCCCAACAGGACCGCTGAGATGCTCACGAGGTCCTTGCGTTCGTCGGCGGGGACGTGGTCGACAGGGTAGTCCGGGTCCGGGAGGTCCTCCCGACCGAACAGGAGTCGGCGCCAGGCGCGGTCGTCTCGGCGTGCCATACCGCTCTCTGGATAAAAATAGGTTGAAAACATGTGTGTACCGGCACCGATTGCCGGTTTCTGTGGCTGGTTGGGACCGTCCGCGGGCCGAGCCCAGGCTTTTTGCCGGTCTAGTGGGAGGTCGGCGTATGGGTGGGAGTGACACACATGGTGATGGATCGATCGTCGACGACGTCCGAGAGGATGTCGGCCGCGGCATCGACGCGGTCACCGACTCGTACGTACTCCTCGTCGTCATCGGACTGTTGCTCGGCCTCCAACTCGCCCCGGTCGCGCTCTCGGCGGCGCCGGGTGCGGGGACCGCTCCGAAGGTAGCGGTCATCCGGTTGTCGGGGGGCATCGACGGTGACGCCGCCAACGCGGTCGCCACCCAGATCGAACGCGCGGTCAGCAATCCCGCCGTGGAGGCGATCGTCCTCCGGGTGAACAGTCCCGGTGGGGGCGCCGCCGCCAGCGAACAGCTGTACCTCACGGTCGCCCGTGCCGCCACGGAACTGCCCGTCATCGTCAGTGTCAACTCCATCGCCGCGTCCGGCGCCTACTATACCGCCGTCGCAGCGGACCACATCTTTGTGAAACCGTCCTCGCTCATCGGGAGCGTCGGCGTGGTCTTCATCGCCCCGCGTGACGTACCACCACGTGAACAGGTCGTCGTGACCGGGCCCGCCAAAGAGACCGGGGGCGACCGGCGGAGCTGGTACTACAAGGTTGATGCCGCCAAACACGCCTTCCTGGGAGCGGTGATGGCCCAGCGCGGCGACGCCCTCTCGATCTCGCGGACCGAGATCGCGACGGCGAAACTGTTCAGTGCGCCGCGGGCGGTCCAGACCGGGATCGCCGACGAAATCGGTGGCTTACAGGCAGCCATCCAACACGCTGCCGAGGCTGCAGACCTGAACCGATACCGGGTCACCGTCTACGATCGCTCCGGGACGACGACCTTCGTCACCCGGACGGCCTACACCGCCTCCCCGGTCGAGGACAAACGGCTCGTCGGGCCCGAGTACTTCGTCGGGAACGGCACAGCGGCCACCGGACCGAACATCCTGATGCTCGCCCAATCGGTCGCCTACCAGGCGTTCAGCGACCGCGTCGTGCCGGCCGGGACGGTGACCAACGCGTCAGCAGCGACGAACCGCACCCGGGTCTCGGGTGGGGAGGTGGTGTAGTTGCCCGACGAGCGGCAGGCGGTCGGCGTGATTGTCACGACCGTCGCTATCGTCCTCGCGGTGGTGGTGCTGTCGTCGGTCCTTACCGCGGGTGCCGGGGGATTCGAGGCGATCACGGTCGATCACCCCGAGTTCGAGCCGGCGTCCTTGATCGCTGATCGACCCGAGGCAACCGGGTCGATCGATCCGAGCGTGGATGCGTCGGGACAGGTGGTCCTCATCGACGAGGCCCACCGCAACCAGTTCAGCCGCGCCGAGATGAAACCGCTGCTCCACGCGTTCACCGAGGCGGGGTTCACGGTGCGATTCCTCACCGAGACCGGGAACTTCGCCGGGGAGTTAGCGGCCGCGGACGTCTTCGTCGTGATGACGCCACGGAACAGCTACACCCGCTCCCAGGTGGCGGCGGTCAACGAGTTCACCGGCACCGGCGGTCAGTTGATTCTCGTTGGCGAACCGACCCAGGCGCGGGTGGTCCGCGCCGGCCTCCAGGCAGGGATCGTCCGGACAGACGACCGACCGGCGGCCCTCGCCCGGAGTTACGGGATCACCTACCGGTCACGGTACATCTACAACCTCAGGACGTACGCCGGGGTCTATCGGAACGTCTTCGCCCGGCCCTCGGCGTCATCGCCGCTCACTGACGGAGTCGACCGGGTGGCCACGTATATCGCCACCGCGGTCACCGCCACCGACGGACACCGGGTCCTCGAGACCGGGGCCAACACGCACATCGCGGGTACCGGTGCCACCCGTTCCCGTGGCGTGGTTGTCCGGACCGGGAACGTCGTCGCCATCAGCGATCAGACGCTGTTCACCGTCGATCGGTTCGCGAACGCGGACAACGACGTCTTCATCGAGAACCTAGTGGAGTACGTGGCCACCCACTGACCCCTCACTCGCGACGCCGGTTTCGGAGGTTCTGCCGCGTGAACTGGGGTCGGGCGCGGAGGCCGCGTCGCCGACGGAACGACCGGTACAACAAGCCCAGCACCACGACCGTGGCGACCGCGGCGACGGCGGCCGCGCGGTAGTCCTCGACGACGTACAACACTGTCGTCGAGAGGGTGGTGGCCGCGAGGACCATCCCCAGGACGAGTCGGCGCGCCAGCGTCTCGAGCAGCGCATCCGAATCCTCGATGTCGGCCCGGACGTAGAAGTCGTCGCGGTCGAACCGATCGAGCATCCGCTCAAGTTTCGGGGGCGTCCGCAGCAGGGCCGTGGATGCGTCCTGGACCTGCTCGCCGAACGCCTCGACCGCGTGGCGGAGACTCTCCTCGCGGTAGCCGCGGTCGGTGAGGTACTGGGTGGCGACCGCGATGAAATCGAAGTCCCGATCGAGGGTGACACACACGCCTTCGACGACGGTGGCGACCCGGAGGACCAATGCCAGATTCGACGGGAGGCGCAGCGGGAACTCGTAGATGGTTCCCTCGACCCGGTCGACGATCTGTTGGACGCGGTACTGTTCGACGCGTTCGCCGCGGGCGTCCTGGATGGCGAGTTCCATCACCTCGGCCATGGTCGCCCGGTCGGCATCGGGGGACAGGGTCCCAAGGTCGACGAGGACGTCGAGGATCTCGTCGATGTCCTGGCGGGCGACCGCGATGTAGAAGTCGACGATCTTGTTCTGAACGGATTCATCGACCGTCCCCGACATCCCGAAGTCATAGAAGACGATGGTGCCGTCGGGTTGGACCGCGAGGTTCCCCGGATGGGGGTCGGCATGGAAGATGCCGTCATCGACGATCATCTGGAGGTACGCGCGTTGGAGGCGTTCGGCGACGTCGCTCCGGTCGATCCCCATCTCGTCGAGGGTCGCGGTGTCCGTGATCTTCGTGCCCGGCACGTACTCCATGGTCAGTACCCGGGCCTCGGAGTGGGACTCGACGACGCGGGGCATCACGATGTCGTCTCGGTCGGCGAAGTTGGCGCGGATGCGGTTGAGCATCCTGGCCTCCCGCTCGTAGTCCATCTCCTGGCGGATGGTCTTCTCGAACTCGTCGGCGAGGTTCGCGAGGGAGAACGCCTGGCCCTCGGGGACGAACCGTCGGATGACCGGAAGCACCCAGGTAATCACGCGGAGGTCTGCTTCGACGAGGGTCTCGACCCCGGGGCGACGGACCTTCACCGCGAGCCGCTCCCCGTCGACGGTCGCGACGTACACCTGTCCGAGGCTGGCGCCACTGATCGCATCGGTATCGAAGGAGTCGAATCGCTCCTCGAGGGGGCCGAGTTCCGCCTCGATCACCGCTTTGGCCCCGCTCCACTCGGCCGGCGGCACCTGGTCCTGGAGTTCGGCGAGGACGTCGACGTACTCGGGTGGAAGGATGTCGGGCCGGGTAGAGAGGAGTTGGCCGAGTTTGATGAACGTCGGGCCGAGGGTCAACAGCGAGTCGAGCAACCGGCGGGCGCGACGAGTGCGACGATCGGCCGAGACCTGGCGGCGGCCGCCGACGATGATGAACCGGCGTCGATCACGGAGCCAGCCCCAGACGAGCGGGAGGAAGTGATAGGAGACGACGAAAAAGCGGCGGTACGCACGCAGCACCACTGGTTCAACCCTCGACGTCCTCGATGGGAATCGACCGGCCTTCGACGGCGCGTCGCTTGGGGACGTGGACCTCGAGGACGCCGCGGTCGATGGCGGCAGCGGCGTCCTCGCCGCTCGCGTCCGGCGGCAGCGGGATCGTGGCGTCCAGGAACAGCGATCGGTCCTCGCGGCGGTACTCGAACCCGTCGGGGACCCGTTTCTCGCGTGCGGCCTCGATGTGGAGGACGCCGTCCTGTTCGAAGACGTCCACGCTGGCGTCGGTCGCGCCCGGGAGGTCGAACACGAGGAGATACCCGTCCTCGGACTCGAGGAGGTCGGCGAACACGGGTTCGGGGAGGTTCGACAGGGCCTCGCGAAGCGTGGACATACCGGTCCCAACGGGTGGTGCGCGGTTAAAAGCGATGGTCGGCGTGAACCGCGCCGACCGGGTGCGTCGCAGACACGGCGGGAGTGGGGGATGGGGGAGGCGGGGGTCGATGCCGACTGTGCTGCCGGCGACCGCCCAGGGGGAGTCCAAGGCGGCCGCGCTGAGGTGCCTCGACCCTGGCGCCTCCAGTATCTCCTTGGGATCGACCGCCCTTCAACCGGGGTGACCGTCACCCGGAGTTATCCCCAGTTAATCCGAGTTTAATCCGGGGACTGCAGTGAGGTCGGTGACCTGGTGGTCGCCGAGGACACAGTAGCCCCGGCGCGCCGGGTGATGGCGTTCGACATGGACGGCGTCCAACCCGGCGTTCCACGCGGCGCCGACGTCACCCGTGGAGTCGCCGACGAGCACGCCGGACGTACGGGGAGCGTCGATGGCGGCGAGAGCCTGTTCGACGGGGGCGGGGTCGGGTTTCCACCCGGTGTCGTCCGTACAGCAGATCACGGTGTCGAACCAGTCCCGGATGTCGAGGTGGTCGAGCACGGGGTCGGCGAGGAACCGTTGACAGTGGGTGACCACGCCGGTTGGGGCCTCGAGGTCGGCGATGACGGTGGCGTCGTCGTAGAGGTAGGTGGCCTCCGCTCGGGCGGTGGGGTCCTCGACCGCGTGGAAGGCAGGCCAGAACGTTGCCGGGTCGATATCGCGGGCCCGAAGTGCCTGCTCCCGGGAGCCACCGAATCCATGCCAGATATCGGCGGCATCGCGGTCGGTGAACTCGACGCCCAACCGGTCGCCGACCCGGTCGAACCGCTCCCGGATGTAGCCCCACTCGGTGTCGACGAGGGTGCCATCGAGGTCCCACAGCCAGACGTCGTACCCGGTCGATGCCACGGGAGCGGGTCAGTACCGGCTGTTCGAGGATAAATCTTGTGCGCTCAGTCCCGGAGTTCGACGCTGCTCCCCAGGTACTTGGTGATGACCGACTCGACGTCGTCGGCGCGGAACGCTTCCAGATCTGCCGCGATCGCCTCACGGAACGCCGCCCAGTGCTCGCGGTCAGTGATGAAGGCCGCGTACTCGATGTCGACGACGCGGACGCCTAACGCCTCGGTGGCGAGGGATGCGAGGTGGGATTCGTCGCCGATCTCGCCGCGCCAGAGGTTGTCCCGAAAGAACAGCCACCCATCGGTGCCGGGGTCAACAGCGGGTCGGGCCATCCGGGTCTCGAACTCGGCGGGGTCGACGGTGACGCCGTCGGGGTCCAGTCGGAACCGGACCCGGAACGTGTACCGGGGTGTTGTCACACCAGCCCCTCGATGCGTTCGGCCAACTCGATGTCGGCCTCGGTGACGCCGCCGGCTTCGTGACTGGTGAGTCGGATTTCGACTTCCTTGTACCCGATCGTGAGTTCGGGGTGATGGAACGCGTCCTCCGCCAGCCCGGCGACACCGGCGGCGAAGCCGACGCCGTCGAGGTAGGCATCGAAGGTGACGGTGCGGACGATCTCGTCGTCGTCCTGTGACCACTGCTCCGGGAGCCGGTCGGCGATTGCAGCGTCGCTGAGCAGGTCTGCCATATCAGGACCGTGGGCCCTCACACTCTTAAAACGGGGGTTCGGCGCCTAGTCGTCCTCGCCAGGGCTGTCGGCGACGTCGACGGCATCAGGGAACGACTCGGCGAACGGGGAGTTATCGCCGAACTCGGGGTCGAACAGTTGGAGGGCGGTGTGGATGGTCTCCCAGTCGTCCTCGGCTGCTGCGTCCCGGAGACTCCGGGTGGGAGCGGCCAACAGCTGGGAGACCAATGCGTCGGCGAGGTCGGCGACGATGGCCTCCTGGTCGTCAGTGAGGTCGCCAGCCGCCCCAAGCCGGGAGAGTGCCGTCTCGAGTTCCCGGCGTTTGACGGTGTCGGCACTCTCGTACATGGCGGCGATGACCTCGTCGGCGCGTTGGCGTTTCAGGTGTTGGATGAGGTTGTGGAGTTCGGCGTCGACCATGGACTCGACGGCGGATGCTGCCTCGCGGCGGCGGTCGACGGCCTGATCGGTGACGGCTTCGATGTCGTCGAGGTCATAGACCGTCACGGGGGCTGGCGTGTCGTCGGTGACGTCCGGGGGCCGGCCCAGGTCGACGATGAGGGTGTCGCCGGCCGCGGCGAGGACGTCGGTGTCGACGACCGGGGTCGGACTGGCGGTGGCGGTCACCACGACGGCGGCGTCGGTGACGGGGGCGGCGAGCTCCTCGAGGCCCGTGGCCCTGGCGGGGACGGGCAGGGCGGCCGCGACGGTCTGGGCGCGATCTTCGGTTCGGTTGGCGACGACGACACGGGTGATGCCGTCGGTGTCGGCGAGTGCCTTCGCGGCGAGACGCCCCATCTCCCCGGCGCCGACGACGACTGCGGTGTCCTCGTCGAGGTCGATGGTGCGGGCGGCGAAGCGGGCGGCAGCACTCCCCAGGGAGACGACGCCATCGTTGATGGCGGTCTCGGTGCGGGCGCGTTCGCCGACGTGGGCGGCTTTCATCGCGGCAGCGTCTAGCATCGGGCCGAGAGCATCGGCCTCCCGGGCCGTCTCGGCGGCTGCCTTGAGCTGGCCGAGGATCTGGTCTTCGCCGAGGACGGCGGAGTCGAGGCCGGCACCGACGGCGAGCAGGTGGCGGAGACTGTCGCGGTGGCCGGCCCACCGAGCGACGGGGCCCGGGTCGAGGATCGCCCGCAGCGCCGCTTCACCGGTCTCCCGGTCGGACGCGACGACGTATGCCTCGACGCGATGACAAGTCGCGAGGAGGAGTGCCTCCTGGATGCCGCGTTCCTCGTGGAGGGCGGTGACGGCGGCCCGGTCGTCGGTGGGGGCGATCGCTTCGATGTCCGCCAGGTCGGCGTCCGCATGCGTGACCCGGACACTCGTCACGACAACGGCTCTCGTGCTCATGTATTGGCGGTGGTCGTTACTCCGGGTAGCCTGTCACCGTACGTAAAACCTTCCACTGGCGGGCAGACTTCAGCCCGTGTCGACGGGACCGTCCTCGGTGACGCCGACGACACGGTGGCCCTGGTCACGGATGGCGGCCAACACGGTCTCGATGTCCGCGGTTGCCTCCCAGTAGACGACGATGTCGTAGGTCCCGTCCCGGAGCAGTTGCTGGCATTCCCAGACGAACTCGTCGGCCGCGAGGGTGAGGCCCTGGTGTTGGTTGAGCCCGAACTCGGGGTCGTCGGTCCCGGAGTAGACGTAGGTGTCGGGGGCATCGAGGACCGCCGCGATCGCGTCCCCGATGTCGACGGTCGCGCGATGCAGGAGGGTCTCCTCGTCTGAGGTGTAGTCGGTGTGGACGACGGCGCCGTGTAACTCGATCTCTCCCGGTTCGAGGAGGGCGGCGGCCCGCCGGTAGAGCTCGCGGTCGACCGTGTCCGGCATGGCGGAGACGAACAGTCGTCCGGATAAACGGTTGACGGTCTCGGGATGGGTCACAAGGCTCATACGCTGGGCCGTCGACGCTGTGGGTGATGTCCGTTCGTCGGTGGGTCGGTGATCGTGTCGAAGCGGTGTATGCAGCGTTGTTGCGCCGAGAGGTGGATGGGGCACCGACCCACGTCGCGGTGATCCAGGACGGGAACCGTCGCTATGCGAGAGAACGTGGCGAGGACGCGGCCGCGGGACACGCCGCAGGCGCGGAGACGACCGCCGATCTGTTGTCGTGGTGTGCCGACCTCGGTGTCGAGGAGTTGACGTTGTACGCGTTCTCCACGGAGAACTTCAATCGCCCCGCGGATGAACGGGAGCACCTGTTCGATCTCATCGAGGAGAAGCTCACGGAGTTCGCCGATGCCGACCGGGTCCACGAGGACGAGGTGGCGATCAATGCCATCGGTGAAATCGATCGGTTACCCCGGCGGGTGCAGGAGGCCGTGTCCTATGCAGAAGACCGCACGGCGGCGTACGACGCCCTCCAGTTAAACATCGCGTTAGCGTACGGCGGTCGCGCCGAGCTCCTCGGGGCGGCACGTGACGTCGCCCGGGACGTGGCCGACGGGGAGTTGACGGCCGGAGAGGTGGATGCGGCGACGGTCGCTCGTCGCCTGTCGGCGGGGCCGGCCCGTGACGTCGATCTGATCGTGCGGACCGGCGGCGACGAACGCACGTCGAATTTCTTGCCATGGCACGCCAACGGGAACGAGGCGGCAGTGTACTTCTGTACGCCGTACTGGCCGGCGTTCTCCGAGTCAGATTTCCTGCGGGCGATCCGGACCTACGAGGCCCGCGAGGAGTCGCGGCGGCAGGCCCGGGTGCAGCGGGCACTGGCGTTGCTCCGCGCCGGAGTGGGCGCCGAACTCACGGAGGCGCGGGCGGTCGTCGACCGTGTCCGTGGGTCGTTACCCGCCAGCGAGGACCCGGATACGGGGGCCGTGGACCGGGGCGTCGATGCAGACTGATCAGCGGCCGAACCGTCGGTGCCGGTCGACGTAGTCGAGGATGGCACGCAGGTAGTCGCGGCGCCGGAGGTTCCGCCAGTTGACGTCGGTGAAGTACAGTTCGGAGTAGACGGACTGCCAGATCATGAAATCCGAGAGGCGCTCGGCGCCGGTCTTGACGACGAGATCGGGTTCCTGTGGGAAGACGAGTTCGGCTTCGATGTGGTCGGCGTCGATGGCGGTGGGATCGAGGGTCTCAGCTTCGACCGCCTCGGCCAGGGAGCGGACGGCTTCCGCGAACTCGTGTTTCCCGCCGAGACCGACGCTGATCCGGATGGGGGCGGCGACCTGTTCGGTGTCATCGGGACCGCGAACGGCGACCTCGCGGGGTGCGGAGACGGCGGCGAGTTCCCGCTTCAGCGTCGCCACGGCTGCCTCGTCAAGGACGCTGACGTAGACGGTGACGCGGTCGGCTCCGTACTCGAACGCCCAGTTCAGGACCGCCGACAGCGTGTCGTAGGCGCCCTGCTCGAGGAGGTCCCGTTCGGTGATGACCAGGGCGACGTGGTCCGGTCGGTCGGCGAGCGATGTGCGGCGAACCCGGAGTGCGAGGTAGCGGTCGTACAGCCCCACGTCCGCCCAGGGGTCGTCCGGGGGCAAAAACCTCTCGTGGCGGCGTGGATACCCGGTTCGGAACTGGTAAGTGCCGGCTCGGTGCAGGGGGAACACTGTGCCCCGGAGCCTGCGTCGGGCGGCCGTCTTCGCCGCTGTCGCCACGCTGGCGGTCGCGGCGCCGCTGCTCGGACGGGTGACACCGGTGCCGTTCGCCGTCCTGGGCGTGGCGGCACTGGCGGTTCGTGACGGGGTGGTCTTCGAGCTCCTGGCGCGGCCGGGGGACCGGCAGGCAGGACGGTTACACGGGTTCGTGGCGTATGCGTTCGCGATCGCTGGCCTCGGCGTGGTGACCGTGTTCGGACTGCCGATCCCGGTGTTCGTCGCCACCGTCGTCCTCGTGGGGTACGGGAATCTGGGCGCCGAACTCGTCCGGTTTTACGCGGCTGATCCCCTGTCACGGGTCACGGCGTTTGCCTCCGTCGGCGGCGTCGCGGCGGTGGCGGCCCAGTACGTGGTGGCGACCGTCGCCGGGACGACGGCCCCCCCGTTCCCGGAGGCGGTGTTCCTGGCTGCGAGTGGCGCCTTGGTCGGTGCGTTGGTGCGGTCGGTGTTTCTCGCACGGGAGGACCCCCTCGTGTTGTTCGCTGCGGCGACGCTGTTGTGGTTGTTCACGGACCTGGCGGTGGTCGTCTCCGTCGAGCGAGTGGCGGTGGCGTTGGCGGTGACGCTGTTGTTCGGGGCGTTGTCCTACGCCTTGGACGCGGCCTCGGTCCCGGGGATGGTGACAGGGGTGTTGCTGGGGTTGCTCGCCGTGGTACTGGGCGGGTATGGCTGGTTCGTGGTGTTGTTCGCGTTCTTCGGCATCGGTGGCCTCTCGACCAAGTACGGGTACGAGCGGAAGCTCGAACGCGGGGTCGCGGAGGCCCGGGGCGGGGCGCGTGGCAGCGGCAACGTCCTCGGGAACTCGTTGGCCGCGTTGGTGGCGTTGCTGTTGTTCGCCGCCCACGGACGGTTGGGTGTGAGCGGGATGGCGTTCCAGTTCGCGTTCGCGGGGAGTGTCGCGACGGCGTTGGGAGATACGTTGTCAAGCGAGATCGGGGGCCTGTACGACAACCCGCGGTTGATCACGACCCTCGAACGGGTGGAGGCCGGCGACGACGGGGCGGTCACCTGGCAGGGAGAGGTCGCAGGACTCGTCGGTACCGCGATCATCGCCGGGTTGGCGGTCATCGCCTTCGATGTCGGCGCCATCGCAGCGACGATCGTGGTCGTCGCGGGGTTCGCCGGGATGACCGCAGATAGCGTGTTCGGCGCGACAGTCGAGGGCGGGTGGATCGGGAACCAGTCGGTGAACTTCCTGGCGACGGCTGTCGGCGCGGTCTGCGGTGGGGCGCTAGCGTGGGCGGTCCTGTGATCAGGACGGGGTATCCGGTGGGAGGTCGGACTGTTGGACCTCCTCGTTCGTGTGGACGCGGACGGCGGCGGGTTGCTTGACGAAATCGCCACGTGCGGCGGCGACGATGCGGTCGACGCCGGCGTCGGCTGCGACATCGGCCAACGCCTGGTCGGCGGCCGCGTCGACGATGAGGACGGCAGGACTGGCCGTCGACTCGAGGAGGGTTCGGGCGTCCTCGGCGTCTCCGTCCGCGATGACGCTGGCGTCGGCGTCGAGTACCCGGGCTCTGCCGGTGTGTTCCCCGATGATGGTTGCGGCGTGTCCGGGGATGGTTGCGGGGGTCTCGGCGCCGGCGGCGGATTGGGCGTCCTCGTCCGTTGGTTCCGGGGGTGATGGTCGGTCGGCCGAGGCGGGTGGCTCGGCGTCGGTTGGCGGGAGCTGGTCGGTGCTCCCGTCGGGGCGGGCCGGCGCCCCGTCGTCTTCGGCCCCCTCCACGCGGGCGAGGGCGACGTTCAACGGTTCCTTCTCCCGCAAGGCGGTGGTCACCTCTTGGCGGCTGAGGTCCTCGACCGACCGGCCGCGGGGGGCGCGCGCGACCTGGTCGACGGCCGCGACCTGCGCGAGCTCCCGTAAGATCAGGTCGCCGCCGCGGTCGCCGTCCAGGAAGGCGGTCGTCGTCCGATCCTGGGTCAGTTCCACGATGGCGTCGGGGACGTTGGTGCCCTCGATGGCAACGACGTTGTTGATCCCGGCTTCCACGAGACGACGGACGTCGGCCCGCCCCTCCACGAGGATGACGGCGTCACTGGAGGTGACAGACCGACCGGCCGGCAATCCCTCGTACTCGGTGACGCTCCCGGGACGGGTGCTGTCTCGGACCTCCTCGATGAGTTCGGAGCTGGTGAGGGCGGCGTCGTCGAACCCGCCGACGAGAAGTTCCTTCGCACGATCGATGACGGCGCGGCGTTTCGCGGCGCGGACGTCCTCGATCTTCGTGACTTCGATGTCGGCGGTGCAGGGTCCGACCCGGTCGATCGTCTCTAAGGCGGCGCCGAGAATGGCGGTCTCGACCTTGTCGAGGGCGGAGCCGATGGTGAGCGTGCCAAACGACTGGCCGTTCTCGGTTTCGATCTCGACGTCGACGCGTCCGAGTTTCGATGATTCCTGGAGACCGCGGATGTCGAGTTCGTCCCCGAGCAGCCCCTCGGTCTGACCGAAGACGGCGCCGACGACATCGGTGCGGTCAACGACGCCGTCGGCCACGATGCGTGCGTGGATGAGATATTTGATCGAGTCGTCCATACGAACCTCCTGGCCGCCCGTCGAACGGACGAACCGGGTTGGTCCGAGGTTTGGTCTCCCGGCCGATATACCTGTCGCGTGACGTGGTCACCGACCGAACCCGGGGGCCGATGGTGGGGGTAATGGACTGGTTGGGGCGTCAGTCCTGACGGTGGGGGCGTGGTACTGTGTGGGGGCGATGTCGTTCGGGGCGTCGGGGTAGAAGACGGCCGCCAGCGCTTGGATCTGGCGGCGGCCGATGCCGAGTTCGAACTGGCCGCCGCCGTAGAGTCGGATGTCGTGGCGGTCGGCGTACTCCAGGACCCCGAACAGGGTCTGGAGTGTACCGAATCGGGAGGGTTTGACGTTCAACCAGGTCGGTGGCCAGGGCCGGTCCTCGATGGTGTCGATTCCGGTGATTGGGGCGTCCCAGGAGAGCCGGTCGCGGTGGGCGGCGAGCAGTTCTTCGACGGTGTCGTCGACGCCGGGGTCCTCGATGATGGCGTCGGGGAAGCCGGAGATCACACGATCGTAGAGGACGGGGTCGATCGGTTCCCGGACGTCGGGGTCGGTGTACTGGCCCTTGAGGTCGATGACGTCGACGGCGCCGGTGGCCGCCAGGTCCTCGACGACGGCCGGCCTCCAGGCGGCGGTGGCGTCGAGTTTGAATCGGGTGTCGGGGTGGGTGTCGAGGAGGGCCTGGACCCTGGTAGTGTCGCCGTCGGTGACGCGGGAGCTGACCACGAACCGGGTCGGCGCCGCCTCGCGGTCGAAGACGGTGGCCAGGGTGTGGTCGGCTTGGGTGAGGGCGAGATCGAGGGCGGCGCTCTCGAGGGCCCACCGCCGGTACCGGCGCGCCGAGGGCCCAGGTGGGTCCCGGGTGGGGAACAGATCGACACCGTCCAGGTGGCTGCAGAAACTGTCCAAAGTCCAGTCGCCCGCGAGCGTGTTCTCGAGGCTTGGGGCGTCGGCCCAGGCGGCGTGGGCGTCGGTGTCGTAGGTGACGTCCTCCCCGCGGCCCGTGGTCCCGTCGCCGCCGAGGGTGACCGTGGTGGTGACGCGGTCGAACCCGGCGGCCGTCGCCAGGGACTGTCGGGTGCGGTCGGTCGTCGTGATCGAGAGGGAGAGGTCGGCGACCGTTTCGTACTGACCCATACCCCCTGTCATAGGCCCAGGGTCAAATCAGGGGCGGGTGCGGTGGCGGCGGGTGAGGAAGGCCAACGTCGTGGCCAGGAGGGTGAGGGTGACGGCGGCTGCGGCGGCGAGGTTGTGGGCGGTGGTGAGGTGGGTGTAGCCACCGGCGGTGGCCTCGGCCCGGAGGAGGGTGTGGTGGTAGTCCCCGGCGAACCGGACGAAGTAGTCGACGATGTCGTTGGCCCAGTACCACGTGGTCGCCGCGAGGATGGCCGGGATGGAGAACCGGGCGTACCGTTGGATGAGGAACGCCTGGACGGCCATGGCGAGGTGGCTTCCGATCAGGAACCAGTACAACCACGTCGCGAGGTCGCCTTGCCCGTTGATGAACAGTTGGACGAACGGCGTCCAGAACCCGAGTTTGAGACAGCCGAAGAACGCCAGCATGTGGATGAGTTCGGCGTCGTAGTCCAGGCGCCACGCAACCAGTGAGGCCGCGATGAACAGGGTGGCCATGGGGCTATCGGGGACGAGTGGCCACGCGATCGGGGCGGCCATCTGGAACTGGAACCGGTAGTACCAGAAGCCGAAGGCGGTGCCGACGAGGTTGATGACGGCGATCGGCCAGGCGAGATGGAGGCCGAGGTTCTCGAGCCACGTGGGTAACGGGGCGACGAACCGGGGTAGGCCCCGGGGCGTGGGCAGTCCCGCCTCGCTGGTGAGGCGGTCGAGGACCGCCGTCGGTGTGGCCATCGGCGGAGGCTGAGGACGGCGGGGTCAAAACGGGTCCGGTTCGTGGCGTTAGCAACCAACACCACTTAGAGCGTCGGGCCCAAAGTCGAGGCCATGACCGAGGCAACTGACGTTGAGGACCTCAAACGCGGGACCGAACTCGTCAAGCGGGGATTTGCCCGCATGCAGAAAGGCGGGGTGGTCATGGACGTCGTGAACGCCGAGCAGGCGAAGATCGCCGAGGAGGCCGGGGCGGTCGCGGTGATGGCCCTCGAGGCGGTGCCGGCCGACATCCGGAAACGCGGCGGTGTTGCCCGGATGGCCGACCCCGCAGACGTCGCCGAGATCATCGACGCGGTGTCGATCCCGGTGATGGGGAAGGCCCGGATCGGACATACGAAGGAGGCCGAGATCTTGCAGGCGCTGGGCGTCGACATGGTCGACGAGTCGGAGGTGTTGACGCCGGCCGACGAGCGGTACCACATCGACAAACGTGACTTCGACGCCCCGTTCGTGTGTGGCGCCCGTGACCTCGGGGAGGCCTTGCGCCGCATCGACGAGGGGGCGGCGATGATCCGGACGAAAGGCGAGGCCGGGACCGGCGACGTCAATCAGGCGGTCCACCACCAGCGGAACATCAAGGGCGCGATCCGTCAGCTGGAGGGCGCGACCCATGAGGAACGGGAGGCGTGGGCGCGCGAGCACGAGGCGCCCGCGGAACTCGTCCACGAGACCGCGGACCTGGGGCGGTTGCCCGTCGTGAACTTCGCGGCTGGGGGCATCGCGACGCCGGCCGATGCCGCATTGATGATGCATCACGGGTGTGATGGCATCTTCGTGGGCTCGGGGATCTTCGGGGCGGAGAACCCCGAGGCGATGGGGGCGGCGATCGTCGATGCCGTGACGAACTGGGACGATCCCGACCGGCTCGTCGAGATCGCGACGGACATCGGGAAGGGGATGAGCGGGGAGGCCAACACCGACCTCCCGGAAGAAGAGCAGTTACAGGGCCGCGGCGTGTGAGCCGGTCAGGAGAGAAACCGGGCGCCTGCGCCGATGGTCGTCCGGTAGGCGCGGGCGGCGACCCCACGGTCCTCGAAGGCGTCGACCATCGCGGCGGCCACTCGGCGGTCGGCTCCAACCCGGGGGACCGCTAGGACGGCGGGGCCGGCGCCGCTGACGGTGACGCCGGTGGCGCCGGCGTCGCGGGCGGCGGTGACGACGGCGTCGTAGCCCTCGACGAGATCCGACCGCGCCCGGGAGGCCGGGTCGGGCGTCATCCCCCGACCGATGAGGGCGGGGTCGGCATCGTACATCCCGGCGACGAGCGTGGCGGCATCCCCGACGACGGTCGTCAGGTCTGTTGTGGTGACGGTGTCAGGGACGACGGCGCGGGCGTCCCGCGTCGACACCACGAGGTCGGGGAGGCAGGCGACGACCGGGACGCCGACGGGCGTGTCCGTGTGGACGATCCCGTCCGTGGCGACGGCGGTGAACCCCCCGAGGATGGCAGGGGCGACGTTGTCGGCGTGGGCGGTACCGGCGACCGCCGCCTCGCCCGCGGCGGCGGCATCCACCAGGCCCTCGTCGGTGGTCCCCAGCGAGTACAGGGCATCCAAGGCGACGGCGGTGGCGGCGGCACTCGCGGCCGAGGACCCGAGCCCGGACGCCGGGCGGATCCCCTTGTCGATGTGGATGCTGGCGGTGACGTCCAAGGCATCGGCGACGACGCCGGCCGTGTTCTCCCCCGGGTCCTCGGGGATGTACTGGCTCCCGGCGCCGACGACCTCGATGGTGGTGGTGTCGGCCCGGTCGACGGTGACGACGTCCGCGGGACCGGCGAGTGCGACCCCGAAGACGTCGTACCCGCTCCCGAGGTTGGCGCTCGTGGCGGGCGCCCGGACCGTGACCATGCTGCGGTCTCTCGTGGCCGCGGGAAAAGGATAGCGCCGTCAACCCTCGAGCAGTCGGTCGTGGAGGGCGACGACATCCACGCCGCCCTCGATGGTGGAGCCGATGCGGTCGGCGACCGCGCGGCTGTCGATGTCGTGGGCGCGGAGCTGGGCGAACACCGCCTCCACGAGGCCTTCGACGGCGTCGATGGCCTCGCCACGGGTGCCGACGAGCGGGACCCTGAAGCCCAGGGTGACCTCCTCGCCGTCGAGGACGACCGGGACGGGGCCCATCCCGACGATTGGGCGGCCACAACGGCGGGCGTCGACGTGGTCGAGCAGGTCGAGGAGCCCGGTCAGACTCACGCTCGAGGCGACCTCCATCCGGGTGCCGTCCGGCAGTTCCGCGCGGACATCGTTCCAGTCCCCGATGATGCGGACCGTGCTCTCGGCGGCGTCTGGGGCATCACGGAACGCGTCGAGGCCGGTGCAGCGAACGCTGAGGGTCGCATCGCGGAGCGAGATCGGGGTGCGTTGCTGCATACCCCCGGATAGGGACGCGGGGGTCTTAGAAACCGCGGCGGGTGGCCAACCACAACGGCCTTGACGGGGGGTCGGGTACACGCGGGCATGACCGTCGGGATCGTCGGCGGCGGGATCGCCGGGCTGGCCGCCGCCTACCGCCTCCAACACCACGGAATCGACGTGCAGGTGTTCGAGGCGAGTGAGGACCTCGGGGGGCTGGCGGCAACCTACGAGACGGAGGGCGACCGCATCGAACGGTTCTACCACCACCTCTCGAAGTCCGAGGAGACGATCGTCGAGTTGATCGAGGAGCTGGGGTTGGAGGACCGGTTGGAGTGGCCGATCGGGAAGAACGCCTACTACATCGACGGGACCGTCCACCCGCTGGACACCATCTGGCAGATCGCGGCGTTCCCCCACTGGAGTCTCTACGACAAGTTCCGGTTGGGGATGTTGACGTTGGGTGTGGACGTCCGCGGTGGTCGGCCCCGGCGGGACACCTACGAGGACCTCCGGGAGTTCGAGGACGTCCCGGTCAAGGAGTTCGTCATCGAGCACACAACCGAGAACGTCTACGAGACGTTCTTCGAACCGTTGCTCGAGGCGAAGTTCGGGACGCGGCGAGAGGACGTGAGTGCGGCGTGGTTGCTCGGCCGGATCCAGTTCCGCGGCGAACGGGACCTGCTCCGTGGGGAGCCCCTGGGCTACCTGGAGGGTGGGTTCGGGGTGTTGGTCGATGAACTCGTCGCCGCGGTCGGCGAGGAGAACATCGAGACGGACAAGGAGGTGACCGATCTCCGGTTCGAGGACGGTGCGGTCACCCGGTTGACCGCTGCGGGCGCGAACAGTCCCAACATCACCCAGGGGATCGATGCGGTGGTGGTGGCGGCGATGCCAAACGTCCTCGAGGCCTTGACCGGGTACGAGTGTGCCATCGACTTCCAGGGGACGGTGTGTTCGCTGATCTCGATGTCCGAGCCGTTGACCGACACGTACTGGTTGAACATCGCCGACGACGCGCCGTTCGGGGCGTTGGTCGAGCACACCAACTACGTGTCGCCCGACCGGTACGGGGGCGAACACCTCCTCTACGTCCCGAAATACGTCCAGGACCGGTCCGACCCCGTCTGGCAGATGAGCGACGCCGAGGTCGAACGCCGCTGGCTCGACGGGATCGCATCCCTCTTCCCGTCGTTCGACCCGGACACCGTGAACTGGATCCAAACCAGTCGCAACCCACGAACGGCGCCGGTGTACGAACGCGGCTACCTCGACATGGTCGTTCCCTACGACCTGAGTGAGGCGGTGGCGGACGGGGTCTACTACGCCGGGATGGCCTCGATGGCCCAGTACCCCGAACGCAGTCTCAACGGCGGGATCGAGGCCGGGTACACGTGTGCTGACCTCATCGCGGGCGAGGACCCGAGTTTCGGCCCCGACCTCTGAACGCGGTGTCCCGGAGGGCCTTCCCGGGACCACAAGCACTTTCCGCAGTCCTCGCGGACTGTCGTGTCCGATGCCGTCCTCGCCCTCCATGACCGACTGGCCACCCGGCACCGACACGGGCCGGTGGTCGCCATGCTCGGTGAGGGGCGGTCGATGAGCTCGACCGACCGGTCCGTCGACCTCGTGTCCGGGGGCTTGTTGAAGCCGTTGCTGGTGCTGTCACTCCCGATCGTCTTATCGAACCTGTTACAGGTCGGGTACAACCTCGCAGATACGTTCTGGGTCGGTCGCCTGGGCCAGGACGCGGTGACGGCCCTGGGGTTCGCGTGGCCGCTGGTGTTCTTGATGATCAGTGTCGGCGGCGGGTTCAGCGTGGCGGGGTCGGTGCTCGTCGCCCAACACAAGGGCGCTGGCAACGAGGCCGAAACCGACCACGTCGCCGGTCAGACCCTGGTGTTCACCGTCGTCGTCGCCGCGGCGTTCTCGGCGCTTGGGTTCGTGTTCGCGCCCGTGTTGCTGCCGTTGGTCGGCACGGTTCCGGGGAGCACGGTGCACGCGTTGGCCGTCGAGTACACCCGCACGATCTTCCTCGGGGTGCCGTTCGTGTTCGGGTTCTTCATCTTCCAGTCGCTGCTCCGTGGGTGGGGAGATACGCGAACGCCGCTGTACCTGATGGCCTTCGGGGTGACGCTGAACGTGCTCTTGGACCCGATCCTCATCCTGGGGTTCCGGAACAACGTCCTGTTCGATGTCCTGGGGCTCCGTGGGCTGGAAGCGTCGTTGTACGCGATGACGGGGTTCGCCGGGTTCGGCGTGCAGGGTGCCGCGATCGCCACCGTCATCGCGCGTGGCATCGGCGCACTCGTGGGGTTGGGCCTGTTGTTGAGCGGGTGGGTGGGATTGCACCCGTCAGTCGCCGATCTGGTGCCCGACGCGGACACGATCAGACAGATCGTCCGGGTCGGCGCGCCGGCCAGTGTCGAACAGAGCACCCGGGCGCTGGGGGTGACGGCGATGACTGCACTGGTGGCGCTGACGGCGACGGGTGGCGCGGTCGCCGCGCTGTCGATCGGTAGTCGCATCACGTCGCTTGTGTTCCTCCCGGCGATCGGGTTGGCCCGCGGCACCGAGACGGCGGTCGGGCAGAACCTCGGTGCCGACCAGGCCGATCGCGCCGAACGCGCCGTCTACCTGGCGTCGGCGATGCTCATCGGGGTGATGGCGGTGGTGAGTGTCGTCGTCTACCTCAACGCCGCCGCCATCGTGTCGGTGTTCATCACGGGCGAGGGCGCCGCCCAGGTCATCGCCGTCGGCACCGAGTACCTCCACATCGTGGCACCGACGTTTGCGTTGATGGCGGCGTTCCGGGTGGTGTCCGGGGGGTTCCGGGGGAGCGGGTCGACCCAGACCGCGATGGCGTTCTCGATCCTGTCGCTGTGGGCGTTCCGCATCCCCCCGGCGGCGATGTTGATCGTCTGGCTGGGACTGGGCGCGACGGGGATGTGGTGGGGCATCGCGTTCTCGAACGTGGTGTCGTTGCTGGTGGCTGGGGCGTGGTTCCTCCGGGGCACCTGGAAGGAGGCGGTCGTCGACCACACCGGTGGTCCTGGCCCGGACGTCGACCTGGGGGCGGGCGACGGTGAGGCGGTGAGTGGCGAGGTCGACTGAGGTTGGTCAGTCCTCGACACCCGGGGCGTCGGTGGGTGAGACGGTCGTCTCGTCGGGGTCGCCCTCGACGTAGGTGTCGTCGGCATACCCGGGGACCGCATCAGGGTAGTCGGGGTCGCTCAGTCGTTCCGGGGTGGCGGGGGCGTCCGGGAGGCCGTCGGCGGGTGCGAACATACCGAGCGGGTCGTCGATGGCGATGCCGTGCCGGTCGAAGAACGTCTCGTACCGCTCGTAGTGTGTGCCCAGTTCCGCTCCGGGGAACTCCATCATCTCGGTCCACCCGTGATTGTAGAAATCGAAGTTCGCGACGATGTGGGTGATCTCACGGGCGGTCGCCTCGTCGTGGCCGGCCTCGAGGGCGGCGAGGTAGATGTCCGTGGTGGCATCGAACAACGCCTCGAGGTGGTCCCGGCGGGCGTCGCGGTTGGCGGGGTCGGCGCGTTCCAGGAACGCCTTGGTGTGGAGGGCGACCAAGCCGCGTCGGGCCGCCGACCGCAGCCCCGGGAGCTGGAGGGCGCGTTTGGCCGCGATGTGGCGAGCGGTCTGTCGGAGCTGCATCGGTGGTCGGTTCGGGGTGGCGACTGAAAACGTCTTGGCTGTGCGGTCGTCGTCGGATAGCAACGAACTTTAGGCGCGGATTCGTAGCCGCCGATTATGTGTGCGTCGTACGTGATCATCGGGGACGGCGTCGCGGGGTCGTCGGCCGCTGAGGCCATCAATGAACGCGACGCCGACGCCGACGTCACGGTCCTCACGGACGAGGGCGAACCCCTGTACAATCGCATCCTCATCAAGGAGTTCGCGAAGGGGAAGCTGCCGGAGGCACCCATCTCCATCCACGACGAGGGCTGGTACGAGGAGCGTGGCATCGACCTCCGGTTGAACACGTTGGTGACCGCAGTCAACCCCGAGGCCCACACGGTGGCGACGCACGATGGCGAGGTCATCGAGTACGATAAGCTGTTGATCGCGGCGGGGGGAACGCCGAACGAGTTACCGGTCGAGAACGCCGACGCCGAGGGCATCCATCACTTCTGGACCTTCCAGGACGCCCGCCGCATCCGCGAACACGCCGAGGCCGCCGACACGGGCGTCGTCGTGGGAGCGGGGTTGTTGGGCATCGATCTCGCGGCGATCTGTGGTGCCCAGGACGTGGACGCACACTACCTGATGCGGGGCGACCGGTGGTGGCGGTACGGGTTGAGCCAGGACGGCGGTGAGATCATCCACGATGCGTTGCGGGAGTTGGGGGTGACCCCCGTGTTCCAGAGCGGGGTCGACCACTTCGAGACCGAGGACGGCGCGGTCGTCGCGACCGTCGACCCGGAGGGACAGCGCTATGAATCGGAGTTCGTCGGCGTCGCCATCGGGTTGAACTTCAACGTCGAGTTCCTCCAGGACACCGACATCGAACGGGACGGCGGCATCGTCGTCGACGAGTACATGCGCACCAACCTCGATGACGTCTATGCAGCCGGGGACATCACCCGGTACTACGAAGTGATCCTCGACCAACACGCCCAGAACGGGGCGTGGGGATCGGCCAAACAACAGGGATCGATCGCCGGGCAGACCATGGTCGCGGATACGAACGGCGAGGACCCCGAAGAGGAGTTCCGATGGGTGTCATCGTACTCGATTACGCACTTCGATTTCCCGTTCCTCTCGTTTGGATTCCCGGAACTCGGGAACGAGGACTGCGAGCGCAAGTACTCGGAGACGGAGTGGCGACGGCTCACGTTCAAGGACGGGAAGCTCATCGGCGGCGTCCTCATCGGGGACCTGTCCCCGCAGAGCAACTACAAGCGGTTGATCCGGGAGGAGCGCCAGGTCGCCGACCAGAAGGACATCTTACTCGAGAAGCAGTTCGACCCCGAGGATCTGGCCCCGTCCCAGGAGCAGTGAGCGGGTCAGCGATCGTCCTCGAGGGGGAAGCGAAGATCGTCGTCCTCGCCCCCATCGGCCGCTGAGGCCCGTGGGTCGGTGGATGCGGTCCCGGTCCGGATTGCGGGGATGGTCCGGGGCCGCGGGGCGGCCGCGCTGGCGACCAGACACCAGAGGGCGATGACGACGCCGGCGGCATAGGGGAGGGCGGCGAGCAACAGGACTGCGCCGGTGCCCGTCGTCGGCCCCGTCACCACGACGAGGGGGACGCCGGCCACGGCGATGCCGGCGCCGATGGCCAGCCAGCGACCGTACGGTGTGGGGGTGCCGATGACGCGGCCGCCGGCGAGGAGGGCGAGAGGGACGAGGACGCCGGCGGCGGCCACCCCGAGCCATGAGGCGGTGGCCGGGGCGATCCCGACTGTCGCGAGGAGGGTGGTGGTGGCCTTGGCCAGGCCGAGGGCGGCGGTGATGACGCCGCCGGAGACGAGGACGGCCCCCACCGACAACCGCCAGGTCGAGACGGTGTCCGTGCCGCCGAGTCGTCGCATACGAACGTCTCAGAACGGGAGTAGGTTAAAACGCCGGGGTCAGCGTGCGGTCCCGAGGAATCGGAGGCCGACCCCGATGAGAAACAGGCCGACGGCGATCGCGATCGTGCCGCCGCTGTAGACGGCGAGCAACGACTCGCGGAAGGCAGCGGTGAGTCCGAGAGCTCCGACCATGCCGGTCGAGGACGAGGTGGACGCCAAGAGTGCGCCGGCGCGGACCCCAAGGTAGACGACCAGGAGGCCCAGCAACGTGGTCCAGAACCCGAGAACGACGGCGCGGGCCGACGTTCGGAGTACGGACCGTTCGAGGTCGTTCGACATCCCCTGACAGCGCGTCGTTCCGGCGGATAATAAAGCTCAGTCAGACATCTGACCGAAGCGGTTTTCCGCGGTGCCGGCCGACGTCGGGGTATGAGCGGGAGTGGCGGCAGTTCTGATATGACGTTGGCCTTCGAGCTGTCGGCCCTGGAGGCGTTGGCCGATCCGGGCGCGGCGTTCGCGGATGCCCGACGCTGGAGTGAGTACGTTGGCGTGATCTCGGACGAACCGACCTACGTGGTGACGAACTTCACGCGGAAACGGCGGATCCGCCAGGACTTCTTCTCCGGGCCGAAGGGGAAAGCCGAGAGCCTCGACAGCGTGAAAGCCCAGTTCGACACGGAACGACACGTGTTCGTCGGCACCACCGAGTCGGACGAAGCGCTCGCGGACGACCACGGGTGGGAGTACCTCCCCGTCGAGGACGCCGCCGAGAACGCCGAGTGGGCCCTTGCCGCCGACGAGGACGACGAGGCGAGCGCAGAGCACGAACAGACGCGGGACGATTGGCCCTGACCAGGGTGTGTGTCGCGGTGTTTTTGCCCGTCGACGCCGAACGGGGCCCCGATGGGTGAGCCAACGCCCGGGGTGCCCGGGACCGGGGACCTGGTCCTCGAGTTGCCGTGTGGGGAGCGCGTGGACGCCGTCCAGGACGTCGACATGGGCATGCGGGAGTACGGCTGTTCGTGTGGGGAGTCCCACGCGGTGGTCATGGACGTCCATCCACCGTCACGGTTCGTGCCCGAGGACACGGTCGCGGTGTTGCGGGAGGCCGTGGAGGTCGCCGAGGCCGACCGCGTCGGCGAGTTCGGGACCACCCACCTCATGGGGATGGTGCGCGAGGAACTGCCCGAGGAGGTGGTCGCCGTCGACGTCTCCGAGACCGGGGCCGCCGGGTACGCGATGGTGTGGATGACGGCCATGGACAGCCGTGCACTGCATGAGACGGTCGTCGAGTTGGTGGTGCAGCTGATGGAGCACGCGGTCAGTCACGGTGAGGACGACACCGCCGTCGAGGAGTTCGAAGCGCAGATGGCGGCCTTCGACGTCGAGGAGTTCGTCGACCGGTACCGCGACCAGCGGGACTTCGAGGACGAACACGACCGCGCGCCATAGCCCCGGACCCGACCAGGCCCAGGTGGCGGGGACCCGGTCCGCGAAGCGATACGCCCTTTACGGCCCTCGTCGATGCCAGTCCATGAGCGAGTCGGAGCGATCCGGTTCGGGGGCCGCCGGAGAGGCCGTCAGCCACGAGAACGCCCACCAGGACGTCGTCGCCGTCGACGAGGACGACACCCCGCAGGGCACGGTCAACCGCCTGGATGCCCACACCGGGGACGGGGTCCGACATCGGGCGTTCACCTGTATGCTCTTCGACGAGCGTGACCGGTTGTTGCTCGCCCAGCGTTCGGCGACCAAGCGGTTGTGGGACACCTACTGGGACGGGACCGTCGCCTCCCACCCGGTCGAGGGGGAGAGCCAGGAAGCGGCGACCCGGCAACGGTTGGCCGAGGAACTCGGGTTGGAACCCGACCAGTACCGGGACCTCCGCGTGACCGACCGGTTCGAGTACCGGCGTGAGTACCTCAACGAGGGCCTGGAGTGGGAGGTGTGTGCGGTCTTGCAGGCGACGGTGACCGACCCGAGCTTCGACCGGGATCCCGCCGAGGTCGGTGGCCTCCTGTGGGTGGACTACGAGGACCTCTACACCAACCCCCGGTACTACCGGCAGCTCCGGTTCTGTCCCTGGTTCACGATCGCGATGCGACGGGACCTCGAGTAAGGGGGCCCGACCCTTTTTTAGTGCGACCGCTCGTGGCGACGGTGTGCTTGTCCTTGACCGCGACGCCTACGACGCGGTGCTCGACCACGTCACCGAGGCCACGCCCCGCGAGGCGTGTGGGGTGCTCGCGGGGCAGGTGAGCGAGGGAACCCGCGTGGTGGAGTCGGCGATCCGGATGCACAACGTCGCGGCTGCCCCACACGTCACCTACCGGATCGACCCGGTGTCGTTGCTGGAGGTGATCGACGATCTGGAGGCGGCCGGTCGGGAGGTGGTGGGGTTCTACCACGCCCATCCGGCGGGGCCGGCCACGCCAAGCGATCGAGATCGAGGAGACGCCCAGTGGGGTGACCACCACTACCTCGTGGTCTCCCTGGCGGGGCCGGTCCCCACGCTGGACGCGTGGCTGTGGACCGGGGAGGAGTTCGCCGACGATGCGGTCACGTTCCGGGGTTAGGGGCGGCGAGTGGCGAGCCAGACGACGGTCGCGCCCAGGACGAGGCCCGGGACGAGGGCCAACCCGAGGTAGGCGTCCTGGAAGGACAGCAGTGTCGGTGGCCACACGAGGATGGCGACAGGGAAACCGACCAGCACCCCCACGAGGACGGCGACGACCAGCCACTGTCGGCGGGGCGACAGCGCCACGTCGCCGGATCGGTCATCGGCGCTCACAGTTCGCTGTCCGGGATGAGGACGACCTTCCCGAACCCCTCGCGGTCCTCGAGCAGGCGGTGGCCGGTGGCGGTCTCGCTCATCGGCAACACCTCCCGAATCCGGACCTCGAAGGTGCCATCCCACACCAAATCGAGGACGTCGTCGGCCTGGCCCGGGGTGAACATGGTGGAGCCGATGATGGATAGCTGCCGCCAGAACACGCGGTTCACGTTCGTCTCGGGGGTGCCACCGGTTGTCGCACCACACGTGAGCAGCCGCCCGCCCTTTGCGAGGCTCTTCAGCGACTGGTTCCACGTGGCCTCGCCGACGTGGTCGACGACGACGTCGACCCCGCGGCCGTCGGTCAGCTCCTTGGCCCGGCGGTGGAACGGTTCTGTCTCGTAGTCGATGACGTGGTCGGCGCCCAGGTCGCGGGCCGCGTCGAGTTTCGCCTGGGTGGAGCCGGTGGCGTAGACGGTTGCGCCGGCGTGGGCGGCGATCTGGACGGCGGCGTGGCCGACGCCGCCACTGGCGCCTAACACGAGGACGTCTTCGCCGGCGGTGACGTCGCCGCGGTCGATGAGCATGCGCCAGGCGGTGCCGAACACCAGCGGTGCGGCGGCCGCGGTCTCCCAGTCGACGTGGTCCGGGACGGCGATGAGGTTCGATTCGGGGACCGCCACCTGTTCGGCGTGGACGCCTGGGAGGTGTTCGCCCAGCACGCGGTAGTCGGCGGCGAGTGTCGGGTCACCGTGTCGGGTGGCCGGGTCGTCGTCGCTGGCGGTGCCGGCGATGACCGCGACCCGGTCACCGGGCGTGAACCGGGTGACGTCTGCACCGGTCGCCTCGACGACGCCGGCGGCATCGCACCCGGGGATATGGGGGAGCTCCAACTCGAGGCCGGGGAGGCCGCGACGGGTCCAGACGTCGAGGTGGTTGAGCGCCCCGGCTTTCACGTCGACGAGGACCTCGTCTCGGTCCGGGGTGGGAGCGGGGTAGTCGTCGTAGGTGATGACCTCCCGCCCGCCGTGGTCGGTGAACTGGACGGCCTTCATGCCCGGGGAGTCGGGTGGGTGTGCCTAAAACGGGTGTGGTCGGGGCGGAGCTTTTCCCGGCCGCCGTCGAAGCCCGTGATATGGCCGATGACGACCACCACGACCACGGTGCGCCTCCGACCCACCACCACGACGACCCCGCGTCCCTGGGGGTGGCGGTGCTGACGGTCTCGAGCTCCCGGAGCCTCGAGGATGACGACAGTGGCGATGCGATCCAGGCGTTGCTCGAGGACGCGGGGCACACGGTCGTGACCCGGGAGCTGGTGCGTGATGACTTCGATCGGGTGCAGGGCATCGTCGCGAGGCTCTGCGGGCGGGGCGACGTCGACATGGTGGTGACGACCGGGGGCACGGGGGTCACCCCGGACGACGTGACACCGGAGGCGATCCTCCCGTTGCTGGACCGGGAGCTCCCGGGGTTCGGCGAGTTGTTCCGGTCGCGCTCGGAGGCCGAGGTGGGGACGCGGGCGATGCTGTCCCGCGCGGTCGGTGGCGTCGTCGGGGACGTGCCGGTGTTCTGTCTGCCCGGCAGCGAGAACGCCGCCCGACTTGGGGTCGAGGAGCTCATCGTCCCGGAGGCCACCCACCTCGTCGGCATGACCAAACGCGATGAGACCGAGGAGTAGCATGGACAAGCAGGCGCTCCGGGAACGGGTGTGGGACGAACTGGAGGAGCATGGGGACGCCCGGTTCCCGTTTCCGCCCCACGACCGCATCCCGAATTTCGCGGGTGCGGCCGACGCCGCTGCGAGACTCGCGGAAACCCCTGTCTGGGAGCGGGCATCGGTGGTGAAGGCCAACCCGGACGCCCCGCAGTTGCCGGTGCGGCGACGCGCCCTCCGCGCCGGGAAGACGGTGTACGTGGCGGTGCCGCGGCTCCGCGATCGGGACTGTTTCTACCGGTTGGACCCGGCGACGATCGAAGACGTGGACGCGGCGACGACGGTGAGCGGCATCGGGGAGGCCGGCGACCAAGTGGGTCCCGACGATGTCGCGTCGGTGGACCTGGTCGTCAGCGGGAGTGTCGCGGTCTCTCCAACCGGTGCCCGCATCGGGAAGGGCGAGGGCTACAGCGACTTGGAGTACGCGATCCTCAGTGCGGTCGATGCGGTGGATGGGGAAACGGTGACGGTCACGACGGTCCACGAGCGCCAGGTCCGTACCGAGGACTGGGTCGCAGACTCCCACGACGTCCCGATGGAGCACATCCTCACCCCCGAGCGGACCATCGAGACCGGTGCAGACGCGGTGCCGACGTCGATCGACTGGACCAGACTGGACGAGGAGGACCGGGCGGCGATACCGGTCCTCGAGACGCTCGACCGGTGACCGGCACCCCTCGCTGACCCGCTTCCCAGGACCGACGGCAAGCGGTGTGATTCCGTCGCCTTCCCACGGTTTATTGTATCGATCCACGGCAAAGGATTAACTGGCGTGGTGCCGCCGCCCTTGGCATGGCACCACACGGTGACCACGGCGAGGACGAGACGGGGTACGGCGTCGACCGACGGGGTTTCCTTGGCGACCATCGACTACGTGTTCGAGAACTACGCCGGGTTCAGTGAGGGCACCCTCATCGAACAAACCGGCGCATACCAGGGAGCCATCTTCATCGACTACCTCCAGGGCCAGGTCGTCGACGCCGACACCGACCACCAGATCCTCCGGGTCGACGAGGACGTCGGCGAGGTCGCCCTTGAGATCGGGGACGACACCGTCACCGCAGTCCTCGATCACCCGGACACGATCGAACAGATCCATCCCCAAACCTTCGATGCGGTCACCCAGTACGGCCACACCATCGAGGCCGCGGGGACGAGGGTCCGGGAGGACGGAATCGCGGTGACCTTCGACGCCCAGGACCTGGCCACCCTCGCGTCCGGCCCCCGGGACCACGACCTGCGGGTCCGTGGTGGGTTCGTCCCCGACGACGCCGCGTACGGCTACGAGACCAAGGACGGAGACCTCCTCGACCTCCCGGTGTCCTCGGCGGCGTACTATTTCACCGTCACCGGCACCATCCCGATCCCCGGGAGCGGTGTCCGCTCCTGGATTCGTGAGGACACCGGCCAGGGCCGGGGACGGTAGGGTCTAACGACCGTCGAACCTTTCACGGAGTATTTCAATCGGACGACGGTACCAGTCTGCATGCGCGACCAGGTCGATCGACGGACTGTGTTGCGGGCCGGGCTCGCGGGGGTTGGTGCCGCGACCGCGGGCTGTGCCGGCGGTGGGAGTGGCGCCCCCGAGTTCCTCCCGGAGGTGGGTGGGGGCAGCGAATCCCAGGACGTCCCGCCGAAGATCGATGCGTTCCTCACGGCGGAGCCGGCGGCGCCGAACTACGACGGGTCGATGTACGTCGCCGATGCCGTCCAGCACGACATCGTGAACGTCTACGTCGGCAAGGAGTCACCGAGCGGGACGCCGGTCTTCGACCCGCCGGCCATCCAGGTCCCGCCCGGTTCGACGGTGCGGTGGAACTGGATGGGGGATACGGGGAGGCATGCGCTCAGGTCGACGGCGGAGTCGGCGGTCACCCTGGATAGCGGGGCCCCGACCAACGATCGTCCGGACTACCAGGTCTCGTTCCCGGAGGAGGGGATCGGTCTCTACGAGTGTCCGGTCCACGATGACGTCGGGATGAAAGGCGGGATCGTCGTCACGGCCGAGCCCTACTGACCGGGAAGGGGACAGAGGCTGGCGGTGAACACGGCGACCTCGTCGGTGTCGTTTCTGGCGCCGTGGACGGTGCCACGCTCGTGTACCACGACCCCGGGCGCCTCGATCGGGGTTACGTCCTCGCCCTGGATGACGGTGACGGTGCCCTCGAGGACGTGGAAGACGTTGGTGGCGTCCGGGTGGTCGTGTGGGTCGAGGCTGGCGTCGGGTCCCAACGCGAAGGCCTTCACGAGGACGTCGTCGGTGACGGCGAGTTCGGTGGTTTCGATGGCGCCGGGGTCCGGGTCGAGTGCGGGATAGCGGTCGGTGGGCATCACCGATGGAACGGGGGGCGCGGGTGAAGGCGTTGTGGTCAGTCGTGGTCGTCGAGCAGCTCGGCGGCGACGGTGCCGGCGTCCAGGAGAGCTGGGTCGATGGCGAGGTCGAGTTGCCCGCGGACGAACGGGGGGACGGCGTCATCGGTGTACAGCACCGCCCGGATGTCGGGGTTGCGGTCCTTAGCGACGGGGATGGCGGTCGCGTCGCCGACGTCGGTCACGACCAGGAGCGCGGCCTCGTCGATGCCGGCCTCGCGGAGCCGGTCCTGGGTGGCGGCGTCGGTGACCCGGGTGACGGTGGCCCCGTGGGCCGCCAGCGCGTCGGCCACGCCGGCGTCGTCGGGGCCGGTGACGACGACGTTCATCATTCGTACTCGATGGTCGCCGGGGGTTTGTGCGTGACGTCGTAGACGACGCGGGAGACGGCGTCGATGGACCCGGTGATGCGGCTCTGGATCCGTTGGAGGGTCTCCCAGTCGATCTCCTGGGCGCGGGCGGTCATCCCGTCCCGGCTCTCGACGGAGCGGACGGCGACCACCCACCCGTGGACGCGGTTGTCGCCTTTCACGCCGGTGGCGCGGCCGAGGACGGCGGCGAAGGCCTGCCAGGGGTCGTAGTCGGCGAGTTCGGTCTCGACGATGTCGGTGGCCGTCCGTGCCACCGCGAGTTTCTCCTCGGTTACCTCGCCGACGATCCGGACCGCGAGCCCGGGTCCGGGGAACGGCATCCGTTCGCTGACGACGGCGTCGAGGCCGAGGTGGCGGGCGATGGCCCGCACCTCGTCTTTGTACCGGTCGCGTAACGGTTCGACGATCCCCTCGAAGTCGATAGCGTCGGGCAGCCCCCCGACGTTGTGATGGGACTTGATCGATCCCTCGCTCTCGATGCGGTCGGGGTAGATGGTGCCCTGGACGAGGTAGTCGGCGT
>JBDGTJ010000061.1:0-30427 GCA_042216925.1 Halobacteriaceae archaeon
GACCATCGTCCCCGTCGTGTCCTGCGTGAGGACCTGGTCGATCTCGATCCCGATCTCCTCACCGGGTTCGAGTTCGCCGTCGACGAGGTGGTCCGCGAGAATCTTCTCCGTGAGCGTCTGTCCCATGACACCGAAACGTGGTCGGCGAACGGGTAAAAAACCAGCGTGTTCCCCGGATTGGAGAACGGAAACGTCCTTAGGCACCGGGCGTGACCTGCGGGCATGTTCCGTTCCGGGGCCTTCGTGGCCGACCACGTGGAGCCGACCAGTGCCGTCCAGGTCCAACCCAACGGCGTGGACCTCACGCTGGAGCGTGTCTTCGAGCCCCTGGAGCCGGGGTACGTCGGTCGGGAGGGCAAGGAGATCGGGGAGCGACAGGCCGTCGAACCCGCCGAGACCGACACGGACCACGCGGTGTACTACCTCCCGCCGGGTGGGTACGTGGTGCGGTACGCCGAGACCGTCTCGATCCCGAGTGGCCACGTCGGGTTCCTGTATCCACGGTCGACGCTGTTGCGGAGTGCGTGCATGCTGAACACGGCGGTCTGGGATGCGGGGTACCGCGGTCGTGGCGAGGGGTTGTTGCAGGTCCACCACGACGTGGAGCTCGAAGCCGGGGCTCGGGTCGCCCAGCTGGTGTTGGCAGCGGCCGACCACGAATCCAGTTACGACGGCAGTTACCAGGACGAGAACGTCGAGGGCGTCGACTAGTCCTCGAGGCGGACGTCCTCGATGGTGACGTCGACGACCGTCGGGTCGCCATCGGGGGTGCGACCCCAGGACAGTGACGGGATGACGTCGTAGGTCTCGGCGCCATCCCGGAACGAGAGGGTGGCCGTGGCGCCGGTGGCCATGGCCTTCGTGAGTTGTTCGCGGTGGGCGGCGGCGAAGACGTTCCGGTCTTCGGTGTCCTTGCCCCGTCGGACCGCGACGACGTCGACCTCGAGACCGTCCCCGCCCGTGGTGAGGTTCACGCGGAGCGGGACGACGGCGCGGTCGTCCTCGATCGTGGGGAAGGTGAGGATGGCGTCCTCGGCGTCCTCGAGGGCGTCGAGTTCGGCGTCGAGGCCCGGGCCGTGGTCCGTCGGTTCAGGGGGGACGATGCCGGTGAGGGCCTGTTCGAGGTGGTCGGTGACGAGGTTGCGGACCGTGGTGGCGTCGATCGACGTGGTGGGCTCGTGGGTGGGGTGGTGGGTGTCCTCGGCGATGCCGGCCCGGATCCGGTCGCGGAGCTGTTCTTTGAAGTCCTCGTCGAAGGGACTTGGTGTCCCGCCACTCTCGTGAGCGGTGGTGCCATCGGTCAGTCCGCGACGCAGGGCCTCCTCCCAGGAGAGGTCGAGGGCCTCCTTGCGGCGGCGCATCCGCTCGAAGACCTCGTCGTCGGCGACGGTGATCCGGATCTCGCGGCTCATACCCCAACGTAGGTCACCCTCCCCTTAACTCTGTCTCCTCGAACTCACATTCTGGTCACAACCTACTCACAAGAAACGCAATGTTGAAGTGACGGGGTGTGAAAGTCGGTGCGTACGATGGCCGAACACTCCCACGCCGACGAACGGGTGGACGTCTCCGGGCCCACGACCCTGGACGGCGTCGACGCCGAATCGTTTGCCGCCTCCGGGCACACAACCGTCACGGGCGACGTCTACGCCGACCGGGTGGACGTCTCCGGTGCGACCGAGATCGACGGCGATCTCCTCGCCAGCACGGTCGACGCGAGCGGGTCGACGGACATCGAGGGCGAGACGACCGCCGAGTCAGTCGAGGTCAGTGGCTCGACCACCATCGAGTGCGATCTCACGGCCGTCACCGTCGATGCCAGTGGCGCGCTCTCCGTCGGGGGCCACGCCGGCATCGAGGACCTCGACGCCAGCGGCGTCACGAACCTGGAGTCCCTCGCCGCGGAGACCGTCGACGTCAGCGGCGATACGACCATCGACGAGGCGACCGTCGAGGAGATCCGGGCCAGTGGCGCCATCGACATCCGGAACCTCGACGCCGGGACGGTCTTCGTCGGTCTTGGTTCGGGCGAGGCCAGCATCGGGCACCTCGACGCCCAGACGGTCACCGTCGAACGCACCGACGGGGCCGGCGGGATCCTCGGGGTCTTCATCGGTCGGGACGAGGGGCGGTTGACTGTCGAGTCCCTCGTCGCCGAGGATGTCGCCATCGAGGACACCACCGTCGCCGACCTCACGGCCGAGACGGCCACGATCGGGCCCGGCTGTCACGTCGAGCGGCTCCGGGCAACGGAGTGGGAGATCGACGACGACGCGACCGTCGAGCACACCGAGCGCGTGGACGGGCAACCCGCCTAGGCGTCGGCGCCGGCGTGGGTCTGGAGGTTCTCCCAGACGGTCGCCACGTACTCGCCGGTGCGGTCGACGAGGTCCTCGACGGCGGCCGCCGTCTCCGCTGGGGCCACGCCCAGATCGCGGATGGCCTTGGTTGCGGAGACGTGGTGGACGTGGACCCGGTCGTCGCCGGGGTCTGTGCGTTCGTAGATGGCGGTCGTACACGGGAGCAGGCCGGCGAGGCGCGGGTCGATCGCGAGGGCGTCGCGGGCGATGACGGGATGGCAGACGATCAGCAAGGCGGTGCGAGCGACCGATTCGTCGAGCATCCCCTCGATCATCTCGTCGAGGCGGCTGACGGCGACGGTCTCGAAGCCGGCGAGTTCGTGTTCGAGTTGCACCTCGAGGACGGCGTCCTCGAAGTCGGCGTCGAGCGTGCAGTGCAGGGCCTCGCGGGCGGTGGGACTGGCCTCGGTCATACTCCCGACGTGGGGACGGGGCCCCATAATTGAGTGGGCCACCACCATCCGTTCTTTAAGTGCTTCTCGCGACAAGGTGGAGATATAGACGGGATTTCTGCGGGCGACGTGATCGCCGAGGACCGGGTATGTCAATGCGGTGGTGGGTCGCCCGACGGTTTCAACACACTCGAGTGCGAACCCCGGAGGCAATGGAGTCCTCCGACCCCGAGGACGGACCTGCTGGGAGGCGGCTCAAGGCCCGACCCGGCGAGGGTGCACTCTCCCGGGCCGACCACCGTCGTGACGAGGCACTGCGGCGGTGGGGTGTGGTGACCCCGGCGGCCACGGTCATCGGCCGCCCCGAGTCACCCGAGGCGGACCTCTCGGAGAGCGTCCGTCGCCTCCACAACGAGCAACACGCCGCGACCGCCGGGTACAGCAGTCGCGCCCACTACCTCGACCGGCTCCGCACCACCCAGGCCCTGTGTAACGCGGTCGGGGTGACCCCGTGGGAGCGCGATCGGGCGCTGGGGATCATGGCCGATATCGATTTGACCGCGTTCGGGCAGCAACGCGGGGTCGCGACCGTCGCCCTGGTGGTGATCAGACACGTCGTCGACGAGGAGCGGCGACGGGCGCTGGGGGTCGACGAGGTGGACCCGGCCGAGCACAGCGTCGAGGAGTTGGAGGCACTCCACGAGCGGTATGCCACAGCCGACGTGACCGACGAACCCGCCTTCGAGCGCCTGGCCGCGGCCCAGGACCTCGATCAGACGAGTCTCAACCGGTTGCGGCGGGTGCTCCGCGACCAGCTCGAGGAACTCGACCCCGAGCCGTTGGGGCGGAACCCGCATCGGGACCCGTCGTTGCCCAGTCCACGACTGGTGGGTGGGGCACCCACCCCGGAGTAGGGTCTCAGGACGGGGCGGCCATCCGGTAGACGATGAGGCCGCCCGCAATCACGAGTGTCCCCGCCATGGCGAACGCAAGGCCGAAGGACTGGCTGGCGACCCAGCCCCCGAGGAGGCTCCCGGCCCTGCCGCCGAGTGCGGAGAGGGCGGTGTACCCCCCGAGGATCGCACCGCGGGTGCCACCGGGGGCGCGACGCGAGACGATGGCGGTGCCGGTCACCGCGATGACCGCCCAGGTCAGCCCGATGACCGCGAGCAACGTGGCGACCACTGGCAAGCTGGTGAGCGATGGTCCGGGACCGACCCCGGCGACCGCGAGGATGCCGACGCCCATGAACGCGATCCCCCGGACGCCGAGTGCGCCGCCCTGGAGGCGGTGGGTGTCGTGGGTGAGGCTGAGGCGGCCGACCGCGGTGAAGCTCAGGGTAGACGTGGCGTTGTTGAGGACGTAGAGGGCGAAGATGGTGCTGGCGTCGAACCCCCGTTCGGTGAGGTAGAGTGGGAGCGGCGCCCAGAAGGCACCGAACCCGAGGAAGAACAGGGCACCGGCGGCGAAGTATCGGTGCAACGACCCCGGGAACGAGCGGAGGAGCTGCCCGAGTCCCCGGCGGCCGAAGCCGCGGGCCAGCCAGTAGGCCCGGGCGGTCCCGGGGAGGAAGGTGGCGTCCCGCCGCAGGTGGAGGCCGATTGGGTCCCGGCCGTCCTCGGGACGGCTCGGCAGGGAGCGGGCAGCGATGAGGATGGCGGCGACGGCGATGAGGGCCGCGACCACGAACAACGAGCGGTAGGCGGTCCCCGTCGAGGTGACCGGGGTGAGCAGGCCGGTCCAGACGGTCCCCAACACGAGGCCGCCGATGCCGCCGAACCCCTGGTAGGTGTTGAGCCGGGCGATGCGGGCGTCCCATGCCGCGTCGGGGACGCCGCTGACGACGAACATGGTGACGACGGGGCCGACGGCGGCAAGTGCGATGGCGAGGACGGCGTTCAGGGCGACGACACCGGGGACGGTCCCGAACACCGGGAACAGGACGGCGGCGAGGGCTGCCAGCGTGAGACCGGCGAGGACGATGTCCCGCGGGGTGTCACTGCGGTCGGCGTATCGGCCGGCGAGGATGGCAGCCGGTGCGCCGACGATCGAGGAGAGGGCGGCCGCGAGGCCGAGGACGGCGGCGCCGGCTCCCAGGCGGACGAGGTACAACGGGACGAGGACACCGGTGACGCCGGCGGCGATGGCGGACAGGGTCAGTGCGTACAGCCACCGGTCGTTCTGCACGGGGGGTGACGAGGAGGGGGAGTCAGATAGCGCTGGCGCTCGGCGTCCTGGAAAAGTGCCCCGGCGGATGGGAGATGCGACAATTTGGGGGGATGCCGATCAAGGCCGGTCCACCGGGACAAATGGGACTCCTAACGCCCCCACCAAAAAAGACACGATGGTGATACATCAGGTTGGAAATACGACCTGTCACATCGGCTTAGACTCGTCCCGTCGCGCCGACCGGACCATGATCGCGCCGCTGGCGAACATCAACACCGCCAGGGCCACCATCCCGAGGTCGGCGCCCGCGACACTGGGGTCGGCCCCCATCCCCGGGTCGCCCCCGGCCATGTCCATCGCCCGGACCGCCTGGATGCCCAGCATCACGACGGCATACCCCATCATCAACGGGCCACTCCGGGCTGCCAACCGACCGGGTTCCGCGATGACGAGGACGAGGCCGTGGGCGATGACGACGGCCCCGATGAACAGCATCGCCCACCCCGCTACGGTCAATGATGGGCCCATTGAGGCCTGCCACAACGAGTAGCTTCCAGCGACGATCGCGATGGTCGCCCCGTACAACCGATTGGCGGACACCATACCCACACGGGCGACCGACACCGCATAAAACGTGGACCCACAACGAATTTGGCGACCACGCCTAGTCGAGGGGTATGGCCGAGTCCGTCACGGTGTTACACGTTGACGACGAGTCCGAGTTCGTCGACATGGCGGCGACGTTCCTCGAGCGGACCGATCCCCGGTTCGAGGTCATCACCGAGACCAGTGCCCGTGACGGGTTGGACACCCTCGCCGACACCGACGTCGACTGCATCGTCTCCGATTACGACATGCCCGAGATGGACGGGTTGGAGTTCCTGGAGGTCGTGCGTGACACCAACCCGGACCTGCCCTTTATCCTGTTCACCGGCATGGGCAGCGAGGCGGTCGCCAGCGAGGCGATCTCCGCCGGCGTGACCGACTACCTCCAGAAAAGCGGAGCGACCGGCCAGTACGAGTTGCTCGCCAACCGCATCGAGAACGCGGTCGCCCAGTACGAGGCCGAACGACGGGCGACCGAGATCGACCGGCGGTTGCGGGAGTTGACCGAGGCGACCGACGACGTCTTCTGGATGTTCGATGCCGACTGGAGCGAGTTGCTGTTCGTCAACTCCGCCTACGAGGACGTCTGGGGCCAGTCCGTCGAGGCCCTCGAGGCGGATGCCCGTTCCTTCCTGGAGGGCATCCACCCCGATGACCGCGACCGGGTGCGGGAGGCGATGGCGACCCTGAGCGGTGGCGAGCCAGTCGAGATCGAGTACCGCGTCGACGAACGCGAGGACTACGGGCGGTGGGTGTGGGTCGAAGGGGTGCCACTCACCGACGAGGAGGGTACCGTCGAACGCGTCGCGGGGTTCGTCCGTGACGTCTCCGATCGCAAGGCCAGGGAGGCCGAACTCGAATTGCGGACCCGGGCGATGGAGGCTGCTCCGGTCGGCATCACGATCACCGACCCGGACCAGCCGGAGAACCCGGTGATCTACGCGAACGAGGCCTTCCAGGCGTTGACCGGGTACGACGAGAGCGAGATCCTCGGTCGGAACTGTCGGTTCCTCCAGGGCGAGGCGACGGACCCGGAGGCCGTCGCGACGTTGCGCGAGGCCATCGACGCCGAGGAACCCGTCTCCGTGGACATCCTGAACTACCGGGCCGACGATACCCCGTTCTGGAACCGCGTGACCGTCGCGCCGGTCCACGACGACGGGGAGGTCACGCACTTCGTGGGGTTCCAACGGGACGTCACCGACCGGAAGGAACAGGAGGACACGCTCCGGGAACAGAAGGCCAAGATCGAGGCCCTCCACGATGTCGCCACCACGATCAGCACCTGTGAGAGCCGGCAGGCGGTCTACGAGGAACTGGTCGCCGCCGCCCGCGAGATTCTCGAGTACGACATCGTCATCGTCGACGAGGCCCAGGGCGATGTCCTGGTCCCGATGGCCGAGTCCTCCCACCTGGATCGAGAACAGTACTACGAGGAGACGCCGATCTACGCCGAGGACAACCTCGCCGCCACGGCCTACCGCACCGGAGAACCCTCCGTCGTCGAGGACCTCACCACGTTGGATGTCACCCCGGCCGACCCCGAGTTCCGGTCGGCCCTGACGGTGCCGATCGGCGACATCGGCGTGTTCCAGACGGTCGCGCGCTCGGCGGGGGCCTACGACGACGCCGACCTGGAACTGGTCGAGCTCTTGGTCGCCCACGCCCGCGAGACGTTGGCCCGCCTCTCCGAGGAGGAGGAACTCCGGGCCCGCACCCGGGAGCTCGAACGGAAGAACGACCGATTGGACGAGTTCGCGAGCCTGGTCTCCCATGACCTCCGCAACCCGTTGAACCTCGCCCAGGGCCACCTCGACCTCGCCCTCGAGACGTGTGACAACGAGCACCTCGAGACGGTGGCGTCGGCCCACGACCGGATGGACCAGTTGATCGAGGACATCCTGGATCTGACCCGGCATGGCGGCACCGTCACCGATCCGGAACCGGTCGACGTCCCGGAGATCGTAATGCGGTGTTGGGCGAGCATCGACCCGGCCGGCGCGTCCCTCTCCGTGACGGTACCCGATGACTTCCGGGTGGCAGCAGACGAGGGTCGGTTCCAGCAACTGCTCGAGAACCTGTTCCGGAACGCCGTCGAACACGGGGGTGAGACCGTGACCATCGGGGAGTTGCCGGACGGGTTCTACGTCGAGGACGACGGGCCCGGCATCCAACCGACCGACCGGGACAAGGTCTTCGAGTACGGGTACTCGACCGAGTCGAGCGGTTCGGGGTTGGGGTTGGCGATCGTCGGGGAGATCGCCGACGCCCACGGATGGTCTGTCTCCGTGACCACGGGGGAAGCGGGCGGTGCCAGGTTCGAGTTCCGGGACGTGACCGTCGACCCCTGACCCGAATCAGCTGTCGCCGTCGGTGTCGATGAGGGTCTTGGTATCGAAGTCGGCGACCGACTGGAAGGAGGCGTCCACGGACTCCCGACGCCGTTCGAGTTCGTCGGTGAGCCGTTGGTACTCCTCGCTGTCGGCGAGTTCGTCCTCGGTCTTGGCGGTTTCGAGGGCGGCGACCTTCGAGGCGAGTTGGTAGAAGGTAGTGAGCTCCTCGTCGTAGTCACGCAACGAGAGGAGGCGGTCGACGAGGTCGGTGAGGTCCGCCTGGTCGACGGGTTTGACCACGTAGTCGTCGAAGCCCATATCGACGACGTCGAAGTCCGGGTCGACGGCGGTCACCATCGCCACTCGACAGCCCAGCTCCCGGTCTCTGATCTCATCGAGGACCGCGTCCCCGGAGAGCCCGGGCATTCGACGGTCTAACAGGACGACATCGACCTCGTCATCGAGTTGTTCGAGAGCGGACGCCCCGTCGTAGGCGACCCGCACGGTGTGGGGAGCCCCGAGCCAGTCGGCGTAGAGGTGCGCGAGGCCGCGTTCGTCTTCGACGATGAGTACGACTGAGTTAGGTGCCATGCTGGATGCCTCGGTGAGGATGGTAGTCCCTGTGGTGGGGCGAGACGGGGGCAGGCGTCGCCGTGACCCGGTGATGGGGCGTCTCGTCTACCATGCTCGTAGGGGCTCCGAGACAACCCATCGGGTTAATACCATCGCCGCGACAGGCGACCGCGTCACCCGGGCGGCCTGGCACGGAACCGGAAGAAGGCTGTCGAACGCTCAGGCGAGGTCCGGGGTGTCCTCGTCGCGGCGGCCGGTGAGTTCGACCTCGATCTCGAGTTCGGGGTCGTGGTCCCCTTCGAACTCGATGTCGAGTTTGACGGTGTCGTCGAAGGCAAAGGGGAGCTCCCAGTCCTCGCCGGAGATCGTCAGTTCGTCGCTGTCGCCGAGCTGGTCGCCCAGCGTCGCGAGGAACGTCCCGGCCTGGGCAGCGGAGACGTAGTACTCCTCCTCGAAGTAGCCGTCGGTCACGGTGGTCACCGTCTGTTCGTCTGTCGTGTCCTCGTCTTGTGGGACTTCGGCCATGGTACACCCCGACTACCAGCGCAACACAGATAAGCGTTCGTTGGAAAACCCTCTCTATGGATACGTTGGCCGTGCTGGGGTCGGCGCCACGCCTCCGGATCTTGCGACTGCTCTCCCAGCGGGACCGGTACGTCTCAGAGCTGATGGACGCGGTCGGCATGGACGGCACCACCGCCACCCACCACCTCGACACGTTGCTCGAGGCGGGGCTCATCGAGGACTATCGCGAGGGACGGCGCCGGTATTTCACCCTCGCCAGCGAGGTGCGCCTTGAGATCAGTCCGTCGCCGAACCGTCGGTTCGTCGCCCAGGTCCAGGCCCAGGACTAGTCACCGCACCCGCGTGGCGACGTCCTGGAGGGTCCGGTACTCTTCGTCGCTGTAGGCGATGACCTGCACGTCCTGGAGGACCGTGGCCTCGTAGTCCCGGATGGCCTCACAGACGATGCGGGCGCCGCGCTCGAACTCGAAGCCGGCGGCACCGGTGCCCAACACCGGGATGACGACGGTGTAGCAGTTGTGGTCCTCGGCGGCGGCCAGGGCGTTGGTGGTCGCCTCGCGGATGCTCTTCTGGGTGGCGCGACCGTCACCGTAGTGTGGCATCGCGGCGGCGTGGATGACGTACTCGGCGTCGAGCCCGAAGGAATCGGTGACCGCGACCTCGCCCAACTCGACGGGGCCTTCGGCGATGGCGGCCTCGTTGATCGGGCCCTCGGCGGCGCGGCGCAGCGCCCCGGCGACGCCGCTACCCATCTGGAGGCTGGTGCCGGCGGCGTTGACGAGGGCGTCGGCGGTCTGGGCGGCGATGTCGCCCTGGACGACGCTGAACTCCATATCCGGGGGTCGGGTCCCGAGGGCCGAAAAGCCATCCCTCACCAGCTGGTGAGGGCGGCCGCGCCATGCGTGTACGTGAGGATGATGAGGAAGGCGGCGACGCCAATGAACGCGAAGGCGGCGCCGACGTAGAACACCCACGCCATGCCGATCCCGGTCATGAGGACGCCGCCCAGCATGGGGGCGAGGATGCTGCCGGGGCGCCAGACGATCGAGCGGATGCCGAAGCTGCTGGCGATGCCGCCGTCGGCGCTGCCCTCGTCGGCGAACAACGCCATGCTCGCGGGTTCACGGATGCTGTCCGCGACCCCCAGCAACGCGTTCAATCCGAGCAACGGGAGGAACGCCGGGCCGAGTTCGCCGAGCACCGGTAGATCGGTGGGGACGGGGAGGGCCGCCCCGATCGCCGGGGTGAACGGGACGACGAGGGCGACCAGGCCATAGCAGGTGCCGCCGACGAAGACGAACAGCGCGCGGCCGAACCGGTCCGAGAGCCGGCCGGTGTAGGGTTGGGCGAGCATGTTCGTGAACTTCTCTGCGACGAGGACGGCCCCGACCGCCGTGGTCCCGTAGGCCAACCCGCCCTTGGCGGCCGCGACACCCGCGTAGATGGGTACCCAGGTGCGGACGAGGGTGACGGCGACGGCGTACTGGGCGCGGAAGCTCGTCATGGTGAGGATGCGGCGGTTGACCGCGAGGTCGGTGAACGCGAAGCCCTCGACGGTGGTCGTGTCCGGATCGACGAACACGGTCACGCCGAGGAAGGCGATGGCGACGACGGTGACGAGGACGGCGAAGACGGTGTCGAACCCGAAGAGCTCGTGGAGGGCGCCCGCCGAGAGGGCGCCGACGATCGCGGCGGCGAACCGCCAGGAGTTGGCGACGCCGATGACGTTGGCGCGTTGGCCGTCTGGGGCGAGTTCGCCGATCATCGCGAGGGTCAACAGTCCCATGCCGGTGGTCGCAATCCCCTGGAGGCCGCGGGTGAGGATGAACGTGTCACTGGAGGAGACGAGGGCGAAGCCGGCGTAGGCGAGGAGGCCGACGCCGAGGCTCGCGAGGAGGATCCGCCGCTTGTCGTACCGGTCGCCGACGTACGCGATGGGGATGACCGCCACCGCCTGGGTGAGGGTCAGTCCGGTGGTGAACAGCCCGATCACCAGGCCCGATGGGTCGAAGAGGTCGATGTAGGCGGGGAGTAACGTCAGGAGGGTGATGTACCCGTAGCTGTTGGCGAACCGTGCGACGTAGAGGGCTGTGAGCTGTCGGTCGACGCCGGCCACGGTCGGTGGTCGGCCAACCCGTGTTTAGCGGTTGCGGTCCTCGGTGGGGCCGGTCCGAGGGATCGGCGGGAGCGTTATCTCCCCGGCCCGCGTCGGTCGAGATATGTGTGGGCGGACGTCCCTGTTCACGCCACAACCCGACCTCGAACGTCGGTTCGATGCCACCGCCGTCGACCCGTTGGAGCCGCGGTACAACATCGCACCCGGTGAGGACCTCGCGGTGATCACCAACGAGGCCCCCGAGGAGATTTCCCAGTTCGAGTGGGGATTGGTCCCGCACTGGGTCGATGACCCCTCGGCGTGGTCGCCACGCATCAACGCCCGGTCGGAGTCGTTGACCGAGCGTGCGAGTTTCCGGGATGCCGTCGAGAAGCGGCGGTGTCTGGTGCTGGCCGATGGGTTCTACGAGTGGCAGGGCGACCGCGGGTCCAAACGCCCGTATCGGGTGGCCTTGGCCGACGATGCGCCGTTCGCGTTCGCGGGGTTGTGGGAGACCTGGGAGGGCGAGGACGAGACACGCCAGACGGTGACGATCCTGACGACGGACGCCAACGAGGTCGTCTCCCCGATCCACGACAGGATGCCGGTGATGCTCGAACCCGACGAGGAGGCCGCGTGGTTGGCGGCCACAGACGAGGCAACGCGGGCGGCGGTGCTCGATCCCTATCCACCCGGGGAGGTGTGTGCCTACGAGGTCTCGACGATGGTGAACAACCCGGCCAACGACTCGCCGGCGGTGATCGACCCGGTCGCCGGCGACCAGTCGGGGTTGGACGACTTCTCGGCCAGTGACTGACCCCGACCAGTACGTCCATCCCTGGTCGCCCCCGATACGCTCGTGAGGGTCGCGATCGACATCGCGGGGCCGCTGGCGGTGGTCCTTGCCTTGGTGGGGAGTTTGTGTGCAGCTATCTCGACGGGCGCAACCGGGGACTGGGGTCTGTGGACCTGTGGGCGGTAGGGTGCTTCGTGGGGATGGTCCTGCCACCGATCGTCGGTGTCGGGGTGGTGTATCTTGGGCGGCGGTCCCGCGCAGGCCCAAGCGGGTCGAACGGTCGAGTTGACCTAGTCGGCCTCGGGGACGACCAGACTGAGATACCCCCCGAGCGCGCAGAGGCCGATGGTGTAGAGGACGCCGACGACGACGCCGAACAGCATCGCCGCCCCGAGGAAGGCGACCGCGGCGGTGCCCAGGCTGGTCTGGATGGTGGTGAGACCGCCCACGACGAACAGGAACAACACGAGGGCCGGGAGGAGGGCGAGGAGGCCGGTGAGTGCGCCGACGCGGGCGCGGGTGCTGCCGGCACCGCCTTCGAGGTACCCGGCGACGGCGCCGCCGACGATGGGGGATAAGGGGATCGCGGCGGTGACGACGGTGAGGACGGCGCCGACGATGGCGTTCGGCCAGGTCGCGGGTGGGGCCCGGGGACTGTCCCCGCGGCGTTGGGCGCGGCGGCGGTACCACACGAACACGAGGGCGCCGACGACGAGGAGGGCGCCCACGACCAGCAGGCCGAGGCCACCCCACCAGGCCATGGTGTAGGTGACCTCGACGAGGGCGGCGTCGGTGAGGACGTCCGAGCGGATGACGTCGTCGGCGACGAGGTCTGCGATGACCTCGCGGTCGGCCCAGGCGTACGCGAGGGTGCCGACGAGCAGCGAGAGCACGCCGCCGAGGAACAGTGCCAGGGCGATCGCCCAGTCGACGATAGGTGGGAGGGCGGTCCCCGGTCGGTCGGAGGTGGTGTCGGCGGTCATCGTGGGACTCGTTGGGGTGGCGAGGGGTTAATACCCGGTGACCGATAGGTTACCGATAGTGAGTGGGTTTCTATGGGTAAGTATTATGGTGGGTGGGGGCCAGCACCACGTATGAACGAGCCGACCGACCTCGAGAAACTCGAGGTGTGGTGTGCCGGCGAGGAGTGGTGTCCCGTCACGACGACCGCGATGCTGATCGGCCGGAAGTGGCATCCCGTCATCCTCCACCGCCTCCTCGAACACGGGCCCAGCGGCTTCAACGAACTCAAGACCGCCGTCGACGGGATCTCGAGTAAGGTGCTCTCGGACAGCCTCGAGGACCTCACCGAGAAACAGCTGGTGAGCCGGGAGATCGTCAGCGAGAAACCCATCCGGGTCGAGTACGCGTTGACCCCGCACGGCCAGTCCCTGGAACCGATCATCATGGCGATGCGGGACTGGGGGATGGAGTACCTCACCGAGGCACCGGAGAAGGCCGCCTCGATCGCATAGGACGACGATGGCCGAGCCGACGCTGTCGTTGCTCGTGGTGATCGGCGCGGTCGTCTTCCTCGGCGGCGTCGTCAAAGGGATCGCCGGCTTCGGGTACGCGATCGCGAGTACCGCCTTGCTGGCATCGTTCCTCTCGCCGGTCACCGCGATCACGGTGATGATCGTCCCGATGCTACTCGCGAACGTCACGCTCCTCCGGGAGTTGGGATGGACCGACCTCCGCACCTGTCTCCGCCGGTTCTGGCCGTATGCCGGCGCCGCCATGGTCGGCACCGCTGTCGGGATGGTCGCCGTCGAATCGGTGCCCACGGCCGCGTTGACCGTCGGCCTCGGCGTGTTCACCCTCGCCTACGTCGTGGTGAACCAGCCCTGGGTGGTCCTCCCCGGGGAAGCCACCGTCGTCGAGTACTGTTTCACGCCCGGGGTCGTGGCGAAGGCCGGCGTCGGGTTCGTCTCCGGGGTGATCTTCGGCGCCTCGAACGTCGCGGTCCAGGTCGTTGCCTACCTTGACAGCCTCTCCCTGGACCGGCCGACCTTCGTCGGGGTGTTGGCGATGATGCTGGTCGGGGTATCCGGACTGCGCGTCGGATTGGCGTGGTCGCTGGGATTCTACGAGTCGGGGGCGTGGCTTGCGGTGTCGGCCATCGTCGCCGGGCCCGGCCTCCTCGGGGTCGTGGCCGGCGACCGGGTGCGATCGGTGATCCCCGCGACCTACGAGACCGTCGGGGTGTTGGGGTTGCTGTCGGTGATCGGGCTCCGGTTGGTTCTGAAGGGGATCTGAGGGTCGGTACCGTGGCTCCGGTGGGACGGTGCTGTTGGCAGTCCTGGGGCCGACCCGGGAACCAGATCCCCGGTGGAATCGTTCATCCCTCCGAGCAGCCCGCCGGTGGACGGGCGCTGCCCCACCCGGGGTCTCCACGCGTTCGCCTACCGGTCGGTCACCATCGCCGAGATCGGGTCGGTCAGTCCTCGATGTCGACGTCGTGGGCCTCCTCGGCGTGGTGGTTGAGTTCGGCCTCGGTGTCGAAGGTGGCGCCACACAGATCGCATTCGTGATCGTGGTCGTGTGCCATGCACAACCACGGACGACCTCCATGTACTTATTATCTCGCTGAGATGTCGGTGACCTCGTTACCACCTCGTTACCCCCGATCGCCCGGTAGGTTTTTGTATCCCGCCTCCGAACTTGTAAGTGAATCGTAAGGTTAATCGATTTCACAATTTTTATCCGGGTGTCTCGAGTACCGCCTTCTCCCGAGACAGGGACACCACTCCGAGCCGATCGCATCGACAGTCGACCGCCGCTTCTCACCATCCCATGCCAGCCACACCCTACACCGACACGATCGACTGGGACCGGTTCTGGGCCGACGCCGACAAGGACCGCCGCTCGGACACCAATCCCAGCGGCGACCTCGTCCTCGACCCACTCCTCGAGTTCATCGAGGCCACGGGCGTCCCCGACAGCTACGCGGACGTCGGCTGTGGCCCCGGCGCCGCCGTCGCCGCCGTCGCCGACCGATACCCCGATACCACCGTCGTCGGCTACGACGCCGCCGCCCCGGTCCTCGCGGAGAACCGCGACCGCTTCGACCACCTCGAGAACCTCGCCTTCGAGCGCACCGTCCTCCCCGCCTTCGACCCCGACCAAACGTTCGACCTGGTCACCTCGCTGTTCACGCTGTGCTACGTCGCCGACGTCGAGACCGCCCTCCGGAATCTCTACGACGCCGTCGCCCCCGGCGGCACGCTCATCGTCCACTACCACAACCGCTTGGCCCACGCCCACTACCGCGACATCGCCACCGACCCCCACGCCGTCCTCGACGAGGACGCCCCATGGGACCCCGACACCTTCGCCGAGCGGTTCCGCCTCGTGATCGAGGGGGAGAACCTCCTCTCCTACGAACGGATCCACGACGTGCTGGGGACCTGGCCCCGGAGTGTCTTCTCGGTCGCGACCGGCACCGACCAGTACGGCGCCCACCGGTACGAGCCCCTGGTCTACATCCCCAAGTAGGATCTACAGGCAGAGTCGTTTTGTCCCCGGGCCACGATCTGCCAGCAATGCAACGCGGTGCCCTCGCGACACTGCCCCGGAGACGGCCCTGGGTCGGCCTTGCGGCCTCGATCCCCGGCGTCGAACTCGTCGGGGCGTCGGGGTCGGTGTTCACCGCCCAGGGCCTGGGCGCCTGGTACGATGGCCTCGCCAAGCCCGGGGTGGCGCCCCCGAACTGGGTGTTCGCCCCGGTGTGGACGACGCTGTTCGCCATGCTTGGGGTGGCGGTGTTTGTCGTCTGGCGGCAGGCCCCGACCCGGCCGAGGAGGGTCCGCCGGGCCCTAGCGGTGTTCGGCGCCCAGTTCCTCCTGAACCTGGGGTGGTCGGCGGTGTTCTTCGGTGCCCGGAGCATCGGTGGCGGCCTCCTCGTCATCACGGGGTTGTGGGTGGCGATCGTGGCGACGATCGTCGCCTTCGACCGCGTCGATCGCCGCGCGGCGGTGTTGGTGGTGCCGTACCTGGCGTGGGTGAGCTTCGCCGCCTACCTCAACTACCGGTTCCTCGTCCTGAACTAGGTCGTGGTCACCGCCTCCCGGGTGAGGACCACGAGGACGACGATTACGGGGACGAAGACGAGGCCGGCGAGGACGAACGGCGACCAGTAGGCGACGGCCACGTACAACAACCCCGCCAACGCGGGGCCGACGGTGCGGGCGAGGCTGCCCGCCGACTGGGTCAACCCGAAGGCCCCACCCTGGGTGTCGGCGTCGGCGTTCAACGACACCAACGCGTTCAACGAGACGTTGGTCAAGGCGTTCCCGAACGCCAAGGGCGTGGCCACGGCGGCGAGGGCGACACCGCCTGCCTCGACGGGACCGATCGCGGGGACGAAGGTCCAGTCGATGGCAAACGGGACCGCGGCCAGGGCGAGGACCTGGATGGCGGCGCCGGTGATGGCGAGGCGGTACTCGCCGAACCGGTCGGTCAACGGCCCGATCAACCCGCCCTGGACGACGGCGATGAGGACGCCGATGTACGTGAGGAGGACGGCGTTCTCGGGGGTGCCATAACCGAGTTGGTCGTTGGTGAGGAAGATGAACTGGCTCTCGAAGGCCGAGAACGCAAACGACGCCAGGAAGAAGGACAGCACCAGGGAGCCGATATCCGGACTGGTGACGGCCTCGTAGAGGCGGCGGAAGCGACCGATAGCGGTGGCGGCGGTCCGGGTGTGGCGCCGGGGTTCGGGGAGGACGACGTAGGCCAAGCCGAGGTTGGCCGCCGAGAGAGCGGCGGCCGTGAAGGCGGGCATGGTGTACTCGCTGACGGGGACGACCGCGGGGAGGGTCGCCCGGAAGACCGCGAGGGCCCCGCCACTGGAGACGACGCCGGCGATCGCTGGGCCGAACACGAACCCCAGCCCGAAGGCGGCGCCGAGGATGCCCAGGCCGCGGGCGCGGTCCTCGGCGGGGGTGATGTCGGCCATGTAGGCGTTGGCGGTGGCGATGTTCCCGCCCATGGCGCCGGCCAGTGCCCGGGCGACGAACAGGACGGCCAACCCGTTGAGGGCGCCGATGGCGCCGCCGAGTTCGCCGGCGAGGCCGAACAGCGTCCAGGCGATGACGCTGCCCGTGATCGAGAGCAACAGGATGGGGCGGCGGCCGCGGTCGTCGCTGAGCCGGCCGAGGATGGGGGCGCCGACGAACTGGAAGGCCGAGTAGGTGGCGATGAGGAGGCTGCCGACGAACTCGTTGGCGCCGAAGAACTTCGCGTACAGCGGGATGATGGGGATGAGGATGCCGAACCCCAGGAGGTCGAGGAAGATGATGAAAAACAGGGTGGCGACGACGCGGCGGCGCCCCATCCCCGGTACCGGCGCGGGGGCGTCCTCGGAGTCCCCAGGTGACACGGGTCCAGTGTTGGCATCCCGCCCATTAGCGATATCGGTTTTCCGCGGTCGCCGACGACGGGCACCGTGGTAGCATACGTCACGCCTCCTTATCGTGCGAGACAGCCTCTAAGGATGCGGTGACATACCGTATGGCATCTACGACATCGAGAGGCGCGGGTATCGCCGTGGTCCGGGACCGCAACACACGCGTGTTCAACGACCGCGAGTACGACCGCCTGTCCGAGTACCAAGCCGATGACTTCGTCCAACACGGACCGTTCTCGGACACCGAGATCAGGGGGAACGAGGAATCCCTGGCGTTGATGCAGGAGTTCCACGCCGGGTTCTCGGATCTGGAGGCGACCGAGGAACTGAGTTTCACCGACGGGACCTACGTGTGTAGCCGATACCAGTTCGAGGGCACCCACGACGGCGAGTTCAAGGGCATCGCCCCCACGCAGAGCCGGGTGTCGGTCGAGGGCAACATCATCAACCGGATCGACGACGGCAAGATCGCCGAGAGTTGGGCGAGTGTCGACATGCTCGGCCTCTTCGAACAACTCGGTGCGGTGCCGCCGGTCGACGAGATCGCCAGCTAACCGCGGCTGTCGGACCGCTGCTTTTTCGAAACAGTGCGTGGAGTGAGGACCAGCATCGTGTCAGTGGCGCCGGTGAGGTGCCCGGGCCCGTCTGCAGGTGGTGGCGTGCGATGTATGTTACCGCTGGGTAGCGTGGTCGTTCTTAACCCTCGGGTGAGTTGGTGGTGACATGGACGAGTTCGACTTCGTGGTGATCGGGACCGGGTCCGGGTTGGACGTCGCAAACGTCGCCGTCAACCAGGACCAGTCGGTCGCCATCGTCGAGAAGGACGCGATCGGTGGCACCTGTCTCAACCGGGGGTGTATCCCGAGCAAGCAGTTGCTCTACCACGCCGACGTCAAGACCACGATCGACCGCAGCGAGGAGTTCCAGATCGAGGGCAGTGTCGAGGACGTGGACTTCGCGGGCATCGTCGAGGCCGTCAACGAGGACGTCGGCGAGGACAGCGAATCCATCCGCCGCGGGTTGCAGTCCTCCGACCAGCACACCCTCTACGAGGGGACGGGGCAGTTCGTCGAGGACCGCACCCTCGAGATCGTCGACGGCCCCGACGCGGGCGCCCGCCTCCACGGGGAGACGATGTTGATCGCGGCGGGGAGTCGCCCCGCCGTCCCACCCATCGACGGGATCGAGGACGTCGAGTACCTCACGAGTCGGGAGGTCCTGCAGTTGGAATCACCGCCCGAGCATCTCCTCGTCGTCGGTGGCGGGTACATCGCCGCGGAACTGGCTCACTTCTTCGGGGCCTTCGGCAGCGAGGTGACCATCGTCGGGCGCCGCCCGTATCTCCTGCCGGAGGCCGACCGGGACGTCGGCGAGGCGTTCACCCGCCGGTACGAGACGCGGTTCTCGGTGTACACGGGCCACGCCGCCACCGCGGTCAGCCAGTCCGGGTCGGAGATCACCGTCGAGGCCCGTCCCTACTCCTACGAGGACGGCGGCGTCGTCGAGGACGCCGACCCCGTCTCCGCGACGGGTGATGCGTTGCTGGTGGCGGCGGGGCGGCGTCCGAACACCGACCTCCTGGACGTCGAGGCGACCGGGGTCGAGACCGACGACCAGGGGTTCATCGAGACCGACGAGTACCTGCGCACCACCGCGGATGGCGTGTGGGCGTTGGGTGACATCGTCGGGGAGTACCTGTTGAAGCACAACGCCAACCACGAGGCCCGCACCGTGATGGGCAACATCTTCGGCGAGGAGTTGACACCGGTCGATTACTCGGTGATGCCGTTTGCGGTGTTCGCCCATCCCGAGGTCGCCGGCGTCGGCGCCACCGAGGACGACCTCGAGGACGTGGCGTATGCGGTCAACACCTACCGGTACGAGGACACCGCCCGTGGGGACGCGATGCACGCACAGGGGTTCGTGAAGGTCCTCATCGATCTGGACGGCGAAATCCTGGGGTGTCACATCATCGGGCCGGAGGCCTCGAGTCTCATCGAGGAGGTGGTGGTGGCGATGACGGCGGGGTCGGGGACGGTCATGGACATCCGGGAGTCGATCCACATCCATCCGGCGTTACCGGAGGTCGTCCAACGCGCGTTCAGCGGGCGGTTCCACCGCCACGACGGCGACCACGACCATCACCACCACTAGTCGTCCTCTGGAGGGTGGTCGAGCTGTTTCGGGGTGACCTGGAAGTCGGTGTCGGGCCCGCCCCGCCAGTACGCGCGGGCGGCCACAACGATGGGGATCGCCCACAGCATCGAGTACACGAGCTGGGTGAGGGGGTTGGCGCCGAGGTAGAACCACAGTTTCTCGCGGGCGTCCTCGAACTCGACGCCGGCCCGTGTGCCCCGGTAGGCCTGGACGATGAAGTACCCCCAGTTCAGGAGGTTCACCCCCATGACGAGGACGAACACCGGTGTCGGGGCGAGGCCGCCTCCGCCGAGGAACAGGAGGAAATACAGGATGCCGGCGGGGACGCCGACGACGTTGATGACGCTGATGAGCTGGTTCCAGGCGCCGTACACCCAGAACCGGAGGAGTTCCCGCGGGCGGAGGCTGTCGTCGCGGAGGTACTGGTAGGGGCCGGCGACCCAGCGTTTCTTCTGGTCGATCCAGTCACCGAACCCGACGGGGCAGATGTCCTGGACGTACCGGTCGATGACGCCGAGTCGGTAGCCGTTCCGGTAGGCGGTCAATCCCAGGGTCAGGTCCTCGGTGACGGCGTCCATCTCCCAGTCATCCAACCGATAGAGGTCCGGGACCTCGAAGAAGTAGGCCTTCCCGAGGAGCTGGTAGGGGCCACTGGTGGTCTTGGTGTAGACGGTGTTACACCAGCCGGCCATGCCCATGGCCTCGAGGCGGGGGAGCCAGCCCTCGTCGTGGTTGCGCACGGTCTGTTTGGCCTGGACGACGTTGTAGTTCTCCAGGCCGACGACGGCGCGTTCGAAGGTGTCCGGCGAGACGATGGTGTCGGCGTCGAAGACGGTGACCACGGCCGCGGGGTCGAGGCTCAAGGTGCGGAACGCGTACTTCAGCGCCGAGGCCTTGGTGCGGGGCACCGCCCGCTCGGGCGTGAACCCCGCTTCCGAATCGACGAAGGTGCCCAACGCGTCGCGGTCGACGACGTGGTGGGAGACGGTGAGGGCCGAGTCAGCCCAGGCGTCCAGGAGGTCGTCGATGTAGGCCGCGACCATGGGGTCGTGGGCTTCGCCGATGAGGAACACCTGGATCGCCTCGGTGGGGTAGTCCATGGCCTGGAGGTGGGTGAGCGTCTCTGCGACGACGTCGCGGCGTTCCTCGTAGATGGGGACGAGGACGTCGATCTCGGGGTAGTCACGGGGGTTCCGGTTCTCGTCGACGAGGGCGGCGTTCCGCGGGAACAACAGCAGGTCGGCGAGGACGTTGTTCACGAAGTAGGCGCTCTGGGTGACGACGAAGATGACGATCAACCCGTCGGCGACGGCGTCGCCGATCATGGTCGCCCCCGGTCCGGCCGCTGCCGTGTCTGCGGACGCCGGTCCAGTCCTCGTTCCCCCATGTGACTCCCGTGCTGGGTGGTGTCGAGGATATGTCGGTGGTTAAACCTGCCGGGTCAGGGCACCTGACTCCCGGGTCCCGTGCCGAAGATCACGGCGAGGCCGAGGAGCATGGCCGCGGCGGCCAGGCCGAGCCGGCGGAGGTGGGCCCGACGGCTGCGGTGGTACTCGGTGCGGCCGTCGCGTTCGCGGTAGACGAAGGTGGCGGCCTCGACGAGGAGGAAGGCCCCACCGACGAACGCGAGGAGGAGCCCGACGAGCATCGTGAGGTTGATGTTGTCGATGCCGCCGCCGTAGAACGCGGGGACCATACGCGGTGCTCTCGGTTGGGTGGTTGGGAGGCGTTGGGATGACATCAGCACATCCAAGACCGCCTGGCACCGCATGCTGGGTATGCACATCACCGAGATTCCCGCCGAGGAGGCGACGTTGCGGCGGTACGTCGAGGAATTGTGGCTGCCCTACCACCGCGATCTGGGCGAGGCGGTCGAGTACCACGGCCTCGCCGAGGACCGGGCGTTCGTCGATGCCGAGGTCGAGTTCCGCCAGGACCAGATGGCCGAGGAGGGGAACCGTGTCTACGTCGCCGTCGACGGCGGGGAGGGCTTAGACGGCGAGTGGGTGGGGTACGTGACCTCCTCGATCGAGGCGTGTCCGGAGGTCTTCGACTACGAGGACCGTGTGGTCGTCGGGGACCTCTGGGTGCACGAGGAGTACCGCGGTACGGGGTTGGCCGCGGACCTGGTCGCCCAGGTGGCGGCGGTCGGCCGGGAGTTCGACTGTGGGGAGGTGGCCCTGGACGTCGACGTCGACAACGAGCGGGCGCTGGCCTTCTACGAGAAACTCGGGTTCGAACCCCTGCGATACCGGATGACCGTCGACATCGACGCGGTCGGCACAACGGATAGGTAACCCCCACGACAATCGGGGGTATGGTGGCGACGGAGACGGTGCTCCTCGGCGTGGTCCTGGTCCTCCTCGTGGCGTTGGTGGTGCTCGTGTGGCGACTCGCGGCCCGGGTCGACCGGGAGCGTGCGGTCAGCACCGACCAACTGTCGGCGGCGCTGGGCGAGACGTGGCAAGAGATGGAGTTGGGCGAGAAGGTCGGCCAGATTGAGAACCATGCGGCCGCGATGAATGAGGCCCACCAGGACATCACGGAGATGTTGCGCAATCCCCAGGCCCGGGGTGAGTTCGGCGAACAGCAACTCGACGTCCTCCTCGGGGACCACCTGCCCCCGGACATGTACGGCATCCGCAAACAGGTCGTGGAGGGAAAGACCCCGGACGCCCACATCGAGACCAGCGAGGGCGTCGTCTGCATCGACTCGAAGTTCCCCCTCGACAACTACGAGGCCGCCTTGGGGGCCGAGGACGAGGCCACGACCGCCCAGTACGAGCGGAAGTTCCGCAACGACGTCGACCGGCAACTCGAGAAGATCGCTACCGACTACGTGCGCCCGGAGGCGGGGACGACGCCGTTCGCGTTCGCGTTCATCCCCAGTGAGAGTGTCTACTACCACCTGGTCAGCGAGGAGTACGACCTGCTGCGGGAGTACACCACCCGCGGGGTGCAGGTCGTCTCGCCGTTGACCCTGGGCCACAAACTCGAGTTGATCAAGGCCGACGTCCACGCCCGGCGGTTGAGCGAGCAGGCCGAGGAGATCCAGGCCCAGCTCCAGCGGTTGGGCACGGCCTTCGAGACCTTCGACGACGAGTGGTCGACGCTGCAGACCCACATCCGGAACGCCGAATCGAAGGCCGACGATGTCGATCGGTCCGTCCAGTCGCTCCAGTCGGAGTTCGCCCGGATCGACGAACCCGATCTCGAGGACGCCGAGTGAGGACAGGGCCGGCCCCCAGGTCGACCGCCGGTCGCGGCGACCAGCCTCCTGAGCCCGTGGGGTGTCGCCGCCACCACCCACCATACTATGGACATTACGATGTGGTTTAATCCTATGTTACCGTCGTCGGGGTTACGCTAATCGAAGGGTTTTTCGGGGTGTGGCCCCTCTATCGAGGTGTGACACCCGACCGGCCCCTCCTGGAGGACGCGGCGGGGATCGCCCCTCTGGACGCCGACGACATCGCGGACTTCCTCGCGGCGCGCCCGGACCAGGCGTGGTACGACCTCCACACCGCCGACACCACCCACCGCGGCTATGCCCCCCGGCTGGACGAGGCGGCCCGGGACCGGAGGAGGCTCGCCTACCTCACCCCGGACGGGGACCGCGAGAGCGTGTCCCTCGAATCCATTACCGCGGTGGTTCCCACGGACCCAGCAGCGACGCCACCGCTTCCCGCCCGCGTCGACCACGACCCCGCGACCGTCGCCGTCGCCGAGGTTCTCGCCGGCATCGACGCCGGCGGGTCCACCCGCCAGACCGCCGTCGACGCCCTCACAACACTGGCCACGGCCCGACCAGAGGACTGTCGACCGGCCATCCCGGTCCTCGAGGCCGCCCTCGCCGCCGACACCCTCACCGACCCCGCACCCGCGCTCCGCGTGCTCGCCATCCTCGCCGACGCCGACCCCATGGACGTCGCCCCCGTCACCGACACTGTCACCCCGTATCTCCACGCGTCCGAGCCCGCCACCACGCGGGCCGCCACCCGGTGTGTCGCCGAGGTCGCCGCCGAGGACCCCGGCACCGTCTGTGAGACCGTGCCGACGCTGGCCGACAGCCTCGCCCACGACGACCCCGGGAGCCGATGGGCCGCCTGGGCGCTCTCGACCATCGCCGCCGACGAACCGGACGCCGTCGCCCCCGTCGCCGACGTCCTGCACACCGTCGTCACCGACGACGACCGCGGCGAGAACGTCTTGGTGCACGCGGTCGCGGCCCTGGGCCGGGTCGCCAGCGACACCCCCGAGGCGGCCCTCCCGGTCGTCGATCGCCTGGCCGGGTTCCTCGAGGCCGACCACCACAAGCTCCGGAGCAACGCCGTCGCCGCCCTCGGCGAGGTCGCCGCCCACCACGCCGACGTCGTGGCCCCACACGTGACCGCCATCGCCGCCCACCTGGATACAGACGACGAGTATGGCCGGGTCAACGCCACCTGGACACTCGCCCGCGTCGCCAGAGACCACCCCGCCGCCCTCGGACCGGTCCTCGAGCAGGTGCGCTCGGGTCTCGAGGACGACGTCGCCCAGGTCCGGGCCAACACCTGCTACGCCCTCGGTGCCTGTGGAGACGGCACCGTCGCCGACCGACTGGCCACCCTCCAGGGCCGGGACCCCGACGAATCGGTGCGACGGGCCGCCCAGATCGCCCACAACCAACTGGTGGACGGGCCATGACCGCGATTGGTAGTGGTCGGCCAACACTTTTGATGGCGTCCGACGGAGGTGGCCTGTGCCAGTAAGGCGGCGCCAGTCGATCGACGCCCTCTACGACCAGGTCGCCGACCACGACCTCGTCCTCACCACCGACGCGCCACTGAGCCTGGCGTTGAACCGCCGCCTCGACCAGCCACACCTCGGCCGGTTCGCCGCCACCCCACGCATGCTCGCCTCCGGGGCGTTCCGCCCCCGGGACGACCGCGATCTGTTCCTGGAGTTGATCGACCGCACCGGGTACGCCTGGAAGACCTGTGCCTACCTCGTCGACCACGCACTCAGCGCCTGGGACCACACCGGCTCGGTGCGCGGAATCCTCGCCTACGACCGGTTCGACACCCCCGCCATGCGCGAGGCCATCCAGGTCTTCGAGGACGTCGAGAGCGCCCACCGCGCCCTCGACACCTACGAGATCGACGCCGACCGCGACGTCGCCGTCATCGGCCCCGACCAGTTCACCACCCTCGACCGCAGCGTCCTCCCACCCACGTACGACGAGGTCGACCCGTTCGTCGACGCGGCCGTCGAGCTGCCCGCGTTCCACGTCTTCGACTCACGGACCGCCATCGTCGATGCGGTCCGCGAGAACGTCGACGCCACCCGCGCCGAGGACGTCGCCGTCGTCATGGACCGGGACAGTGACTACCCGACCCTCGTCGAGGGCGCCTTCGAAGCCGCCGACATCCCCTACTACGGGGGCCCGCGGTTCCGTGACGACGAGGGGTTGCGGGCGTTCCTCGCGTTGGTCCGGGTGGCCTTCGCCGACGACGCCGCCCACCTCGAGGACCTGCGCCCGGTGCTCTCGTACCTCGGCATCGACGTCGACGCAGGCCACGACAAGAAACGGCTCCACGCCCTCCAGGACCCGGCGATCGACCGCCTCCAACAGTTCTGCACCCAGGTCACCGAGCACAGCTTCGACGCGGCACTCCAGACCTTTGAGGGGTGGGCCGCCGAGTCACTCGCCGCCGTCCGCGAGGAACTGGCCACCCTCGGCCTCCTCGACGCCAGGGTGACCGAAGAGCGCGTCGCCGACCTCGGGTTCTATCTGGTCACCTACGATGTCCCCATCGACCGCGACGACTCGGGGGTGTTGCTCGCCGACGCCACCGCGGCCGCCTACGTCGACCGCCCCGTCGTCTTCTACCTGGGCATGGACGCCGCCTGGACCCAAGACATCCCCGAGTACCCGTGGCTCGACCGCGAGGCCGCCGACGCCCAGGCACTCGCACAGTTCCAACTCCTCCTCCAGAACGGGCAATCCCAGTACTACCTCGTCGAGGCCACCCGCATGGGCGAACCCGTCACCCCGTGTCTGTACTTCCACGACCTCCTCGATGCGGACATCGACTCCTTCACCGACCTCGAGTCCGTCGACCACGCCGGCACCGCCCCCACCCATCGGGGCGGCTTCGAGCACGACCCGATCGAGTGCTGGGAGCGACCCATCGACATGCTGAGCCAGTCCGATCTCAAGACCTTCGTGAACAGTCCCCGGGACTACTATTTCGACAAGCTGCTCGACGGTCCCGACCGGGATTACTTCCGCCGTGGGACCCTCTATCACGACTACGCGGAGTTCGCCGTCGCCAACCCCGACGTCGTCGCCGACACCCCACGAGAGGCGTTCGTCGACGTGATGGTCGAGGAGATGCGGGCCTTCGTCGACGACGTCGACGAACCCCTGTGGCACACCCAGTTCCAGCACGGACTCGCCATCATCGACGAGTTCCTCGACACCCATCCACCGACGGTCCGGGACTACGAGGGCTACGAGAGTGCGGCCTGGACCGAGAACGTCTTCGCGGCGGCCTTCGACGTCACCGTCGACTCCCCGATCGCCGAACGCTGGTTCGAGGACCCCGGCCTCGGTGGCCGCGGCCTGGTCGATCTCATCAACCAACCCACGGAGCTCATCGACTACAAGAGCGGGTCGAAGACCACGGCCACCCAGGTCGTCGCCCGGTCGGCAACCGACGAGATCAGTGACACCCCCGAGTTCCAGGCGTTGCTGTACCTCGCCCACCACCGCCGCGTCGTCCCCGACTGCGAACTGGACTTCGTGTTCTTCCACTTCCGGGACCTCGTCGACGACGCCGTCACCGGCGACTACGACCTCGAGGACGCGATCGTCCGCATCACCTACTATCCCGAACCGTTCGCCGACCACGCCACCCGCGAAGCGGCCTTCGAGGCCGTCATCGGCGACGTCGCCCAGGGGAACAACCGGCGCAAGACCCTCGAAGCCATGGGCTACGACGTCTACCGATCCTTCCTGGTCGAACACCCCTTCCCCGAGGTCAGGGACCGCGAGGAGCTCCAGAACTCCGCGTTCGCCGCGGCGTTCCGCGAGTACGCCATCGACCACGTCGGCGACTACAAGTACGTCCGGAAGGGCGCGGCCAACGCCCTCAACCGGTTACTCGACATCCGCGCCCGGAACTACTACGCCCCGGAGGTCGAGGCCTTCGAGACGTTCCTCGACGCCCAGATCGACCGGGTGAACGAGTACCGCGAGACCCGGTTCCCGATCGGGGACCCGAACCACGACCGCGTCGACCACGGCGACCTCCTCATCGATGACTAAGACGCCCAACAATCGCCAACGGACGCTGATCGAGGCGACCGAGGGCATCCACCGCGTCGACGCCGGGCCCGGCACCGGCAAGACCTTCACCATCACCCGCCGGTACGCCACCCTCCTCGAAACCGAGGGGGTCACCCCCGAGGACGTGTTGTTGGTGACCTTCACCGAGAACGCCGCCGCCGAGATGAAAGAACGCGTCGTCACCCACTGTGAGTATTCGATGGCGGCGTTACGCGACGCCCCGATCAACACCTTCCACGGCCTCTGTCACGAGATCCTCGACCGGTACGGGGTCGACGCCCCCACCCGACTGGGGATCGACGACCACGTCACCACGACCACCCAGATCCTGGACAACGAGGTCCTCGAGACCCAGCGCTTCGCGGCGTTCCTCGGCGGGTTCCGCGAGACCCACCCCGAACACCACGAGTTCTTGCAGGCGGTGACCGACCGCACGGCACTCCTCGAGTTGGTCAAGGAACTCGCCGCCAAGGGCATCGTTCCCACCGCGGATGGCTGGTACCGCACCGGTGAATCCTACCTCGACGGCGACCCCGAGGCCTTCCGGACCCTGTTCGCCGAGGCGAACGAACCGACCGACGGCGCCAACGGCCCCAACCAGTCCGAGTTACGCAGCGCCCTCAATCGGTTCGACGACTACACGTTGCGGCCCGAGGACCCCACGACAGCCGAGTTGCGCGCCGAGTACCCAAGCATCGAGGACGCGTGGGCCGACCGCGCCTTCGCGGAGGACCGCACCCGGTTGAAGGCCTTCGTCCACGACGTCTACCACGAGTATCTGGCCTACGCGCTCGGGCAGAACTATCTGAACTTCAGCTTCCTCCAGATCCTGGCCTACGTCGTCCTGTGTGACGATCACGACGCCCGCGAGGCCATCGAGTACGAGTACGTGATGGTCGATGAGTTCCAGGACACAAGCGAGATCCAGTTCAAACTCGCGATGCTGCTCGCGGAGACGGAGAACCTCTGTGTCGTCGGGGACTGGAAACAGAGCATCTACGGGTTCCAGTACGCAAGCGTCGACAACATCCGCGAGTTCCCCGCCCGCCTCGAACGGTACAAGACCGAGTTGAACGCCGAGTACGACCGCATCACCTACCCCGTCGATGACGTCGAGGACCACTCCCTCACCAAGAACTACCGCTCCACCCAACCGATCATCGACTTCGCAGAACAGGCATTGACCGTCCCCGCGACCAACAGTGAGTCCGTCGACCTCGCGGCCCCGATCACGCGGTTGGACGCCACGACCGAGGCGACCCACTCCCGGATCGAGGCCTACACCAGCCCCGAGGAACACGAGGCGATCGTCGACCGGATCCAGCACATCGTCGGCAACGACGACTACGCCATCGAGCAACACGGCGAGTGGGTGGCCCCGACCTACGAGGACATCGCGGTCCTCACCCGCACCCGGGATTTCGGCCGGGAGCTCCAATCCGTCGCCACCGAGTACGGGGTGCCGATCGCCTACGAGGGCGGGGTCGAACTGTACGACACCGCGCAAGCGAAACTGGTGTTGGCGTGGCTGCGCATCCTCGCGGACGTCCACCCAGACCGCGGGTGGGCGGCCGTCCTCGAACACGCCGGCTACACCCTCGACGAGGTCCGGGCCCTCCTCAAGGAGGACACGCCCTACCCCGAACCGATGCGGGCGTTCCACAATCAGTTGACCAACCGCGACGCCGTCGGCGGGGTGGTGCGGGCGATCCTCGACCGGTACGGGTTCGAGGACGCCTACGCCGACGCCATCCTCACCGAACTCCAAGCCACCTTCGATACCACCCACCACACCCTCGGGGACCTCGTCCGGTTCATCGAACGCAGCTACGAGACCGACGCCACCGTCGAGGTCGCCGACACCCCCGGCGGGGACGCGGTCACCGTCCAGACCATCCACGCCGCCAAAGGGTTAGAACACCCGATCGTCGTCCTCGCCAACCTCAACCAGTACGCCTTCCCCTCGAGTGGCGGTGGCGGCGCCGTCATCCGGTACGACGACCCCGTCGGCCTGCGCCAGTCGAAGATCGTCGACGACGCCCACGGCGACCCCCACGTCTACGACAACTGGCACCAACGCTTCCTCACGAAGTGCCTGGACCGTGACTACGACGAGGAACGCCGCCTGTTGTACGTCGCCATCACCCGCGCCCACGCCCACGTCCTCTTCACCGCCGGCGCCGACCCCAGCCCGTTCTTCACGGGGTTGGCCCTCGACCCCACCGCCATCGACCCCACCCCCGAGGTCACAGACCGCGGCGAAACCGAGCAGACGCGGTTCCAGGTCGCCATCCCCGAACCAGAGATCCCGGCGGGTCACTCCCCACACTCGTTGATGGACGACGCGGTCTTCGAGGGTCCTGGCGGGGATCGGGGCACCGAGTTCGGTGCGGCGGTCCACGAGTTCGCGGAGGCCTACGCCACCGGCGAACCGGTGACGCCCGAAAACGACCACGAGGCAAACGTCCAAGCGTTCATCGACGGGTTACCCGGCGAGTTGCTCGTCGAGGAGCATGCCTACCTCCCCGTCACCGTCGATGGCCGCCAGGTCAGTATCTCGGGGATCATCGATCTGGTCCACGTGACCGAGGACGTCGTAGAGGTCATCGACTATAAGACCGACGCGACCCGGCGGGCCGCCGAGGAGTACCGGAAACAGGTGAGTGTCTACTACCACGTCCTGGTCGCGGCGTATCCGGACCGCGAGATCCGGTGTTCGCTGTACTGGACCGGTGACGGCGACCACGAACCGACCGAAGCCCTGCCCATTTCGGAGTTAAAACGATCGATCGACAATCCGGGGAGCAACGCAGGTCCGAAATCCCTCGAAGAGGACCGACTTCGATAATTATGGAGGGGCCAGTTTGTCTTTGAATCGCATTTGTGTTGACTGTTCACTCGAGTCCTGGAGAAATTAGAATCGTATTGACCGGTAATGCCAAAGCACTCCAACCCACTCTTGCTCAACCTCTCCACAATGCCCCTCCAGAGACACCAGGGACAACTCCTACCTCGTCGGCGAGTTCCTCGAGGGCGGAGAGGAACGGGTCGACGTCGAAGAAGTCCGTTATCGGGACGAGGTCATCGCCATCGACGTAGACGTAGGTCGCCATCCCGCAGGCGAAATGATTCGACAGCTCGTAGAGGCGGGTGCCCTGCCACAGTTCCGAGAACTCGGTAACTGGTAAGACACGCGGAATCGGGTACCAGGCCTTCGGCGGGATCTGGCCGTCGGTCTGGTCGGCGATTCCCTGTATTGCGTCCGGGATGGTGACGCGTTTGGCGTGGCGTTCCTGGGCGGGCATCCGCCCGACCAGGGAGACGGGTTGGAAGTCCACGCCGCGGATCGTGTCGTTGTTGGCGGCGGCGAACCGGATGATGTCGCCGAGCTGGTCGTCGTTGTGGCCGCCGATGATCGTCGGAACCAAGACGACGGCCATGTCGGTTTCGCGGTAGGTACGGATGGCCACAGGGGTCTCCCAGTGGTTCTTCGGGTTCGTCTCCGGGGTGAGCCCGTCGAAACTCGTGTAGACGGTATCGACGCCCGCCTCATCAATGGCCATTGCGCGGTCGGGATCGTCGGCGAGGAGAGCGCTGTGGGTGTTGAGTTGAACGTGGTCGACGTACTCGTTGATCAGGGAGACGATGTCGACCAGGTCGTTGCGGATCGTGGGTTCGCCC
>JBDGTJ010000060.1:0-28668 GCA_042216925.1 Halobacteriaceae archaeon
TCTCGCGGGTGGTCCAGGCCGTCGAGGGCCGTGACCGCATGGAGGCCGGAAGTGATGTCGATCTCGACGCGTTGCGCGGTGTCGTCAGGCAGGCCGATGTCACGCCTGCCGAACTCGACCGGGTCCGGCAGTTCGTCCGGGCGCTCCGTGAGGAACTGGATCGTCGCGTGAGCCGGTATCTGGAACGGGAACACCCGGAGTGGCGAGCCGATCCCGCTGACCTCTCGGACGCGGAGATCCCGTTGCGTGATCCCGACGAACCCGAGGTCGACGAGCTGAGTGAGTGGGCGACCGAGGAGGGGTGGGAGGACTGTTGGACGCTGGCGGAGTCATCGTGTGCGGTCGCCGCCCGGGCCTTGGACGCCGCCGACGAGGAGGACCTCCAGTACGCGGCCACGGGAGTCGGGCGGACGCTGGCGGCCTGGGGGCGTGCCGACCACGAACAGCACTTCCGAGAGATCGTCCTCGAACGGACGTGGGACCAGTCCCACGCCGGGGATTCCTGGCGTCGCGTGTACAACGCTCGCCTCGACATCCATCACTGCGTGCCGGGGGACGTGATCGGCGATCGACTGTCGTCGTTCGGTGGTGGGGTGTTGATGAGTGCGACACTGCAACCGTTGTCGGTGTTCGCGGAGACGACCGGGTTGGAGCGGTTGCGGGCGGCGGGCCGCCCGGTCGAATCCCGGACGTATGGGTTGTCCTTCCCCGACCGGAACCGGGCGAGTTTCGCGGTCGACGCGCCGAAGTACACCTACGAGAACCGGGGGGAGCCCGGGAGTGACTCACAGACGCGACAGACCCACCTCGACGCGGTGGTCGAGGTGGCCCGAGGCCCGGGTAACGTCCTCGTGGGGATGCCGAACTACGCGGAGGCGGGGTGGATGGCCGACGCCCTTGAACAACGGATCGAGAAACCGGTGTTGCTCGACGAGTCCAGTGCTGACGAGGTCACCGAGTCGTTGAAGGAGTCATTCTTCGAGGGCTCGGGGAAGGTCTTGGTGACGAGTCTCCGCGGGACGCTGACGGAGGGCGTCGACTACCAGGGCGACCGACTGCACGCGGCGGTGGTGTGTGGGGTGCCGTTGGTGAACACGGCGAGTCCCCGGATTCGGGCGGTTCGAACGGCATACGACCGTGTATTCGACGGGAACGGGTTCGAGTATGCGTTGACCGTGCCCGCGGTGCGGAAGGCCCGACAGGCCATCGGCCGGGTGGTACGGGGACCCGAGGAGGTCGGGGTGCGGGTGTTGGTCGATGCCCGGTACGCCCGCAGTTCCTGGGATAGCGTCGCGGGCTATCTCCCCGACGGGGAGTTCCAGTCGGTGAGCCCGGAGTTCCTGCGTGCCGGCCTCGATCGGTTCTGGGATCGCCACGACCCCTGAACTCAGGCGGGGCGGCCGCGGGCTGTGAGGACGATCCCGGTGAGGACGACGGCGCCGCCGACGAGGGTGGCGATGCCGGGGACCTCAGCGAAGATGGCGAGGGCGAGGAGGGTGGAGCCGACGGGTTCGCCCACGAGGGTGACGCTGACGACACTGGACTCGACGTACTTCAACGACCAGTTGATAACGGTGTGTCCGAGGATCCCTGGACCGATGGCCATGCCCAAGAACAAGAGCCACTCCCGCGGTGGGTAACCGAGTAAGGGGTCCCCGACCGCGAGGACGTACCCCAACAAGACGGTGGTACAGACGGTGTAGACCACCAGGACGTAGGGGATCAGGGAGACGCGTTGGCGGATGGATCGACCGGCGAGCACGTAGGCGGCCGCCATGATGGCGCCGGCGATCGCCAACGCGTTGCCGAGGACCGGAGCGGGGACGGTGGCCGTGGCGAGCAGGCCGCCGGCGGACATCACAACTGACCCGACGGCGACGATGGCGATGCCCGCGATGGTGTGCCGGGTCGGGCGTTCGTCGAGGAGTGCGGTCGCGCCGATCGCGACAAAAACCGGCGTGGTTTGGACCAGTGTGACCGAGGCCGCAATCGTGGTCCGGTCGACGCTCTCGAACCAGGTGGCGAAATGGGCGGCGAGGGCGACGCCGGCGACGATGGCCGAGAGGAGGTCGCGCCGCCGGATGCGTTGGATGGCGCCGGTGTGTCCACGGAGGAACGGCAACAACAACACGGTGGTGAAGAGGACGCGGTAGAACGCCATCGCCGGTTTCGGTGCGTCACTGACCCGGATGAGGATGGCGCTGGTGCTCACCGCGAACACGGCGATGCCGAGCGCGAGCATCGGGTTGACCTCCTCGGCGACGCGGTCTCGCAGCGTCACGGCAGCGACCGTCGATCGGTGGGGGCGGGTCGGTCCCGGTGGGTGGGAGCCACGGGCGGTTACTCGGCGTCCTCGGGGGTGTCGAAGTCGTGGAAGTGTTCGCCGCGTTCCTTGGTGAGGATGTTGAGGGCGGCTGCGGCGCCGTCACCGGCGGAGATGATTGCTTGCCACTCTTCAGCCCGGACCATCGCTCCGGTGGCGTAGACGTCATCGACGCTGGTCTCCATGGTGACGTCGACATCGACGACGTCCTCGTCGGTGACCGCACACCCGAGTTCTTCGGCGAGTTCGCGGGTGGCACCGGTCGCGAGGACGAGGTAGTCGGCGTCGTAGTCGCTCGAGTCCGTCTCGACGGTGAACCCCTCGTCCGTGGTGGCGAGGTTGGTGACCTCCTCGCCCTGGTGGCGGTCGGCACCGAAGCTGTCGACCTGGTCGCGAGCGTCCTCGAGGAACTGGGTGCCGTCCCGGCTCTCGATGCCCAGGTAGTTGAAGAGGTGGGCGCTGTGCATCCAGGTGTCGTCGGTGTCGAACAACACCGTGTCTAACTCGTTTTTCGCGGTGAACAGTGCGGCACTCAGGCCGGCGGGACCGCCGCCAACGATGGCTACTGTCGGCATATCCGTGTCGTTGCGGTGCCGGCGTCTAAATCCTAATGGCCTCGGGGAAGGTCACCGGTTTGACCCGGTCACGCGGTGGTGCCCAGGAGGTCGTCGATCTCCTCGATGACGGTGGCCGCGGCGTCGGCGTCCCGGTCAGGGATGTCCTCGCCGGTGGAGTGGTCGGCACAGAGTTCGCGGAGGCGGTCGAGTTCGGTTGCGGTGAAGATGTGGGTGCCGCCTTCGATCTTCTCGAGGAGGGCGAGTTCACGCCGGGGTGGGGACTGGTCGTCGGCGACCACGAGTTCGACGTGGTCGAGGACCGCGTGGTGGGCAACCCACGCTTCAGGGCGGTCGAGGGGCAGTTCGTACCCGTCGGCTTCGTCGGTTTCAGCGCTCATCTGTTGGGCAGTGGCGATCGGTTGGTCGCCGCCACCCTCACCTCGGGCCCCGTCCCTTGTTAACGTTTACCATGTGTTGGATTGGCGGTAGGTCTGGGCGGATTGGGCGTCGACCAGGTTAGGCGATGTCCCGGGAGGTGTCGATCTGGACGCGCTCGCTGAGCTGGAGCTTGATCGTGTCTTCGGGTGCCTGCCCGCCGCGGAACTTCAACACCCCGAGCTGTGTCTCGATGTCGGTCCCGTCCCGTTCGACGTACAGCTGTAACACGACATCGGCCATGTGCTCGGTCAGCGTCCGGGTCTCGGCCTCACGCCCGGTGAGGGCGTGTAACACCGCGATTCCCTGGGTGTTCTGCATGTGGTTGGTGAGGTCGTTGAGGAAGTTCTGGTACCGGGCCTCATCGACCCGTTCCAGGGGATCGACGGGGTCGATGACGAGGCCTGCTCCCTCCCCCGCGTTCCGGAACAGTCGTCTGGCGTTCTCGAGTGGGGCATCCCCGGCGACATACCGAACGGTGGGATCGCCGGTCGGGGCCGCCGTCCGGTTCAACGCCTCCTGGACCGCGGTTTCCGTGCGGTCAGCGGTGAGATAGAGGGTGCGGCGAGCCGTGGTGAGTTCGTAGAGAAACAGCTCTGACTGGCTGGCCGGGGGCGCACAGAACGCGACGACACTCCCAGCGGGGATGCCGCCGCCGAGCTCCCGGTCGAGGACGTCGACACCGGTCGAGAGCCGGGTGGCCATCGCAGCGTAGTTGTGGGGCCACTGAGTTAATCCTTCCCCCGGAGGTGGGCCGCGAGTCGGTCGTACGTCGCACGGACGGCTGACGCCGTGAGGGGTGGCGGAGCCACCGCGGGCACGGTCGCCTCCACCGGACTCCCAACGACGTTCGACAGTCCATCAGGGGCGGTCTCGGTCCGGGTGAGGACCACGCCGACGACAGGCGTGTCGACCGCCCGGGCGAGTTCGGCGGTCTTGACCGTATCCCGGATGGCGGCTTCGTCGGGGGTGGTCACAACGAGGATGCGGTCGGCGGCCATCATCGGTGTGACGGCGGCATCACTGGCGCCGGCCGGACAGTCCAGGACGACGGGGCGGTCGGTGGTCAACCTGTCCAGTGCGGGGCCGACGTTGGCACCGGGTGCAGCCGGGACCACCCCGACCCCGGTACCTGCTGGCTCCGGGTGGGCGACGCGGTCGACGTCTGCACCGGTGGCCACCGTGTCGATCCCCGGTTCCACGGGGACGCCCGTGACCGCGGCGAGGTCGGGCATGTCAGTGTCGGCCTCGACGACCAGGGGTCGACGGCGTTGTCGAGCCCAGGCACGGGCGATGCCGAGTGCCGTCGTCGTCTTGCCGACACCGCCTTTCCCACCCGCGATCGCGAGCATGGACGAGATTGGGTCCTCGTTCTGGTTTGAACCTGGGGACCGACCCCCATCGAACGGCTTTTCCACCCCGGGTTCCGAGCACTGGCCGATGTACGGCGTGGCAACCCGGAACGAGGACGAGATCGAGTGGTCGGAGTTCGATCGCGCATTCTACGAGGTCAAAAGCGTCACGGGTCGCCACACCGATCCCAGTCCAGACGCCACGAACATGGTCGCCTGTTTCGGCGACACAGCCACCGCCGAGGCGAAACCGGACCTCGTCCCCGTCTCCGCAGACGGTGATCGTGCGACGCGGGACCGCCCGTACTTCGACTGGGGGTATGTCTGTCCGCTGGCGACGGACTACCGCGATGGGCTGGCGGAGGTCATCCGAACGTGTGTGGATGCAAACGACGACGTCCGCCTCGACGATGTCGGGTTCCCACGGGCGGAGTACTGTCACTGCCAGCGCTGCGAGATGGCGTTCGCCGACAGCGAGTACGATGACCGGCAGGCCTGGCGGACCGCAGCGATCACCGGGTTCCTCGCCGACGTCCGTGACCTGGTCCCGGGCCGACTGTCGGTGACCGTCCACCCCGACCCCTACCCCGGGCACCTCGCCACCCGGTCGGGTGTCGACCTCGATGCAATCACGGAGTTCGTCGATGAGATCGTGGTGCCCCTCTACGATACGAGCTACGAGACGACCTACTGGCTGGAGTCACTGGCGGCCGGGTTCGCCGACCGGCTATCGGTCCCGCTGGCTGTCGAGCTGTACGCCGTCACCGTCGACCTCGACGACCTCGTCCACGCCGCCGAGGTCGCGGCAACGTATGCCGACTCGGTCGTGTTCGGGTACGACGCGAGCAACGCCCGGGCGGCCATCCGACGACTCAACGCCGACGATGCCGCCGGATCGACCTACCGACCCGCCGACAGCTGAACGGGTGGTCCGCCGGTGAATCGCGCCGCTTTTAGGGTGGCCACGGATACGCTGGCCCATGAGCTTCGAGGAAGGCGACCAGGTCGTGTTACACGACGAGCACAGCGAGTACGATGGGGAAAGCGGGGAGATCACGCAGAAGATGGAGACGATGTTCGGGGACGCGAACTACACCGTCCAGTTCGAGGACGGACAAGAGACCGGCGTCCCCGAGGACGCCCTGGAAGCCGTCGACGACGAGGAGTAGGCGTCGGCGATGAGCGGGGTCCCCTTCCACTACGTCGACCTTCGGACGTTCGTCTACGACACCGAGGACGAACGACGGGTGCGGGAGGCCCTGGAACTGTTCGTGCCCGAGGACACTGACATCGACCGCGAGGAGACGACGGGCCACCTTGGCGATCGGATCGTGGTCCTGTCAGTCCGCGTGGAGACGGCCGACGCGATCCGCTATGTCATCGACCGGTTGCGAGCGGTCGACGTCGACCGACTCCGGGCAGAGCTCGCCGACCGCATCGACGAGGACTGCTCGTTCCACCTGCACCTGGACAAACAGGCCGCCGCCCTTGGATCGGTGGCGCTCGGCGACGGAATCGCGCTACGGGCGAAGGTGGAGGCCTACCCCGCCAAACGAGAGACCGCCATCGAGAACGTCAGGGAATACCTTTGAGAGCCTCTGCCCTTCGGGCATCCCATCGCCTCGCTACCGGGGTCACCACGCCACTTTTCGGCGTGCCCATCGACGGACCGGGTGATGCCCGCCGTGAATGAGTGGTCCCGTCGTGCGGTCCTGTCGGCCGCTGTCGGTGGTGCCGGGCTCGCGACGGCGACGACACCTGGGCGGTCGATTACCAGTGAGGGGACGACGGTTGTGGCCACTCCGATCGCCACGGGGTTCACCGCCCCCGTCGATGTCGCCGTTCCGCCGAACCGACCGTCGCGGATCTACGTCGTCGACCAGGATGGGGTGGTGTTCCGCGTAGACGAGGGTGCCGTCACCGGCGATCCGTTCCTGGACCTTCGAGACGCGATCGTTCCCGTCTCCGGGTACGACGAACGCGGGTTGTTGGGATTGGCCCTCCACCCATCGTTCGATTCGAACCGCCGCTTCTACGTGCGGTACAGTGCCCCGCCACGGGCTGGCACCCCCGATGGGTACGATCACACCTTCGTCCTCTCGGAGTTCGAGGCGACCGCCGATGGAACCGGGGTCATCGACGGCTCCGAGCGCACCCTCCTCGAGATCCCGGAACCACAGATGAACCACAACGCTGGGAGCCTGGCGTTCGGTCCCGACGGGTACCTGTACGTCGGGGTCGGCGACGGGGGCGCGGCCGGCGACCAGGGACTCGGTCACGTCAACGACTGGTACGAGGCCGTCGAAGGTGGCAACGGCCAGGACGTGATTGCGAACCTCCTCGGGAGCATCCTGCGGATCGACCCCGACGACCGGTCCGGGGACCGTCCGTACGGCATCCCCTCCGACAACCCGTTGGTCGGTCGCGAAGGAGTGGCCGAACAGTACGCCTGGGGGTTCCGGAACCCGTGGCGGTTCTCCTTCGATGGGTCGGACTTCTATGTCGCCGACGTCGGTCAGAACCACTACGAGGAGGTCAACCGCGTCAAGAAAGGCGGTAACTACGGGTGGAACGTCCGAGAGGGAACACACTGCTATGCCGCCAGTGACTGTCCGACCACCACGCCCGACGGCACGCCGCTGCGGCGGCCGATCATCGAGTACTCCCACGCCGCCGACGCCGACCCCCGAGGGCAGGCGGTGATCGGCGGATACCGGTATCGGGGCAGCGACCTTGATGGGTTGACGGGGGCGTACCTGTTCACCGACTGGGCGGCCGACGGACGGTTGTTCGTCGCACGACCCCCGGACGACGATGGGTTGTGGCCGATCTCGGTCGCCTCACTGGAGAGCACGGGCACCCCCATCGGCCGGTTCGTCCTGGCGTTCGGGCGCACCCCGGACGACGAGCTCCTGGTCTGCACCACCGACGAGGCCGCAGTGACAGGCAACTCCGGCGGCTTGTTCCGACTGTCCGACGTCCAGTCAGCCTCGCCAACCACCGACACCACGACCACGGACGGGCAACCGGGGATGGGGGTGGCCGCCGCGATCCTCGGGCTTGGCGGCGGCATCGCGTACGCCCTCGCCCGGCACCGCGACCGGTGACCCCGGCGAAACCAACGCTTAACCCGGTCCGGAACCGACCCGCGAGGGTGTACGAGGCCGTCACTGCCTATCCCGCGGGCGATAGCACCGTCTCGCGGTTGGCCGTCACCGCGGCCAGTCGCGGGTACGACGGGCTCGTCGTCCGCACTCCCGAGGCGACCGGGAACCCAGAGGAGATCGCCGACCGCTACGGTGTCGACATCGTCGAGGGTGTTGAGATCGACGCAACCGATCCCAGCGTCGTCGCCGGTCACGTCGGCACCAAGCGACCCGAAACATCCGTGCTCATGGTCCGCGGCGGGTCCCCGACGATCAACCGGTACGCCGTCGAGGAGCCCCGCGTCGACGTCCTCACGGCCCCGATGAGCGGTGAGGGGGACATCAACCACGTCCTGGCGGCGGCCGCCGCCCGCAACGATGTCCGGATCGAGTTCCGGCTCGGTCCGGTGCTCCGGTCGCAGGGCGGAGAGCGGGTGCAGGCGCTGTCCCGATTACGGAAGCTCCGGGAGATCATCGCCGACAGCGACGCCGACCACGTGGTCTCGGCCGATCCGATGTCCCACCACCACCTGCGGTCGATCACCGATCTGAAGGCCCTCGGGGCGGTGATCGGGTTCGATCCGGCGACGATCGAGACCGGTATGGCCGAGTGGGGATCGATCGCCGCGACCAACCGGGAGCGACACACCGATACTGTCCCCGAACCCGGGGTCCGCATCGAGGATGATACCGATGGAGGGGACCGGGAGTGAAACACCTCCCCAAACATCTGCGGCCACGGTGGCGGTACCTCGCGGTCGCGATCGAGACATGGGCAGATGGCAGCCTCGACGAGTCGGCGGTACAAGCGGCGTTCTGGGATGCGGCCCGGGCGTTGTTGGGCGATCCGGGGAGTGCAGATGTGCGCTTGGATATCGTCAGGTTCACCGTCGATGCCGGGGGCGGCACGATCCTGGTGCGGGTCCGTCGCGGTGAGGTCGACCGGGGGCGAGCGGCGATCGCCTGCGTGGACGCCGTCGACGACCACCCCGTCGGTCTCGAGGTCGTCGGGGTGAGTGGCACCATCCGTGCCGCTGAAGAAAAGTATATGAACGCGCCGGCCGGACCGGGTGACGAGGAACGCGTCGTGTTCCAGAGCGCCGCCCACCGGGCTGTCCACCGTGCCGACGGTCGGTACGACATCTACGAGGCGGGCGAGGTCACGGGCGCGACGGAACTCGATCTCGAGTGAGGACGATGCAAGGACAAAGCCAACAGCAGGCCTATGACAGGGGTATCACCATCTTCTCGCCGGACGGCCGGCTCTACCAAGTGGAGTACGCGCGGGAGGCGGTCAAACGCGGCACCGCGAGTCTGGGGATCCGGGCCGACGACGGGGTGGTGCTGGCCGTCGACAAGCGGATCCGATCCCCGTTGTTGGAGGGGTCGAGCGTCGAGAAGCTGCACAAGGTCGACGACCACGTCGGTGTCGCGAGCGCCGGCCACGTCGCCGACGCCCGGCAACTCATCGACTTCGCCCGGCGAGACGCCCAGGTCAACCGGTTGCGGTACGCCGAACCGATCGGTGTCGAGTCCCTGACCAAGGACGTCACCGACCACATCCAGCAGTACACACAGGTGGGTGGCGCTCGGCCGTTCGGCGTGGCGTTGATCATTGGCGGGATCGAGGATGGCACGCCGCGCCTGTACGAGACCGATCCGTCGGGGACCCCCTACGAGTGGAAGGCCCTCGCGATCGGGTCGGACCGCAACGACATCGAGGACTACCTCGAGGAACACTACAGCGAGGACATCGACCTCGAGGCGGCGGTGGTCCTCGCTTTGGAGGCGATGTCGAGCACCCACGAGGCCGGGTTGGAGCCCAGTGGGATCGGTGTCGCGACCGTGGACGCCGAATCCGAACAGTACATCCAGCTCACCGACGAGGAGATCGGTGAGTACATCGCGGAGAACGGTCTCGGACCGGACGAGGACTGATCCGGACCGTCGAACAGCCTTTTTACCGGGGGCGTCGAAGCAGGGGCCATGATTTCCCTCGACGAGGCGGTGACCGCGCGTCTGGAATCACACGGGGCGCGGTTCGAGGTGCTCGTCGACCCGGACGCCGCACTCGCGATCAAACGCGGCGAGTTCGACGGCGACCTCGAGGACGTGATCGCTGCAGACGACGTCTTCGAGGACGCGTCCCGGGGCGACCGACCGGCCGAGAACGACCTCGAGGAGGTCTTCGGGACGACCGACCCGCTCGAGATCATCCCCGAGGTGATCAAACGCGGTGAGATCCAGATCACCGCCGACCAACGCCGGGAGATGCAAGAGCAGAAGCGTCGCCAGCTCATCGACACCATCGCTCGGAACGCGGTGAACCCCCAACAGGACGACGCTCCACATCCACCGGAACGTATCGAACGGGCGCTCGAACAGGCCGATTTCAGCGTCGATCCGATGGACTCGGTCGAGAGCCAGGTCGACGATGCCCTGGATGCGTTGCGGCCGGTGTTGCCGATCCGGTTCGAGGAGGTGACCATCGCGGTACAGTTACCCGCGGAGTATGCGGGGAGTGGCCAGGCGAAGATCAGGGAGTTCGGCGACCTGGAACGCGAGGAGTGGCAGGCCGACGGGTCCTGGGTTGGCGTGTTGACGTTCCCGGCGGGGATGCAAAACGACTTCTACGACCTGGTGAACGAGGTCTCGAGTGGCGAGGCCGACACGCGCATCATACGGGACGAAGACGAGATTGGGACGCGGTGACATTCCCCCTCACAGGGGGTTTCAGTCCGCACACCTGCGGATGGGTCCTACCCGCGTTTGAAGCCGAGGAGGAAGCCGCCGGTGAACCCCGCTGAGATCGAGAGCGTCGAGAGGATGGTGTGGATCCAGGGTGGTGGGGTGGCCCCGGTCCCGGCCTCGGCCGCGTTGAGCAGGCCGGCAGACAGTTGCTTCCAGTCGACGGTGAGGATCCCCCGGGATTCGAGGAACTTGAACAACGCCAGTTCGATGCCGATGATGACCGCGATGAGTTTCGCGACCTTCTTCGCGGCGAACCCGATGACGGCGCCGATGACGGCCCCGGTCCCGAACTCGAGGCCGAGGGAGGTGAAGTTCAGTTCAGCCATGCTCACAAGCAGGGGGGCACCGGTTCAAAGGTCTTGTGGGCCGCCACGCGTTTAAGTGCCATCGGCCCATATATCGGCGTACGTGGCAGGTGATACCGACACCGCCGTCGTGGCCAAACGCGTCGACGCCGGGACGGCCGAGACCGCCGAGATCGAGTCACTGGTCGCTGCCGCCGGATACGATATCGGTGGCGTGGTGACCCAGACCAGAGACGAGGACCCGGCACTGCACCTCGGCGAGGGGAAGGTCGCCGAACTGCGGTCGGTCGTCGACGCGACGGACGCGACGACGGTGGTGTTCGACAATCGGTTGGGCCCCTATCAGACCTACAATCTCGGGAACCGGTTACCGGATGGTGTCGTGGTCAAAGACCGGTACCGCCTGGTGTTGGACATCTTCGGCCAACGCGCCCAGACGAAGAAGGCCCAGTTACAGGTGGAACTCGCGGAACTCCGCTACGAGCTGCCCCGTGCGGAGGCGAAGGCGAGTCTGGCGCGACGGGACGAACGCCCCGGGTTCATGGGGTTGGGTGAGTACGACGAGAGCCGCGAGCAGGACATCAAAGCCCAGATCAGTCGGATCCAGGACGAGCTCGAGGCGATCGAGCGGGACGAACAGCAACGCCGCGACCAGCGTCGTTCGTCCGGGTTCGACCTCGTGGCGTTGGCGGGGTACACCAACGCGGGGAAGTCGACGTTGATGCGGGCCTTGGCGGCGGACCTCTCGATCGACGAGAACGAGGATCGGCACCCGGACCTGGAACCGACCGCCGAGTCCGAGGACCGGTTGTTCACGACGTTGGGGACGACAACCCGTCGGATGGCGATGCCCGACCGGGCCGTCTTGGTGACCGATACGGTCGGGTTCATCGCCGATCTTCCCCACTGGTTGGTCGAGTCGTTCCGGTCGACGCTCGGGTCGGTCTATCGTGCCGACCTCGTGTTGTTAGTCGTCGACGCCAGCGAACCCGTGGCGGCGATCCGGGAGAAACTCGTCACGAGTCACGACACCCTCTCCGAGCGGAACGAGGCACCCATCGTGACGGTGTTGAACAAGGCCGATCAGGTATCCGAGGCGGAACTCGCAGACAAACGGGAGGCATTGTCGGCGCTGGCACCGGACCCGGTCGCGGTCAGTGCGCGCGAGGAGACGAACCTGGATGCGTTACGCGAGCGGATCGCCGAGGCGTTGCCGGATCGGCAACGGGAACGGTTGGTGTTGCCGATGACCGATGAAACCATGAGTGTGGTGTCCTGGGTGCACGAGAACGCCCACGTGCGGGAGGTGGACTACCAGGACGACGAGGTGGTCATCGACTTCGAGGCCCGGCCGGCCGTCGTCGAGCGGACCCGGTCGAAGGCGACGGAGCTCACCGCCTGATTTTTGAGGGGTGGCCGCCACGTCCCGGTGGTGGCCTACAACCTCAATCCGACGCCGGGTGATCTCGCGACGGCGCGAGCGACCGTCGAACGCGTGTTGGATGGCTGCGAGCGCGAGCTCCCGACCGATCGGTCGGTGTCGGTCGCCCTCGGCTGGAGTGACGAGGAGGTCGTCGTCGATGACTTCGCCGGAGCGATGGGTGTCTGTCTGGGCAGTGACCGGGTGGAACTCCTGTTCAGCAGTCGCGGGACGGACTGGTCGAGGGCGTTGGCCGCTGCAGCCGCCCGACAGTACGGTCGGGCGTGGCTGCGGGGGGAGTTCCCCGACGGATCCCGGTTGTTCTGGTGGCAGGACCTCCTCGAGGCGGCGGCGGGGGAGCGACTCGTCGAACGCGTCGCCGACCCCGGCGTTGCGCCGTGGGCGTCTCTCGATGTGGCGACCATGCAGCCGTGGTGGCCGGCGGTCGAGGCCTCCCTTGGCGCCCCCGTCGACGAGCCGATGGTCGACTCCGAGGAGGGTGAGGCGGTGCCGGCGTTCCTCGCCGAAGGGATCGGGGCGGTTCTGGCCGCCGAACTCGATTTGGGTGTCGATGCGTTCCCGTCGGCGACCCGATCGGATGTGGAGGCAGCGTTGGCGCGGGCCTTCGAGTGACAGGGGTCACTCCGGTTCTGTCACCTGTTTCTCGACGACGCGGACCGCATCGATGGCGGTGGCCGGATAGGTGCCGTCGGCGGTCTTCTCGGCGGCCTTGACCATGTCCCATGCGGTGGTCAGGCCGGTGGTGATCCCTTGGAGGGCTTCCATCTCGCATCCGGTCTGTCCGGTGGTCTCGACGGCGACGGTGAGGGTGAGGTGATCTTCGGCGACATCGATGGTGGTGTCGACGTTGGTGATCGGGATCTGGTGGCACATCGGGATGGTCTCCCAGGTGTGTTTGACGGCCTGGACGGCGCCGATCCGTACCGTCGCAAGGACATCGCCTTTCCCGATGTCCTCGGCTCGGATCGCCTCGATCGTGGCGGGCTGGAGGTGGAGGGTGCCTTCGGCGACGGCACGGCGCCTCGTCGTCGGTTTGTCGCCGACGTCGACCATCTGGACGTCGCCGTCCTCGGTGGTGTGGGTAAACTGGTCGTCCTCAGACATCGTCCTCACCCCAGAGTGCTTCGGGGAGGCGGGACAGGAGGTCGGTCGCCACGAGGCCGTACCCACTCGCCTCGACGGCGTCGTCGCCGGCGCGACCGTTCGCCCAGGCGGCGAGCGCCGCGGCGTCGACGGGGTCAAGTGTTGCGGCGAGGGCGGCGGTGACGCCGGCGAGGACGTCGCCCGTACCGCCGACGGTCATGCCCGGGTTCCCGGTGCGGTTGATGCGGGTGGTCGTCCCGTTGCTGATGACGTCGTAGGCGCCTTTCACGAGGAGGACGTGATCGAGGGTCGCGGCATAGTCCTCCACGGCGGGGGCTCGATCGGTCCACGCGGATTCCTGGGGCCCGCCCATCTCGGCGAGTTCGCCCTGGTGGGGTGTACAGATGAGGGTGGCGGCGGTGTCGACGTCGGGGACGACCTGGAGGGCGTCGGCGTCGACGACGGCCGTCCCCTCGTAGCCCGCGAGCAGGTCGGCGACGGCTGTCTGGGGGGCGTCGGCGTCCCCGAGGCCGGGACCGACGAGGAGGACGTCCTGGTCGGTGGCGGCGTCGGCGAGTGTAGGGACGTGCTCGGGGGTGAGGTGGGGGCCCTCGAGGCGCCGGACGATGAGGTTCTCGCTGTAGCCCGCGACGGCGTCCGCGGCGGGGTCAGGGGTGTAGACGGTCGCGAGGTCGGCGCCGCCCCGGAGGGCGGCCTGGGCGGTGAGTGCGGGAGCCCCGGTGTAGGGGCCGCCGCCGACGAGAAGCACCCGGCCGAAGTCGCCCTTGTGGGCGGTTGGGTCACGGGAGAGTCGCAGTCGGTCGCCGGGGCCGACGAACCGTTCGGCGGCTGTGGGGATGCCGATGTCGGCGACGGTGACGTCGTCCCGGTCAGCGAGCCCGGGTTTCATGTCGTGGAAGGTGACGACGCGGTCGGCGTTGACGGCGATGCCGGCGGCGGTCCCCGTGTCGACGTCGATGCCCGAAGGGGTGTCGACGGCGACGACGGTGGCGGTCCCGTCGTTGATGCGGGTGGCGACCGTGCGTTCTGGTTCGCGGAGGGCGCCGGTGACCCCGGTGCCCAGCATCGCGTCGACGACGACGTCCGGGCGCCCCAAATCGAAGTCGGTGGTATCGGTGACGGTCTCGACGGGGATCTCGCTGTCGAGCAGGGTCTCGTAGGTCGTTCTGGCCTCCGGCGTCGTGATGCTCTCGGGTCTGCCAAGCAGGCAGACACGAAGCGGGTGCTCCTCGAGATATCGGGCGGCAGCGAATCCGTCCCCGCCGTTGTTGCCCCGACCCGCGACGATCAGGATCTCGGCGTCGGCGCCGGCGATGGCTTCGACGGTGTTGGCGACGGCGCGGCCACTGGCTTCCATGAGCACCCGTGGGTCGATGCCGAGCGCTGCCGCGTTCCGGTCGAGGACGGCGACCTCCTGGGCGGTGATCACGGCCGCGACCCCCGTTGGGTTGGCTGATCCGGTTCAATCATGTGGGTGGGTTCGAGGTGCCCGGCCGTAAACCCACGCCCCGTCGACGGGGTCACCGCCGGATCTCGAAGCCGTCGAGTCCCTCCGGTTGTTCGGCGTCGACGGTGAGGTCCTCGACGGTTGCGGTCCGGGACCCGTCTCGACACCAATCGACCATGGTATCGACGTCGTCTGATGGGCCTTCGAAGACGGCTTCGACGCGGCCGTCGGGGAGGTTTTTTACCCAGCCGTCGACACCAATTTCGGTCGCTTGGCGTCGGGTGCTCGCCCGGAAGCCGACGCCCTGGACGGTGCCGGTGATGTAGACGTGTTTCCGGTCGGGCATATCCAGTGACAGCCCCTGCGGTCCCTTGAGCGCGGCGGTCGGCCCGCTACTGTTCGCTGGGGACGCCGACGCGGCCGCCACCACCAGAGAACCGTTTCCGGAGGTACCGGTAGATGGGGAACACCCGGTCTTCGAGGCGGCCGGTGAGGCCGACGGAACTCGCGTAGACGATCACCGGGACGTCGGCGGCGTTGGCGAGACTCACGACGCGGTCCGGGGTGCTTCCGAAGAGCCACTGGCGGAGCCGCCGGGTCCGGGACGCACCGATGATGAGGATGCCGCCGTTGTCGGCCGCCGTCGAGACGAGGCCGTCCGCGATCGTCGCGGCTCGGACGTTGTGGACGGTGGCGGTCTCGGTGTCCGAGAGCCGGCGTAACGTCTCGCCGGGGTCTTCCTCTAATGCGTTCTCGGATTGGACGTCCACGAGGTGGATCTCGGCCCCCTTGTCGGCGAAGTCGTTGACCAGCGGGAGGGCGGCGAGATGGTGGGGGCCGCCGCCGACGCCGACGGTGATTGCGCTCAGATCGGTGTCGGCGGGGAAGCCGCTGACGAACATCACATCACACGGCGCCTCGTATTCGACCGATTCGGTGACGTCGCGATGTTCTTCGGGGTAGCCCATGAGGATGAGATCGGCCTCGTCGTCACGGGCGGTGTCCAGGATGTCGAAGGCGATGTCTCGGCAGGTGTGGCCCTCCACGGTGTAGTCGACGTCGATGCCGTCGTCGTCCAGTGCGGCCTCGATCTCGGCGACATTCTCTCGGGCCTGTTCGGCGGCCATCTCGGCCGGGGTCTGTTCGGGGATCCGGGTCACGTTGAGGACCTGGATGAGTGGATTGTCCGAACGGGCAGTGGCAACCGCCGCGGCCAACCGTGCGTGGCTCAGCGCCCGATCTGGACGAGCGATGGGGACGAGGACTCGATAGGCGCCCTCCTCACCGCCGGGTTCCGCGGGGCCGCTCGGTTCGGTGGGAACGGGGACGACTTCCTCGTACAGTTCCTCGATGCGGGGGCCGCCACCCCAGTAGAAGTACGCGCCGAGGAGTGCGACGGTGAGTGCGGCGCCGATCACCACGCCGGCGACCGGGAGGTTGTACACCAACGCGAGGTTGGCGATGACGCCAAGCACCGGGATCAGCGGGACGAGGGGGACACGGAGCGGGCGCTCGATGTCGTGGTTGCGGCGACTGTAGATCAACGCGATGTTCACCAACGACAGCGGCACCAGGAGGTTTAGTGTCGCGAATCCAGTGAGGGTGGTCAGGCCCAGTCCCGCGAACTCGGGGTCGGCGATGCCGGGGACCGGGAGGGTGACGTGGAGGTCGATGAGGCCGCCGTGGACGGGAAAAAGGGTGATGAACAGGAAGATCAACACGACGGTGGTCGCGGTGACGGTGGTGACACTCCAGAACGGGGTGCCGTACTCCCGATGGATGCGGGCGAATCGGCGTGGGGCGTGGCCCTGTCGCCCCATTAGCGACCCGATGCCGCTGGCTGCGAGGACGCTGGCGTTCGAGGCGCTGACCATGCTGAAAATTGCGCCGGCGACGATGAGCCAGAATCCGACCGGACCTAGCGCCGCCGAGGCCACCCGACCCATCGCGGTCTCGCCTTCCTGGGCGATGACTTCGGCCGGGACCGGGGAGTTGACCATCGCGATGATCACCAGCGTATAGAGGACGGTGACGGTGATGATGCTGGTACCGATCGCCAGTGGGACCGTCCGCCGCGGTTCGGTGATCTCGCCGGCACTCGCCGCAATCGCGGAGAAGCCAAAGAACGTGATGAACGCCAATGCGGCGACGGTGAGGATGTTCACCGCTTCGACCTGGAAGTTGCCCGTGAACTCAGTAGCGGCAGCTCCCGGGCCGACGGTGCCGACGACGCCGGCGATGAACACCAAGAGGACGGCGACTTTCGCGCTCGTGACGAGCAACTGGAACAACCCGCTCTCCTCGGTGCCGCGCGCGTTCAATGTGCCGAGCAAGATGGCGGCCACGATGCCGATGCTGCCCTCCGGTAACGGGAGTTGGGCGGGAATGATGAACCGGAAGAACCAGTGGTCCATCGTCGCGAGGTAGAACGCTGTCGTCCCCGTGTATCCGAGGAACAGCGAGGCGCCGACGAAGAAGACGATTCGGTCCAGCCACTTGCTGGAGTCGATGTCGAAGGTGCGACTACTGAACAGGTACCCACCTCCGTTCTCGGAGTAGATCGAGGCGAACTCCGAGTACGAGGCGGCCGTGATACCCGCGACGAAGGCGGCGATGACAAAGGAGATCACCGCACTCGACCCGACGCGGGCGACCGCGACGCCGGACAGCGAAAAGATGCCGGCCGCGATCATCGTCCCCAACCCGATGGAGAACGCGATCTTGAAATCGAGCGTTCGGGTGTGCTCTACCATTAATTAAGGCTGCTGGCCGAGCAGGTGTTTAGTTCTTACACTCTCGACCGAGGAGCGGGCTGGCTACTGGTCAAGGTCGCCGGTTGCGAACGCCAGCAACCGCTCCCCGGGGACGAACCCCTCGGCCAGCGTCGCTACGGCCTCGCCGTCGACGAACCGGACGAACCCGGGGGTGCTCTGGATGCCGTACTCCCTGAACAACCCCATGCCCTCACCGGGGTCGACCATGGCGACGACACCATCGAATTCGCGAGCGATGACGCCAAGCACCGGTTCCTGGGCGGCACACTTCGGACAGGACCGCGTGTAGAACTCCGCCAACACCAGTGGTTCCTCGGCAAGCAGGGCCTCGAGTTCCTCGCGACCGGTGACCCGACGGACGAGCGGCGGGGATTCGGGTTCTGCCATTGTGTCATATAGTGGACGCCGACACTTCCCTGCACCGCCTGGAACTGACGCGGCAGCCCCAGGAACCATCGATTGAGTGAGAAGGCCGGGCGGTCATAGCACGGTCTCTCGATCGAGGAAGTCCGAGCGCTCAGCCATCGTCTCGACGACGACACCACAGGCGGGTTCGACGGTCGGTCGCCGATCGAACCGGATCGCTAGGCCCGCGAGGTCAAGCAACGGGTTGACCCCCTCGTCGATGATCGGTATCGTCACCTCATGGGTCGATCGCACAACGTTGGGTCGGTCGTTTGGAACGATTCGAGGACCACGACGTGGCTCACGCGTACACTTTTGTACCCCGACGAGGAATGGCGAGCCGATATCATGTCCGGGAGGTCGTCGCCGACAGGGTGCAGCGGGAGGATTCGTGCGGGGTCTATCCACCCATCGTTGACCCACGCTTACTGAGGAACGCATGAGGGACTCTGCGATGCGACGTACCTGGCGACCTCGTCGCCACGAACGATGGTGTCGGGCATGGCTGCAGCTCCCAGGATGAGTTCGGAGTCCGGGTTGCGGCGGAATGTCTCCCTGGTGGAGGCCGTCTCGCTCGAGGTCGGGTTGATCATCGGTGCGGGGTTGTTCAGCCTGACCGGCGTCGCGACCGACATCGCGGGGACGGCGGTGTTCATCTCCTACGTGATCGCGTTCGGTATCGTGGCACTGGGCCTGTTACCGACGGCCGTGTTGGGCTCGGCGTACCCGACGACCGGTGGCAACTATCGCTATCCGAGCCGCCTCTGGTCGCCAGCGGTCGCCTTTCTCTCCGCGTGGGGGCTCGCGATCAGTATGCTCGGTGGTGGTCTCCCTCTGTACGCGTTGAGTTTCGGGCAGTACGCGGCTGACCTCATCGATGCCCCTGTGATCCCGGTGGGTGTTGTCGCGTTGACCTTCTTCTTCCTTGTCAACCTCCTCGGCATCAAGGTGGCTGCCCGGGTCCAGACGATGATGTTCGTGAGCCTCGTCTTGAGCCTGGGGTCGTTCATCGTCTTCGGGATTCCGGCGATCGACCCGGCGAACCTGCAGCCGCTGTTCCCGACCGGTGTCGGCAGCGTCCTGACCGGGGCAGCCATCCTGTACTTCGTCTGTCTCGGGGCGAACTTCGTCGTGGACATCGGTGGGGAGCTCACCGAGGCCGCCACCACCATCCCGCGATCGTTCGCGGTGAGTATCCCGCTCGTGGCGGTCCTGTACGTCCTGACGGGATTCGTGGCCGTCGGTACCGTGGGCTGGCAGTCGGTCGCCGGAATGACACTGACGGTGCCCGCACGGGCGGTCCTCTCCGGACCAATCGCCTCGTTCTTCGTCGTCGGTGGGGCGCTGTTCGCGATCGCGACGACGATGAACGGCGTGTTCATCATCGCCCCGAAGTACCTCCTGGCACTCGCCGAGGATGGGCTCTTCCCCGAGGTGCTGGGCCGGGTGAACACGCGGTTCGGGACGCCACACTGGGGACTCACCGCCATCTATGTGATCTCGCTGGCTGCCCTCGTGAGTCCGCTCCCGCTTGCACAGCTCGGCTCACTCCTTGGATTCGGTGGCATCTTCCTGGTCGCGCCGGTGATGATCGCTGCGGTCAAGTTCGCTCGTACCCGGCCCGCGAGATATCGGCGGGCTGCGTTCAGCCTCCCGCCGCGAACGCTGCGTGGCGTGGCCGTCGCGGCCGTCCTCCTGAACACGGTCTTGTTCGTGCTCCTGGCCGTCGAGTCCACCGGGATGTTCGCGGTGTGGGCAGGGGCGATGGTCGTCGGTGGGTTCTACTACCTCGTCCGGACGCGATACCTGCGGTCTCGAGGTGTCGACTTCCCGGATCGGTTGAGGGACCTCGAGACCCTCGATTCCGAGCGCGGGGACTCTACCAACGGGGAGTCGACCACGGCGGAGGGAGAGGAGTGACCGACGCCAGTGCCTGTGTCGTGGGGGCCGGGTTGATGGGGCGACAGCTCGCGGGGTTGCTCGCCTGTGCGGGCGAGTCCGTGGTCGTCATCGATGTCGACGGGGAGGCACTCGCATCCGCTCGCGAGTACCACCGGACTGAACTCCGATCGGACCTGGTTGCTGCAGGGTATCGGCCGGATGGGGTCCTTCGCGACCGCCTCTCGTATGCGGGGTCGATCGAGGAGGCACGCCTCGACGACGTCACGTTCGGTATCGAGGCGGTCAGCGAAGCCCTCGACGTCAAGCGACAGGTCGTCCGCACACTGGAGGACGCCACCTCGGGGGACGCGGTGTTCGGGACGAACACCTCGTCGCTGACGGCCCGCGAGATCGCCGACAGCATGACACACCCGGAGCGACTGGTCCTGTTCCACTTCGCGAATCCACCCATGGAACGCGACCTCGTCGAGATCGCCGGTGAACGGGCGGCGAGTCGGAGTCTCCGCCGCGCGGAGGCCGTTGCCGACGCGATCGATCACTGGTCGATCGTCCTCGAGCGAGAGCGTCGGGGAAACGGGCTGAGCCGCCTCTCGGCTGCGGTCAAATGTGCGGCGACGTGGGAGCTGACCCGGTCGTCGCCGGCGGCGATCGAGACCGCGGCACGGGCCGTCGGATTCGATGTCGGACCGATCGCCCTCATCGACTCAATCGGGATCGACGTCCATCTGGCGACCGTCGAGAACCTCGCCGTCGAGTATGGCGCCCGCTTCGCGCCGCCAGCGTCGGTCCGGGAGGACATGGAGGCCATGGTCGAGGCCGGTCGACTCGGCCGGAAAGCCGGCGAGGGGTTCTTCGAGTGGCGGGCGGGGGACCCGGTACTCCCCGAGGAGACCGATGACGCCGAGATCACCCCGATCGTCGCCGCGCTCGTCGACGAGGCCCACGCGATGGTCGCCGACGGGATCACCGACCGCGATGGGATCGACGAAATCCTCAAACGCGGGAGTGGCGGCGACCTCGGACCGTTCGATCTGGAGGCGATGTTCGGTGCCGACGCGCTGCTGGCGGTCCTGGAAGCGCGTCACGCGGCGACTGAGGCCGCCATCTTCGCGGCCAGCCCGTCGCTCCGAGAGCGGGCGGACTCAGAGTAGCTGGAGCGGTGGGGTGGCGTGGGGGTCCACCTGCACGTCAAGCAGGACGGGGTCTTCCGAGGCGATGGCCCGTGGGAGCGTGTCGGCGAGCACGGCCGGTTCCTCGACGCGGTGGCCCGTACAGCCGAACCCCTCGGCGACGGTCGCGTAGTCCGTCGCGGGGTCGAAGTCGGTCGAGACGTCGACGTTGTAGCCACCGATTTGGCTCAGCTTCGAGGAGCGGAGGGACTGGTTGTTGAACACGATAACCGTCACGGGGACGTGTTCGCGTGCGGCGGTCTCGAGCTCCGCGATGTGATAGCCGATGCCGCCGTCACCGGTCACGACCACCACGGGCTCCGTCTGCGTCGCGAGCTGGACGCCGATGCCGTGAGGGAGCGCGTAGTTGATGCCATCGCTGCCCCGGGACTGGATGTACCGTACGCCGGGCCGGGTCACCTCGTAGTAGGCGGCGCTGAAGAAGCCGGGGAAGCTCGTCGCCGAGACCAGGACGCTCCTCGACGGCAGTGCCGACTGGAGTTCGTGGATGATGCGTTCCGGGGCGATGGGCGTGGCCGCCGACGTGAAGGCGTCCTCGAGGCCGGTCCGCCACTGGTCGTATTCCTCGGCGAGTGCATCGAGGCGGTCCGTCCGGTCGACGCCCCCCGGGCCCTCATATGCCTCGGTGATCGCCTGGACCGCGGCGCGGACGTCTGCCAGTATCGGGACCGCGACGTCGTAGGTCCGACCGAGCCAGTGGGGATCGAGGTCTACCTGGACGATGGTCGCCGACGGGTCGATCGCTCGCCAGCGATTGGTCGTCAGCTCGCCCAGGCGGGCGCCGAGTGCGAGGACGACGTCGGCCGCCTCGAGGGCGTCGTTGGCGGGCTCGCTGTACCCCCATCGACCCGTCACGCCCAGCGCGTACGGCGCCGTCTCCGCGACGATGCCCTTCGCGTTCATCGAGGTGACGACGGGGATTGCTGCCGTCGAGGCGAGGTCGTCGATGGCGTCGAACGCGCCCGAGCGGACAGCCCCCTCTCCCGCGACGATGATGGGGCGCTCTGCGTCTTGCAGGCTGTCGACGGCGGCCTCGACCCGGTCCGGACCCGGGGTGGGTCTGTCGCGTGGGTAGGTACAGGACACCCCACCCTCATCGAGGGTGTCGAGTTCCTCGTCGAGGAGGTCCTCGGGGAGATTCACGTGGGTGGGTCCGGGGACGCCGGCGACGCTCTCACGGAGGGCGTCGGTCACCGCGTCGATGAGGCGGGCCGGTGATTCTGGGTCGGCGCTCGCGGAGACGAAGGGGTCGAGGATGGCGGCGTTGTCCGCGTCCTGGATCGCCTCGTTGCCCCGGAAAGCCCGGGAGTTGTCGCCGGTGAGCGCGACGACAGGGCTGGACGCCCCATGGGCCTCGATGAGCCCGATCGCGGTGTTCGTCGCCCCAGGTCCGCCGACCCCGTCGACGACCGCCGCCTGTCTGGCTTTCCGCGCGTAGCCGTCGGCCATGATCGCCGCGCCCGCCTCGCTCCGGCCGAGGACGTGGCGGAGGTCGCTGTCCGCCAGACTCGCGTAGTAGGCCTCGAGTTGCTCGCATGGCAGGCCGAAGACGACTTCCATCCCACTATCTTCGAGCAGTTCCACGACGCCGTCGGTCACGCGCACCGCGATCCCCCAGTCCGGCGACTGTTCGGGTTCGGCTGTCCCGGCCACTCGTGGGGCCTGCCCAACGGGGGGCCGGGGTGTCGATTCCAGCGTTGCATCCAGTGGCGATTCGAGAGGGGTTCGCATAATCGTGGGGGCCACCGTGGGCGTGAACAGTTATGGTGCGGTGGTCGGGACCACGACCATGGGACTTCCCGAGTCCGGCCGCGATCGCGAGGCCCTCCTCGAGGAGATGCAGCAACGCCGGCAGGGCGACACCGACTGGGAATCCGGGCGTACGTGGAGTCTGGTGTACTCCGCGGGCGCCGACGTCGAGTCGCTCCGTGACGAGGCCTACGTCGAGTTCGCCTCCGAGAACGCACTCAACCCACTCGCCTTCCCCAGCATCCTCTCCTTCGAGAACGACGTCGTGGGGATGGTCGCAGACATGATGCACGGCCCCGAGGCCGTGGGCAACGTCACCTCCGGCGGGACCGAGAGCATCATCTGTGCAGTGTATGCCGCCCGTGAGCGGGCACGCGAGGTCGCCGGCATCACCGACCCAACGATGGTCGTACCGGAGACCGCCCACCCGGCCTGGGACAAGGCCGGCCACTACCTGGGGGTCGAGTCCATTCGGACAGCCACCGACGACGGCTGGCGGGCCGAGCCCGACGCGATGCGTGGGGCCATCTCCGAGCGGACGGCCCTGGTCGTCGCGTCGGCGCCATCCTACCCACACGGGGTGATCGACCCCATCGAGGCCATCGGGGAACTCGCTGCCGAACGGGACATCCCGTGTCACGTGGACGCGTGTATCGGCGGGTTCGTCCTCCCGTTCCTCCCGGCGACCGGCAGAGACGTTCCGCCGTTCGATTTCCGCGTCGACGGCGTCACGTCCATGTCGGTCGACCCCCACAAGTACGGGTACACCGCCAAGGGCGTCTCCACGATCCTGTACCGTGACCGGGACCTGCGAGGACACCAGTACTACGCCTTCGACGAGTGGCCAGGCGGCATCTACGCCGCCCCCAACGTGCAGGGTACCCGACCCGCCGGCCCGATCGCGGCTGCGTGGGCGATCATGCAGTTCCTCGGCCGGGACGGGTACACCGCACTCGTCGGCGATACGATGGACGCGACCGAGGAGATCGTTGCCTTCGTGGCCGACCACGAGGATCTCGGGATCGTCGGCGATCCGGACATGAGCCTCCTGGCGATCGAGTCGACGACGCCAGCGATCAATGGCTGGACGGTCCAACGGGAGTTGGCCGACCGCGACTGGGAGATCGAGCGCATCCAGGAGCCAGCGGGGATGCATCTCTCGGTGATGGCCCAGCATGCGCCCATCGTCGACGAGTTCCTATCGGACCTCCGTGTCGCCGTCGACCAAGCCCGCGAGACGAACGCCGAGGAGGACGCCACCGCCCCGCTGTACGGCCTGAGCGGTTCGTTGGGAGAGGCCGAAGACGTGACCGAGGCGGTCAGAGACCTCCTGAACCAGGTCTTCGTGTGACACTGGTCGCTGCCGAGGGGACACATCACCGGATGGGTTCAACGCCGCTGTTGACGACCCAACCCTCGAAGGCCTACTTGCTCCTCGACCATTTTCAGCGGTCGCCTCGCCAGCTGTCAGTCGTCGATTGGGATGGCGAGTGAAGGAGAGAGGACCCACCGCCTCGAGGCCGGCATCGTCCGAGTGAGTAAGAATTTGGTAACGGTCGATGCGGAGATATTACCGTATCGATGGTACAGTATGACGGGTCAGCGTGCCGCCACTCCTCCAGTAGGAGAGTGTTCTACAAGCTACTCTGGATTTGCATGATTGGGGACAAGCCAGGGGTGGGATTTGAACCCACGAACTCCCGATTACAAGTCGGGTGCTTGGACCACCCAAGCTCCCCTGGCACAGCCGGCTATTCAGGGTCGTGGCTTGAATCGTTGTCGCTTCCCACCGTTCGCTCCAGTTCGAGGCGGTGGGTCGTGTACCCGTGGCGCTCGTAGAGGGCTCGCGCCCGGTCGTTGGCCGCCAGCACCGAGATCGAGAGGACGTCGACCCCCGCCTCGATGAGGGCGTCCTCGGCCGCGGTCAACAGGGCCGACCCCAGGCCCTGGTCCCGGACTGCGGGCCGGACGTAGACGTTGTCGATGACGCCGCGCTCCTGGTCTTGTTGGTACAACCCGGTCTGGACGTGGTACATCACGAACCCCTGGATCTGGGTGTCGCGGGCGACGAGGACGTCGCCGGCGGTCACGTACCGACCCAGGACGTCGCGGGCGGCGGTGCGATTCGGCGAGGCGAGTAGGTGGGTGCCGTGTTCGCGTTGGCTCGCCACCAGGTCGACCCAGAGGTCGGCCAGTTCGTCGAGATCATCGTTGTCCGCGGGTTCGATGAGGGTCACTGCAGGGCCTCGACGGCGGGGAGCGTGCCACCGCTGAGCAGCCGTAACGCGGCGCCGCCCCCGGTGCTGACGTGGTCGAACCCCTCGATGCCGAACCGGGTGATGGCGGCGCTGGTGTCTCCGCCGCCGACGATGCTGTACTCTGCGGTGGTGGCTGCACCGAACAGCTCGCGGGTCCCGCGGGTGAACCGGCCGTCCTCGACGACGCCGGCGGGGCCGTTGAGGATCGCGGTGCCGGCGTCCTCGAGGATCGTGGCGTAGGCGTCGACGGTGTCGGCGCCGACGTCCTGGATCGGTTCGTCCGGGCGCGGCGGTAACGCCGACACCGGGAGTTCGAGGCGGGCGTCGTCGCGGGCGACGGCGACGTCGACGGGGAGTTCGATGGTGCCGCCGTACCGGTCCAGGAGGTCGGCAGCGGTGTGTCGATCCGCCTCGTCGACGTTGTCTTCAAGGTAGGTCTCGGTGGCGGGGCCGAGGTCGACACCGCCGGCATCGAGGAAGACGTTGGCGAGGACGCCGGTCGTGAGGACGGCGTCGGCAAGTCCGGCCTCGAGGACGTGGGCGGCGACATCGATGGAGTCGGCGACCTTCGCACCGCCCAGCACGTAGACGCGTGGGGTCGGTGTCGATTCGATGTCGCCGAGGACGTCGAGTTCGTGTTCGAGCACTCGCCCCGCGTACCCGGGGAGTCGACTGGGGAAGCCGACGAGGCTGGGTTGGCTGCGGTGGGCGGCGGCGAAGGCGTCGTTGACGTAGGCGTCACACTCGGGGGCGAGTCGGGTGACGAGGTAGGTCGATGCGGCGCGGTCCGGACTGAACTCCATGTACTCCTCGCTGTAGAAACGCGTGTTCTCGAGGACGACGACTTCGCCAGAATCGAGGGCGTTGATGGCGCGGCGCGCGTCGCTGCTGCAGACGGCATCGCAGTAGTCGACGGGGGCCTCGAGGAGGTCGTCGAGGCGAGCGGCGTGGGGTTCCAGTGGGGCGAAGTCCTCGCCGCCGGGACGCCCCTGGTGGGCGAGGACGGCCACGCGGGCGTCGTCGGCCACGAGTTCGGCGAGGGTGTCCCGGTGGGCGTGGAGCCGGCTGTCGTCGGCGAGGGCGTTGGTCTCGGTCAGTGGGCTGTTGACGTCGATGCGGGTGGCGACGACGCGGTCGGTGGCCACGAGGTCGTCGAGTGTGGGGACGCCCATTGCCGGGCCCAACCCGGCCGTGGGGGTTAGACCTTACTGTCCTAGCGGGTCAGGCTGGTCGACACGCGGGGCAGAGCAGTTGCCCGTTGAACTCGACGAGATCCCGGCTCAGGGACCCACAGTCTTCACAGATGCTCTGTGATTCGTAGGTCTCGACGCCGCTGTCATTGATGGTGGCGCCCTCGACCCGGGCGGGCTCCCGGCGGGTGGCGGTGACGGCGAGAACGTCGCGGGCGTCGAGGATACCGACCACGCCGTCCTCGTCGGTGACCAGGATCCGACTGGTGTCGGCGTCGACGAGGTGAGTGGTGGCCTCGTCGACGTGGTCGCTGGCTGACAGCGTGGGTGGGAGATCGCCCATCACCGCGGTGATCGGGATGTCAGCAGGGGACCCCTCGGCGAGGACGGTATAGAGATCCGGTGGAGTGACCATGCCGATGGCGTCCTGGCCCCGGAGGACGACAGCATACTCCGCGTGCTCGGTGGCCAGGAGCTCCAGGGTGGCGGCGACCGTGTCGGATTCCGAGACGCCGACGTACTCCTGGCGTGCGACCTCGCGGAGGCTGACGTCCTCGTTCATGCCAAATGCTTCCGCCGCACCGGGCTAAAAGGTATCCCTGACTCGGGTCGAACCACGGGACGGCACAGGGGACCAGGGGTAACGACCGGGAGGTCGAGAACCGGGAGTTTCAAACGGTGTCGTCCGCTCTAGGGGACCGATGGGAGGGCCCTCGTTTGGGATCTGTATCGGTGGTGGCACCGGCGCCGGGAAGACGACCGTCGCCCGCGAGGTGACCGCCCGCGTCGAGGACGCGGCGACGGTCATCCCACTCGACAACTACTACGAGGACCTCTCGCACCTCGATTTCGAGGAGCGCAAGAACGTCAACTACGACCACCCCAATGCCTTCGAGTGGGAGTTGCTCCGCGAGGACCTGTCTGCGTTGCTCGCCGGGCAACGCATCGAGATGCCCCAGTACGACTTCACCGAGCACAACCGCGCCGAGGAAACCGTGACCGTCGAACCGACGGACGTCGTCGTCCTCGAAGGGATCCTGGCGTTGTACGACGACGATATCAACGAACTGTTCGACCTCCACATCTACGTCGAGACCGACGCCGACGTCCGCATCCTGCGTCGCATCCAACGCGACGTCATCGAACGCGGTCGGGAGCTCCAGGGCGTGATCGACCAGTATCTCTCGACGGTGAAACCGATGCACGAACAGTTCGTCGAACCCACGAAGAAAGACGCTGACATCATCATCCCGGAGGGCGCCAACACCACCGCCGTCGACCTGTTACAGGAGAAGATCCAGGCCGAGACCGCCGACCTCACCGACGAGGACTGGGATGCCCTCCTCGGTGGCGGTCGGTACGACCGGTGACCGGTCAGGCTTCGACCGGGTGGTAGTCCAGGAAGTCCCCGTCCCGCAGCGCCTGGCCGACGGCCTTATTGAACGCGACCTTGTCCGCGAACTCATCGTCGTCGACGAACTCGAAGATGTCGGCGACGCTGACGACGCGTTGGTAGTTGATCCGGACCGGGTCGGCACCGTACTCCTCGAGGAACGCCTCCCGTGACAGGGGGAAATCCTCGTCTTCGTCGACCTTCTTGGCGACGACGGCGAGCCCATATTTCCGCATGCCTTCACTGCCCTGTTCGCCGTCCGGGTCGTGGGGCCACTCCTCGCTCATAGCGGGTAGTTGGGGGTGCACTGTCTAAAAGCCGGGTGGTCGGGGAAGGCGGTGGGGATGGGATTTGAACCCATGAGTCCTTGCGGACACCTGCTCTCAAGGCAGGCGCGTTGGGCCGCTCTGCCACCCCACCGCACCCACTGGTTTTCGCGCCCGGGATTTCTGCCTGTCGGTCATCCACCACTGAGTTCGAGACTGTCCGCTGTGACAGCGACGTCGAGTGCAAGTGCGTCGATGGCGGCGGCGGTGTGCACAGGGACGACGCGGTCGGCGCGGTCGCGGGCCCGGATCTCGAGGAGGACCGAGAGCAGGTCTGTGGCGGTGCTGAGCCGGGGGCTGCCCCTGGCGAAGTCGACGTCGTGACCGGCGTCGAGGCCTCGATCGGTCAGTGTAGTCAGCGCCGGTGTGGCGAATGCGTCCGTGAAGTCGATCGGGGCAGAAAACCCGGCCATCGCGACCGTCCCTCGGCTGCCGGGGGCGAGGACCATCGCCGACCGGCGGAGCGCCATGGCGAGGCTGTCGACGTGGGTGCGCAACTGAAGGGGTGCATCCGGGTACAGGACGGCGACGCTCCCGGCGCCTTCCTCCTCGAGGAGGTGGGTGATCGTGTTCCCGAGGCGGGCACTGGGCGTGCTGCCGACCTGGACCTCGAACCGGGT
>JBDGTJ010000056.1:0-27536 GCA_042216925.1 Halobacteriaceae archaeon
AGGGCTCGATCGAGACTGGCTGGCTCCGTTGCCCGTGGCATGGGTGGGATTTCGATCCGCTGACCGGGGAGACGCCCGGACCTCACGATGACTGTGTCCAGACGTTTCCGGTCGAGGAACGCGATGACGGCATCTACGTCGGGTTCCCCGATGAGACCCCACACGAACGGACGGTCTCTGACGTCATCGCCGAGACCCTGGTCAACTGGGGCGTGCGACAGGTCTGGGGGATCGTCGGCCACTCGAATCTCGGGCTCGCCGACGCACTCCGCCGAGAGAGCGAGCAGGGGAACCTCGCGTACTACGGTGTCCGTCACGAGGGCGCGGGCGCATTCGCCGCGTCGGCCTACGGGAAGCTCACCGGTCGGCCGGCGGCCTGTTTCTCCATCGCCGGGCCGGGGGCGACCAACATGCTCACCGGGTTGTGGGACGCCAACGTCGACGGCGCCCCGACGATCGCACTCACCGGACAGGTCGAATCGCAGGTCCTCGGGACCGGCAACTTCCAGGAGGTCGACCTCGAGGCCGCCTACGGCGACGTCGCGGAGTTCGAGGCGACTGTCCTGCCGGACAGCCAACACGCCGAACTCGCCACCCGAGCGGCCAAAACGGCGATTCTCGAGCGGGGTGTCTCCCATCTCATCTTCCCGGACGAGATTCAGACACAGTCAGCCGATGGCGTCGAGCCCGGTGATCCGGAGGGCCGCATCACAGAACGCGACATCAGCCCGCCAGAGGATGCGCTCCAGGATGCGGTGGACTTACTCGAGACCGCCGAACGACCGGTCATCATCGTCGGTCACGGCGCCCGGTTCGAGATGGACGAGATCGTCGACCTCGCCGAGCGGTTCGACTGTCCGGTGCTGACAACGTTCAAAGCGAAGGGACAGATTCCCGACGCCCATCCCCTGGCCGGGGGCGTCCTCGGTCGGAGCGGGACGCCGATCGCGAGTCACTTCATGAACGAGGCGGATCTACTGGCCGTCTTCGGCGCGAGCTTCTCGAATCACACGGGAATTGCCGAGTACAAGCCGACGATCCACGTCGACTACGACGCGATGACCCTCGGGAAGTTCCACAGCATCGACGTTCCCGTCTGGGGCGAGATCGGCGTCACGGTCGACGAACTGCGTGACCGCATCGAGGACGTTGCGGCGGAGAGCCAACGGGGAGAACTCGCCGACAGGTGGGAGATTTGGCGCGAGGAGAAAGCGACGCGACGCGCCCAGACACCGGCGCGGGGTGTCAACTACGCGATGGCCTTCGATGCCATGACGCGACTCGTCCCCGACGACGCCATCATCCCCGTCGACGTCGGGAACAACACGTACGCGTTCGGCCGGTACTTCGAACCGGCCGAACAGTCCGTGCTCATGTCGGGGTACCTCGGGTCGATCGGCTTTGCGTTCCCCGCTGCACTCGGTGCGTGGGCGGCCACCCAGGAACCCACGTCCCACTTCGCCGGGCGGCCGGTTGTTTCGGTGTCCAGCGACGGCGGGTTCGGACAGTACATGAGCGAGTTCACGACCGCCGTCAAGTACGACATGGATGTCACCCACGTCCTGCTTAACGACGACGAGCTCGGGAAGATCAGCAAGGAACAGCGAACCGGTGGGTGGGACGTCTGGCAGACCGACCTCGTCAATCCGAACTTCGCCGAGTTCGCGGAAAACTGTGGCGGCCACGGCGTCCTCGTCGATGATGCCGCTGCCCTCGAGGAGGCCCTTGAGGAAGCCATCGCGTACGATGGTCCAGCACTGGTTGAGATCCTCACCGACTCGGACCCGGTCTGACCCTCTCCGACACCGTAGTTCGACTGTACCCCACAACAGTCTCCGGTCGGGATTTTGCGTATTGGATTGAGACCCAACCGCTCCCCATCCCCTTGGGTGGGTGACTCGAGCCCCGACAAGCAGGTGGTCGACCAGGTCGCCGTCCGGAGCGACCACCCCGATCGTGAACCCCTACCCGTCCAACACGGCGCCGTTGATTTCGTGGAACTCTGGTCGAGCCACAACTCGACATCCGTCGAGAAGGCCACGGCGTGGGTCCCCGGATCCGCCGACCTGATCGTGGAGGCGACACTCGCGGTGTCGGTCGGACTGAGCGTCGACGGTATCATCGACACCGTCCACCCGTCCGGACCTACAGTGAGGCGTTCAAACACGCGTGCCAGACGTTCCGCCGGGCCCCGTCGACGATGAGCTGTTGTATCGAGTGAGTCGATCGAATGAAGCGGCCACGACGCTACACCGATCCCCCGGGATCGCTGATTCGGAACCCATTCCGTTCCCCCTCGTCGAGCAGATCTCCACTCACCCACGGGCCTCGGGCATCTCGCTGATTGGCCTGTCGTTCAGTCACGGCCATACGGGCCAGCCGAGGGGAAGCTTCATTCCCACCGACTGAGACCCGCTGGAGTGGTGGGCGCTGGCTGTGCGGTGGGCCTCCGGATTCGTGTGTCTCCGTATTCGACGAGGTACGGGGACTCGACCTTCGCGTCGGGGGACGAGGACCGTCTCCGCACTCAGTCGGTCCCACACTCTCGATTAGGGGTGCGGTGTCGATCGGATGGCTTCGTCAGCGACCACCGGCCCCGGAACGCCACCGAAGCCCGGGGGACCAGCGGGGCTCGCCCCTCGTTGGAAGCCACCGGAGACATCCCGTCAACGCCGATCGAGCCCTCAGTCCTCGTCGAGAGACCGTTCCCGAGTATCGACTGGATCGGTCGGTGGGTCACCCGTTTCGAACAGGGATCGGAGGTCTGTGAGCAGCCCCGAGCACGCCCCACACTCGCCACAGTCGATCGCCCCACAGTCGAGGGTGTCCTGGCACCGCGGGCACCGCAGCCCCGTCGAGGGATCGACGTCGTACCCGCAGGTCGGACAGTTCATAGGAGCACCCCCGCGAGGACGGCACCGACCCCGAAGGCCACCACCCAGGAACCGACCCACATCACGAGCCCGCTCTTCAGGTCCCGTTCTTTGACGATCATCGTCATCGAGAGGATGCAGGGCACGAACAGCGTGATGACGACGAGGCCCACGAACGTCTGTGCGGCGCCCAGCTGCAGGTCCGTCATGCCGGCAGCCGCGAAATCCCGGCGGATGATCCCGAGGATGAGGACCTGTGCGAAGGACGCGGGCACCCCGAGGACGCCCGTGACGGGGGCGAGTCCGCGTTCGATCGTCGTGAGCGCGCCGGCGTAATCCAGGACGGAGATGCCCAGTGCGGTGACCGCGAACAGCGGGGCGGCCTCCCGCAGGAACATCCGCGTGCGGGTGGCGGTCTTCCGGAGGACGTTTTCCGGGCGGGGCACCCGCATCCGGGGGAGTTCGGTGATCAGTCCCTGGCCCTCGCCCGGGAGTACCCGATCCAGGACGACGCCCGCGACGCCGAAGACGGCGACGAGCACCCCGAGGTAGGCGAACCACCACACCATGCCGAGGCCGGCGAGGAGGCCGAGGATGACACCGAGCTGGGCCGAACACGGGATCGCCAGCCCGAGCAACCCCGTCGCGATGAGTCGGTCGCGGCGCGAGCCCACCATCCGCGTGGTGATGACCGCCATCGTCACACACCCGACGCCGACGATCATGGGGACGATCGCGCGGCCGTTGAGTCCGATGCGGTCGAGGCCGCGATCGGTCAGCACCGCGAGCCGTGGCAACACCCCGGAGTCCTCGAGGACGCCGATGGCGAGGTAGAAGGCGACGACCAGCGGGAGGAGGACGCCGAGTACGTACTGGACGGTGACCGTGAGGAGGCCGAGGTTCTCGTTGAGCAACACGTACCGGAGCGGATCGGCCCACGCCGTATCGGGGAGTGCCTCCCCGACGACGGCCTGGACGAACGGGGTGTAGTAGTCGCCGAAGAGTCGGGTCTCGATGACATCGACCAGTCGCTGGGCGACGAGGTCGCCGATGAGAACGTAGATCACGCCGAGCGTGGCGAGGGCGATGGGCGTCCCGGTCCGCGGCGCGATCATCAGGTCGCTGATCCGCTCGCCCAGTGATTCCTCGCGGTCGGTGACGGTGATGACGGCGTCGGTGATGTCACTGACGCGGTCCCGTCGCTGGCCGTACACCGTCTCGCGCCGTGTTTCATCGAGTACGCCGGGCTGGCCGCCGTCGGCCATCGATTCCGAGTCGGCCTCGAGTTGTTCGGCGGTGTCTGTATCCGCCTCGACGAGGAGCGTCTGCTCTGCTCGGGACAGCGCCAGGTCCTCGGGGAGGGCCTCGAACCACGCGGCGACCGGCGTCGTCTCGGGGGCGGTCGCCTCTCCGATGCGGTCGTTGAGACTGTCGATGCCGTCACCGGTCACCGCCACGGTGGGGACGACCGGGACCCCCAACCGGGCTTCGAGACCCTCGACGTCGATGTCGATCCCGGCGGCTGCCGTCTCGTCCATCATGTTCACTGCGACGACGGTCGGGATGCCCATGTCGAGGAGCTGTAGTGTGAGGAACAGATCGCGGTCGAGGTGGGTGGCGTCGACGACGTTCACGACGACGTCCGCATCGAGGACGATGTCCTTGGCGATCCGTTCCTCCGCTGAAAACGAGGAGAGGCCATAGACGCCAGGGGTGTCCGTCAGCGTGTCCTCGCCGACGCGGCCGACCGTCGTCTCGACCGTCGTGCCGGGGTAGTTCGAGACGTCGACGTAGGTGTCTGCGAGGGCGTTGAACACCACACTTTTGCCGACGTTCGGACAGCCCACGAGCGCGATCGTCTGGCCGTCGGCTGGGTGGTCGGCGTCGGTCCCGGTCATGTCGGGTCGGTCGGGGTGACGGTGATGTCCTCGGCGATGCGGTGCCCGATGGCGAGCGTGGTGCCGTTCCGGCGGAGGACGACCGGGCCGTTGGGTACGCGGCGATGACACTCGACGGTGCCATCGAGGAAGCCGAGTCGGAGGAGCTTGGCACGCACCTCGGGGTCGCCGACGGCGTCGATATCGAAGTGTTCGCCCCGGTCGAGGGTCGACAACGATACGGTCATTTTTAGGTTCGCCTAATGGAGGTTGGTAGATTTCGGGTAAAAGGGTCGTGCGGATTTTCACCGACTGGGAACGCTGGGGTCCAGATGCGAACCCGGGCCAATTCCTCGAGATCACACACGGCGTCTGGGCCGGGAGTGGCGGCGGGACCTCCCGGACCTTGTTCGTGTGGAACCGTGTGTCAGCCGGCGGTCCGAGGACCGATGGCGGAACCCGGGTCTCGGTTTACCGGGTGTCGAGCCCGCGGAGCTGGAAGCCCACGTCCCGGCCGAACTCGGTGCTGAGGTCGATCCAGAACCGGGCGAGATTCTCCAGATGATCGGCGGCCGGGAGCCCCCCGGCGATGACCGGGGCAAATCCCACGTCGTCGGCGAGTCCGGCGACGGTGTCACGGGCGTCGGGATCGTCGCCGGCGACGAACATCGACACCGGTTGGCCGTCGATCACCGGGTCGTCCAACCGGTTCGCGCCGATCGTGTTGAACGCCTTCACCACCCGGGCGTCGGGGGCGGCCGCCGCGATGCGTTCGGCGACGCTGCGGTCGGCGGTCGCATTCGGATACTCGTTGGTCGGGTCGACGATCGTGGTACCCGCGAGTGCGTCGCTCAGCGAGGTCGCGAGGTCGGTCGCGGCGGCCGCCGGCACCGCCAGCACCACCAGGTCACTGCCCAGGACAGTCTCCTGGTGGGCCATCACGTCGAAGGCGGCCGTCGTCCTCGCCGGGGTTCGGGACCCGAGCACGATCTCGTGGCCAGCGTCGCTGAACCCCCGCGCAAGGGCCCGACCGACGTCACCCGTCCCGATGATACCGATCTCCATACTTGGTCCATCGGGTGCCACCCCCTTAGGCCTACCCGGCCCGAATCCGGGGTGAGTTCGGACAACGCTTATCGGGGCGGTGGCCAATCCGGAGTCGACGATGGAGCGTGGCATCAACTACAGCGGCCTCGTCATCGCCGCCATCGGCTTCGGCCTCACCCGGTTTACGGTGACCCTGGCCATCTACGAGACACCGATCCGCTTCTACCTCGCTGGCGTCCTCCCCCTGGCACTGGGACTGGGGTTGGCGGCCTTCGGCGTGGCACTGACCATCGCCACCGTCGACCCGACCGTCGTCCGGACGACGGCGGCGTGGTGTGTCATCGGGTTGGCGACGATGCTGGGTGTGGCCGCCCTCACCATCCTCGGCTCGGGGACCTGGACCGGGACGAGGATGCAATCGATCCTCTCGCAGGCCTACCTGTCGAACTTCCTGATCGTGGGCAGCATCGGCGGTACCCTCACGGGCTTGTACGCCGCCCGTCACCGCCGGCAACGCCGGGCGGTCGACCGCCACGCCAACACCCTGGTCGTGCTCAACCGGTTGTTGCGCCACGAGGTCTTGAACGCCATCACCGCCATCCGTGGATACGCCCTCCTCGACGGGGAGAGCCGCCACGACCCAGACGCCGTCGTCGAGGCCAAGACCGACGCCGTCGTCGACACCATCGAGGAGGTCAAATCACTGACCACCCACACCCAACCCAGTACCACGCCGACGTCGATCACGGTGCGTGCCTCCCTCGCCGACAGCGTCAGCACGGTCGAGGCCCGCCACCCCGACGCCGACGTGACCGTCCCGGACGTTGACGATGGCCTCGCGGTCCGGGCGACCGACCACCTCTCGACGGTCCTCACCCACCTCCTGGACAACGCCATCGTCCACGGCACCGACCCGACGCCCCGGGTCGCGGTCGACGCCGACCGATCGACAATCCAGATCGCCATCACCGACACCGGGCCCGGCCTCCCCGACCCCCAACGCGCGTTACTGGAGTCAGGCGACATCGAACAGTACGACGACCCCCAGACCGGGTTCGGGTTGAACCTCGTCCGGCTGTTCGTCGACGGCGCCGGCGGCGACATCGATACCACCGTCACGGCGGCCGGCACCACCGTCACGGTCACGTTGCCACGGGCCGCACCCGACCACTCCAGTGGGCCCGCGGCCGCCGTCTTCACCCGTGGCCGCCCGGCCACGCCACACCTCCTCATCACCGTCACGGCCGCCATCCTCGCCGGTATCGCCTACGGCGCGGTCTCGACGATGCTCGGCGGGTCGATCGCCGGCATCGGCGTCTTGTACGGGACCGCCGACCCGGTCGTCGGCTGGCTCACCCATGAGTTCCACAGCATCGTCTTCGGCCTGGTCTACGTCGGCCTCCTCACGGTCGCCCCACCACCGTTCGGCACCGGGCGTCGCCGTTTCCTCACCGTCGGCGTCGCCTGGAGTCTCATCCTCTGGGCGGGGGCCGCCGGGGTCGTCGCCCCGATCTGGTTGCAGCTCATCGGCATCACCGCCACCGTCCCCACGCTCTCAACAGACCTGTTGGCAAGCCACCTCGCCTGGGGGGTCACCCTCGCCGTCACGACCGCGTTCGGGTACCGGTATCTCCTCCCGTGGCTCCGGTAACACCATCGCCCAGCCGCAGATATTTCCGCGTGGGTATCCACGCTCCGAATCCATGGCCGGCGACGAACTCGGAGGATTCGAGGACGTCCGCGAGGAGGTCGACGGCCACCCGATGGTGGGCCTGTTCGGGTACGCCAAACGGTACTGGCCCCGGCTCACGGTCGGCGTCACCTCCTCGATGGTCACCCGGCTCTCCCGGCTGGTCCCACCGATCGTCGTCGGCGTCGCCATCGACCGCGTCATCAACACCGGCGGCCAACCCGGCCTGCTCGCGACCCTGGGTGTCGTCCCCGCAGAGGTCGCCACCACGACCGCCGCCCGCATCGCCATCCTCCACCGCCTCGCGGTGATCGCGGCCATCGCCTACGTCGTCCGGTCGATCTCCCGGTTCACCGCCCGATATCTCCTCCAGTCGACCGCCCAGAAGATCCAGCGGGACCTCCGCAACGACACCTACGACCACATGCAACACCTCTCGTTGGACTTCTTCGAGGACCACCAGACCGGGGCGACGATGTCGATCTTGAACAACGACATCAACCGGTTAGAACGGTTCCTCAACGACGAGATCCGCCAGATCATCCGGGTCGTCGCCACCGTCGGCGGCATCGGCATCGTCTTGCTGTTCGTCTCCCCGCCGCTGGCGGTGATCGCCTTACTCCCGGTCCCGATCATCGGGGTGACCAGCGTGAAGTTCCTCACCTGGATCGAACCCAAGTACAAACGCATCCGCGAGACCGTCGCCCGACTGAACTCCCGGCTGGAGAACAACATCGGCGGCGTCAAGGTCATCAAGGCCTTCGACCGGTATGACTTCGAACACGACCGCGTCGCCCAACAAAGCGAGATCTACCACGACGAACAGGTGTCTGCGATCAAGTTACGGCGCGCGTTCTTCGCGACCATCCGCGTCTTGACCGGCGTCGCCTTCGTCGGCATCCTCGTCGTCGGCGGCGAATCCATCGTCGCCGGCGCCTTCACGGTCGGCCCCATCACGGTCGACACCGCCATCACCGCCGGCACCTTCACGATGTTCTTCCTGTACCTCCGCCGGATGTACGCGCCCATGCGACGCATCGGGTTGACCGCCAACCGCTACCAACGCGCGAAATCCAGTGCCGAACGCGTCTTCGGCGTCCTCGGCCACGACGCCACGGTCAACTCCCCCGCGGACGCCATCGACCCCGACCACGTCGAGGGCGACGTCACCTTCGACGACGTCCGGTTCAGCTACGAGACGGGCGAGCAGGTCCTCGACGGGATCGACCTCGACGTCGACCCCGGCGAGACCATCGGCCTCGCCGGCGAGACCGGCGCCGGCAAATCCACGCTGGTGAAACTCATCCCCCGGTTCTACGACGTCGACGACGGCGCCGTCCGCGTCGACGGCACCGACGTCCGCGAGTACGACCTCCAGGGGCTGCGCCGCCACGTCGGCGTCGTCGAACAGAACCCCTACCTCTTCTCGGGCACCGTCGAGGAGAACATCGGGTACGGCGACCTCTCGGCCCTGGAGGGCGAGGCGATCGACGACCGCGTCCTCGAGGCCGCGAAGGCCGCCGAGGCCCACGAGTTCATCACCGACCTCCCCGACGGCTACCGCACCCAGATCGGCGAACGCGGCGTGAAACTCAGCGGCGGCCAGCGCCAACGCCTCTCGATCGCCCGCGCCCTGTTGAACGACCCGGCGATCATCGTCCTCGACGAAGCCACCAGCGACGTCGACACCGAGACCGAGGAACTCATCCAGGAGAGCCTCCGCCGGTTGATCGCCGACCGCACCGCCTTCGTCATCGCCCACCGCCTCTCGACGATCCGGGACGCCGACCGCATCGTCGTCATGGACGACGGCCAGATCGAGGAGCTGGGCACCCACGCCGACCTCGTCGCCGCCGACGGCATCTACGCGGACCTCTGGGACACCCAAGCCGACGCCACCCCCACCGTCGCAGACGACGACTGAACCGGAACCGCTAACCTCCTCTCGGGGCCTGCTCCGGCATGGACGCGAACCCGGTGCGTCGGGCCGTCACCGACCTCGCATCGAGGGAGGGATTCGGTCCCGTGACCATCGACGATCGTGCCATCACCGCGTTGGCGACGACGATCGCCGAGGAACCGCTGTCCCTCCCTGCCTGGGAGACGCCCGCCATCCCCGACGCCGATGCCGTCGGCGCGGACACGCTCTTCGATCTCCTGGTCGTCGCGAACGCGTTGAACTTCCAGTTCGACCACTACGACACCGGCGAAACCTTCGCGACCACCTACGATGGCGACCGATACACCGGTGCCTTCGGCCTGTTAGCGTGTTTCACGCGGGCGCTCGCGGCCGGCACGCCCGTCACCAGTCCCTCGTACCTCGCGAACCTGGACCGGGAGGACGTCGCGGTTTTGTTGGCGGGTGAGCCCCCGATGCCCCGGCTCCCGGACCGCCACCGCATCCTCCGCCACGTCGGAACCCGCCTCCAGGCCCTCCCCGGTGATGGCGTCTACGACGCCCTCCAGACCACCGGCCCCGTCCCCACCTTCGACGACGGTGATGGGCTCGTCGAGTTCCTCGTCCGGGCGTTCCCCGCCGCCTACAACGACGTCCGCACCGTCGACGGCCACACCGTCCCCTTCTACAAGAAGGCCCAGCTTGCGGCGGCGTTGCTCGCCGGCCACTTCGGGGAGACCACCCATGGCGTCACCGACCTCGGATCGTTGACGCTGTTCGCCGACTACGTCATCCCCGCCGTCCTCCGGGACGCCGGCGTCCTCACCTACGCCGAGGACCTCGCCGACCGCGTCGACGACGGCCGCGTCCTCCCCGTGGGGTCGGCCGCGGAGGTCGGGATCCGGGCCGCCACCGTCGCCGCCGGCGACCGGCTGGTGGAGGCCGTCACCGACCGACGCACCGACACGGTGACCGCCGTCCACCTCGACCAGTACCTCTGGCGGTCCGGGCGCCTCGAGGGCGTGACGTTCCACCGGACGCCGACCACCAGTTACTGACGCCGCGCGCTGAAAGACAATCGTTAAACGATACGGCGCCGACCCCCCGGTTATGCAACGACGCGCCGCGGCCGCAGCTGCCGTCGTCTTCCTCCTCGTGGCGGCAGGGGCCTACGCGTACCTCGGTGTCACGGCCAAACCACCGATCCAAACCGAGGTGGCCGCCGAGGCGTCGGCCGGTGAGACGGTGACGCTGGGCGGGAAATCCTACACCGTCACCGAGCTCTCCGCGACCGCCGGCGGTCAGGCGTCCCTGAAGTGGTTCAACGACTCGGTCCGGTTCACCGAGACGATCCCGAACGCCTCGAACGTCAGTTACCAGACCGACATCCCGGAGACCGACTGGGACGACGCCGGCCTCACATACCGGGTGACGATCCCGAACACTTCCGAGGCCTCGCCGGCGACGTTCACCGAACTCCAGACGACCAACCGGACCACCTACACCGAGAACGGGGCCCGGTACGTGATCGTCGACCGGGACGGGGACGGGACCAAGGAGGCGGTCCCGTTCACCGAGTACTTCGGCGAACCCCACTCGTTCACCGTCGAGGTCGGGGATCGGCTCACCTACCAGAACAACACCACCACCGTCACGTCGATGTCGACGAGCGAACTCGTCCTCGCCTGGCGGGCACCCAGCAACGTCACCGGGCGCGTGGGCGCAGGTGGCAACATCACCCTGCCCACGGGCACCTACCTCGCGTACTTCCAGGACACCGACCCGGGCTCCGAGGGACCGGAGGTCGTGGTGTTCACCCAGGACTTCGACGGGTACCAGGCCTCCCTCGACCACCGGGAATACTGGACCGAACGCATGAAGGGACTCTGGGGTGTCGTGGCCATCGGCCTCATCACCGGCATCGGACTCCTGGGCATGGCCTACCTCCCGAGTCGGTACTGACCCATGGAGGTCCACCGCCCCACCACGCGGTCGACGTGGCTCGGCAGTGCCACCGGCACCTTCCTCGTGTTGGTCGCGATCGCCACCCTCGTGGGCCAGCCATGGGTGTACGTCGAGAGCGGGATCGCGGCCGGCGCCCAGATCCTCGCCGCCCTGCTGACGTTCCTCATCGGTGCTGGGCTGTTGTACCTGAGCCTCGCGGAGTGAGGCCGCGGCCGGGAACCGCGGCGGATGGCAGGTCTCCCGGACGCTGCACTTCCTGAACGTGCTCACCGGCAGCGTCGGCACCGAGGGCGGGACCTCGCCGAACGCCTGGCACGAGTTCGACCCCGAGCTACCCCTGGAACCGCCACGGCAGCGACTCTGGGACGAACTCCAGCTCCCACCCGAGTACCCGTTCGCCCACTACGAGATGAGCTTCCTGTTGCCCTACTTCCTCAAGGAGGGACGCGGGAAACTCGCGATGTACTTCACCCGCGTGTTCAACCCCGTCTACACCTATCCCGATGGCTTCTCCTGGATCGAGGCGCTCACCGACGAGGACCTCGTGGAGTGCCACGTCGCGTTGACCCCGACCTGGAACGAGACCGCGTACTTCGCCGACTACGTGTTGCCGATGGGTCACTCCCCGGAACGCCACGACATCCAGAGCCAGGAGACCCACGCCGCGACCTGGGTCACCTACCGCCAACCCGTGTTACGGGAGTACGCCGAACGCGAGGGCCAGGACATCGACCGCACCTACCAGGCCAACCCCGGCGAGGTCTGGGAGGAAGACGAGTTCTGGCTGGACCTGTCCTGGCGCATCGACGAGGATGGCGACCTGGGCATCCGGGAGTACTTCGAGAGCCCGTACCGCGACGGCGAGGACGGCGACCCCGCCCAGATGACCGTCGACGAGTACTACCGGTACATCTTCGAGGCAGAGGACAACCTCGTCGAGGCCGCCGCGGCAGAGGACATGACGCCCCTGGAGTACATGCAACACCACGGCGCCTTCGAGGCCTCCGAGAACGAGTACGCCCACCACGACCGCAGCCTCGACGAGTCACTCCTCGAGGAAGATGACGTCTGGGTCGATGACTACGGGACGATCCGTCGGGGCGAGGCCCCCGAGTACGACTCCACCGTCGATGGCAGCGACGTGCTCGGGGTGATGGTCGACGGCGAACCCAAGGAGGGGTTCCCGACGCCGTCGGGCAAACAGGAGTTCTATTCGAAGACCATGGCCGAGTGGGGATGGGACGATCTGGAGTCCACGATCCCCCACTACCTGAAGTCCCACGTCCATCCCGACACCATCGACTACGAGGACGGCGAGATGGTGTTGGTCCCCACGTTCCGGTTGCCCCCCCAGATCCACTCCCGGTCCTCGAACTCGAAGTGGTTAGAGGAGATCTCACACAACAACCCGGTCTGGTTGCACACCAACGACGCCGACCGCCTCGGCGTCGAGACCGGGGACCTCGTCCGCGTCGAAGGGGAGATCGGGTACTTCGTCAACGAGGTCTGGGTCACCGAGTCGATCAAGCCCGGCATCGCCGCGATGAGCCACCACATGGGCCAGTGGAAGGTCGACCGTGAGGACGGCGCCGACATCGAGGAAGGCGGCTCGGACTACGGGAAGGTCACCGTCGATTTGGACAACGACGCCAGCCGCTGGGGGATGCGCCAGACCGAGGGGATCGAACCCTTCGACTCCACGGACCCGGACTCCCGACGCGTGTGGTGGAACGACGGCGGCGTCGCCCAGAACCTCATCCACGCACCCCACCCGGACCCCCTCTCGGGGATGCATTGCTGGCACCAGACCGTCACGGTCCGCCCCGCCGAGGAGGACGACTACTACGGGGACATCTTCGTCGACACCGACGAGGCCATGGCGATCTACCGCGAGTGGCTCGAGGACACCGACCCCGGTCCCGGCCCGAACGGGTTGCGCCGCCCCAAGTGGCTGAAACGCCCGGTCGGCCCCCCAACCGAGCCCGGCGATGACGACGCCTGGTACCTCGGCGGTCCCGTCGGCCGCCCGGAACGCTGGGACGCCGACACCACCGAGGAGTAGAATGGGCGACGCCACCCCCGACACCCCGCCCGCACGGGTCTCAGCCGCCATCGCCGACGCCGGCGTCGGCGAGGACCAGCTCGGGGTGAACCTCGCCACGGTCGACGGGGTCGCCGTCGACGTCGTGGATGGCACGGCGACCCTCACGGTCACCGTCCTCGTCCCCGCCGCCGACCTCCGACAGGCACTCACCCAGGCCCTGCGGGCGGCCGTCACCGACGTCGGGGGCGTGACACGCGTCGCCGTCGAGTACCGGCCACAGCTCCCGGCCCCCGAGCACCCTGTCGAGTTGCTGCCCCAGGTCTCGACGGTCGTCGCGGTCGCCAGCGGCAAGGGCGGCGTCGGCAAGAGCACCGTCGCCGCGAACCTCGCCGTGAGCCTCGCGGACGCCGGCGCCGCCGTCGGCTTGCTGGACGCCGACATCTACGGCCCCAACGCCCCGGCGGTACTCGGCCTCAACGACGGGACCCCACAGACCACGGCCGACGCCCAGATCGTCCCCCGCGAGGCCCGCGGGGTGCGGGTGGTGAGCATGGACTTCATCGTCGACGAGGACGACCCCATCATCTGGCGGGGGCCGATGGTCGACGACGTCCTCAAACAGTTGACCGGCGACACCGCGTGGGGCGACCTGGACTCCCTCATCGTCGACATGCCCCCCGGCACCGGCGATGCCCAGCTCACCCTCGTCCAGTTCCTCCCCGTCACCGGCGCCGTCGTCGTCACCACGCCCCAGGCCGTCGCCGTCGCCGACACCCGCCGGGGCCTCGAAGGGTTCGCGAACTACGACGTCCCGATCCTCGGCGTCGTCGAGAACATGAGCGGCTTCCGGTGTCCCGATTGTGACACCGTCCACGACATCTTCGGTGATGGTGGCGCAACCGATCTCGGTACCGAGTTCGAGGTCCCCGTCCTGGGTCGGCTCCCCATCGACCCCGCGGTCGGCCACCTCGAACGCGACACCGACCCCACCGGCGTCACGGTCCCCGGGCTGGGCCGCATCGGGTTGCCCCGCACCGCCGAGGAACGCGACGGCCGCCTGCCACCGATCGCCCTCCGTGAGGACACGACCACCCGCCACCCGTTCCGGACCGCCGCGAGTCGGGTCGCCGCCCGCGTCCAGGCGGTCACCCACCGGGACTGATGGTGCGGGACCCGGAAGACCCAACCGACCACCCCACGTACACAGCCCTGAGCACGACGATCAGCTAACAATATGCACGACGTCGACGCCGTCCACCGCGACATCCCGCTCGCCGAGGCCCGCACCCAGCTCAAGGCACTGATCGACCCCCTCGAACGGACCCGGACCGTCTCCCTGGACGCGGCCACGGGCCACGTCCTCGCCACCCCGGTCGCGGCCGCCGCCGACGTCCCCCACTACCCGAAGGCGGCCATGGACGGGTTCGCCGTCCGCGCCACCGACACCAACCCGGCCCCGGCGACGCTCACCCGCACCACCGACACCGTCGACCCCGGCACGACCGTCTCCGTCCACACCGGCAGCGAACTCCCGGACGGCGCCGACGCCATCGTCCGCCGGGAACGGGTCACGGTCGCCGAGGACACCGTCACCGTCACCGACGCCGTCGCGGTCGGCGCCGACATCGCCCCGGTCGGCGAGGACGTCACCGCCGGCCAACCCCTCTATGAGGCCGGCCACCGCCTCCGCCCCGCCGACCGCGGCCTGTTGGCAGCCACCGGCCACACCACCGTCACCGTGACCCCGCCACCGACGGTCGCCATCCACCCGACCGGCGACGAACTCGTCGATACCGACCCCGACCCCGGCGAAGCCATCGAGACCAACGCCGGCACCCTCACGGACCTCACCACCGACTGGGGTGGTGGCCCGCGACGCCACGGCGTCGTCCCCGACGACCCCGACGCCATCCGGGCCGCGGTCACCGACGCCACCGATGCGCACCTCATCGTCACCATCGGCGGGTCCTCGGTCGGCACCCGCGATCACGTCCCCGACGTCGTCGCCGACGTCGGCGACCTCCTCGTCCACGGCCTCACCATCAAACCCGGCCACCCCGTCGGTCTCGGCCGCCTCGCGGAGACGCCGGTCCTCCTCGTCCCCGGGTACCCCGTCTCGAGCATCATCGCCGCGACCCAACTCTTACGCCCCGCCATCAACTGGTTGCTCGGCACCGACCCCCCATCGGTACCCACCACGGAGGCCAGCCTGGCCGACCCCATCGACAGCGACGAGGGCACCCGGCGGTTCAGCCGCGTCCACCTCGAATCGGACGGGGACACCCCGACAGCCGTCCCGACGGACCACAGTGGCGCCGGCGTCCTCTCCAGTGTCGCGTTGACCGACGGCTGGGTCGTCGTCCCCGAATCAACCGGTCGCGTCGTCGCCGGCAGCACCGTCACGGTACAGGACTGGGAGTACCACCCATGAAGGTCCTCGGTGTCGTCGGCGACAGCGACGCCGGCAAGACCACCGTCATCGAGGCACTGCTCCCCGAACTCGCCGACCGGGGCCGCGTCGCCTCGATCAAGTCCATCCACCACCCGATCGAGGTCGACGAGGAAGGCAAGGACACCCACCGCCACCGCGTCGCCGGCGCCGACACCGTCGTCGGCATCACCCCGACACACACCTTCACCGTCGAGACCACCGGGAAGTCGGCGTACCCGACCGAGGCCGACGCCCTCCAGGACCACCTCGATGCCCTCGCAGCCGACGGGTTCGAGTACGTCCTCGTCGAGGGGTTCAGCACCGCGCCGATCCCGAAGGTCGTCGTCGGGGACCCGGACCGCCCGGTCAGCGACCCGGTCATCAAACGCCTCACCCCCGAGACGGTCGACGCCGACGCCCTGGCGGACATCCTCGACGGGTTCGACCCCGACAACGGATGAACCCGACAGAGGGACCGCATCCGGTCAGCACCGTCCTCCGGATGTCGAGTCACGTGGGGGCCTGTCCACCCACCGACACCCTGCACACAAACTGACCAGACCCCGCTGACGATGGCAGCCCAACCCCTGTCGGTACGGTCGTCGACCCGACCGCAGTCGGGATCGCGACACTCTCCGCTCTGCTCGACGGTCGCATTTGAGAACGGTGACGGGCCGGGAGGGAGTTGAACCCCCGTCCATCTGGTTAAAAGCCAGACGCTCTGCCTGACTGAGCTACCGGCCCTCATCACCGCCTGGGACCCGGTCCCGGTAAACCTTTACCTTCCACCCTCTTCCGACACCAGATTCATACCCGCGCCACCCCTGGTGGTGGGTATGGCTCTCGCTACGTTCGGCGGCGGCTGCTTCTGGTGTACGGAGGCCGCCTTCAAGGAACTCGCCGGCGTCGACAGCGTCACCAGCGGCTACGCCGGCGGCGACACCGAGGACCCGACCTACGAGGAGGTGTGTTCGGGATCCACCGGTCACGCCGAGGTCGTCCAACTCGAGTACGACCCCGAGGAGATCGGGTACGAGGCGTTACTCGAGGTGTTCTTCGCCACCCACGACCCAACCAAGTTGAACCGGCAGGGCCCCGACGTCGGCACCCAGTACCGCTCGATCGTCCTCTACCACGATGATGACCAACGCCGGCTGGCCGAGGCCTACATCGAGGCCCTCGACGCCGAGTACGACGACGACGTCGTCACGGAACTCGAACCCCTGGAGACGTTCTATCCGGCCGAGGAGTACCACCAGGACTACTTCGAAAAGCACCCCGAGGACGCCTACTGCCAGGCTCACGCCCGCCCGAAGGTCGAGAAGGTCCGCGAACGGTTCGCCCAGAACCTCACACACTGACCCGATCGAGCCCCCTCGGGGCTCGTCATAGTTATCGTTATGGAGTTGGGGCTCACACCGAGACCATGGCCGATTCGTCCCTCCTCGAGGCCGTCCAGCGGGGGGTCCTCGGGGTGTTGTTGGCGGTCCTCTTCTTCATCGGGCTGGGATATGCGAGGGGGCTCTGGACCGGGGCGGTCCTCAGCGGCCTCGCGGGAGCTGTCCTGGCCCTCGCCACCGCCCTCGCCATCCTCGGTCTCTTCCGCGAGGGCCTGACCGCTGGCCGGGAAGCGACCCGGAACGGGTGAGCCTGACGGTCCCGCCGGAGGGATATCGCCCCGGGTCGGCGCGTCGGGCCCGATCGCCGACAACCATCGGAAAATACCATTTAACAATCATAAAATCAGCTGTGGTGACTACCTGCACACGGGGGTTGCTATCAGTTCACACACATTCGACGATCTCAACGATTAGACTAACGATATCAGTATAGAGGAGGCTCTAAACGACCGTTTTCCAATTATTGAGAATCCGGTTTGGGCCTTATACGACCGTGGCGACCAGTAGTAGATGTGGTGTAAACCGTATGGCATACGATACGACAAATCGGATGGCGGGCGCGTTCGAACTCGAACTGTCCCGCCCGTGGTCGGCGTACTGGATCGCATTCCTCCGGGTCGTCACCGGATGGTGGCTCTTCCACGCCGGAATCACGAAACTGATCGAAAGCGGACTGAACTACGGGTACGGCCCGGTCTTCCTCGAGGGCATGAGCGGGACCTCCCTCGGGTGGTTGACCGGGATCCTCGCGGACATGCCGTGGCTCGTCAAACCCGGCGTCCCGCTGTTCGAGACCCTGATCGGCCTCGGCCTCATGTTCGGCGTGCTCACCCGCCTCGCCTCGGTGGGTGGCATGTTCTTCATGAGCCTGTTCTGGGTCGGGAACGCGGGCTTCGCCCACGGCGTCGTCAACGGCGAACTCCTGGGCCTGCTCCTGTTCGCGACGATGATCGTCTTCGCGGCCGGCCGGTACTACGGGCTCGACCCGTACCTCGAGGACACGAACCTGGTCCAGAAATACCCGCGGCTGCGGTACCTGCTCGGCTGAGGTGAACACAAATGTCACAAACAAACTTCAACACGATCGATCGGCTCGTGCTCGCCACGAGCGGTGCCTTGATGCTCATCGGAATCGTCGGCCTCGGCCTCATCGAGGTCCTCGACGGCCCCCCGTACGCGCCTGCTGTCCCGAACCAGGCCGGTGACGTCGTCTACGGGACCTTCGGCCCCGACATCCGGACGGGTATCGTGATGGCCGGGATCATCCTCCTGGGCCTGTACGGCATCTACAAACTCGCGACGCCGTACGTCGGGCCGACCGAGGAACAGACCGCAGAAGCACAGACGCACTGAACGCGGGCTACCGTCACCCGCCGCGGACATCGACGGTTCTACTCGGTCCTGTTCTTCCAGCGGTGTACGGTGAACCGACCGTAGTCACCATAGGCCAAATCCAGGGCGCCCATCCACCAGTTCCACCGGTCGGCCGGGCCGCCCTCGGGAGCGTCGGCGAGCTCCTCGATGATGCGGGTGGGCGTCATCTCGACGCCGGTGTCGGCCACGTACTGGCCACTGGCGGCGAGGTCGGCGGCCGCCCGCGCCACCGCGCGCCGCTCCCCGACGGTGCCGCCGTAGGCCTGCCGTAACTGCAGCATCATCACTTCCCGGTCCATCGATTAGGTGTTCGGGCCGCCGGCCAAAGTACCTGTCTCCGATGGGGGATGGCGCGTTTCGACGGTCTTTTGACCGGTCATCGACTGCGTGATGACATGGCTACGTTCGCGGCCGTCGTCTCGGACCCCGAGACCGGCCACTCCTATCAGGTGGAGGTCGACGGACAGGACGCAAACCGGTTCATGGGCCGGGAGATCGGTGACGCGGTCGACGGTGACGCGGTTGGGCTCCCGGGGTACACCGTCGAGATCACCGGTGGCTCGGATGCCGCCGGCCGCCCGATGCGGGGGGACGTCGGTGGGGCGGACCTGAGCGAGGTGTTGCTCGCCGGAGGTACCGGCTATGAACCCTCCCGGGACGGGGAGCGCAAACGCGTGACGGTGCGAGGACGGGAGATCAGCGACGAGATCGTCCAGTTGAACCTCGCCATCGACGAGCGCGGCGACCAACGCGTCGAGGTCCTGCTCGGGGACGCCGACCCCGAGGACTTCGCGGAGGCCGACGAGGACGAGGAGGGGGAGGACACAGAGGACGAAGCGGCCGAGGAGGACGACGCCGAGGACGAGAGCGAAGGGGGAGCAGAGGAGGGCGAGGAGGACGAAGGGGCCGAGGCAGCCGATGAAGAGGCCACCGAGGACGCCGACGCCGATGAGGACGGCGCGTCCGAGACCACCGAGGACGAAAAGCCGGCCGACTCCGACGACGACGAGGAGTGACCGCTCGCGACGCCTTCCTCGCGGGTGACCGACCGGACGACGTCGCCATCTACCTGGCCGAGGACGTACTCTCCGGGGACGTCACCACCCTCGCAGCCCGGGGCGAGCGCCTCGAGGATGGGGTCATGCTCGTCGTCGACGGGGAACGCGGACGGGCGCTCGTCGACGAGCTCCTCGGGGTCGACGCGATGGCCTTCGCCCGGGAGGCGATGCAGACCGACGGGGACATCGCCCACGACCTCACCGGGGGCACCTGTCCCGCGGCCGACGGCGGCGACCACGACCTCTCCGTGCTGTTGTCCTTCGTCGAACCCGCCCACGAGGACGTCGGCGGCCGGTACGCCGATGGACCCGTCGTCCACGCCTACGCAGCGTGTTCGTGTGGCCAGTCCTACGCCGACCACTGGACCGTCGACACCGACTGAGCCGGGCGGCGGTCACTCCGCCGGCGTCTCGGGGAGGGTCGCGAAGGCCTCCAGAAGGGTCTGTTTGGCGACGGCGCCCTGCGTGACCCAGTGGTGGGCGTAATCGAGGACGTCGTCGTAGAGGTCCGGTTTGCAGCCGGCGGCCCGCGGGTGGCCGCCCCCGTTGACCTGGCGGGCGACCTCGTGGCACCGTTCGAACGTCGGTGACCCCCGGATCGAGGCGGCGCCACTCGGTTTGACGATGACGGCCGCGTCTGCGTCCGCCTCGACGCGGAGGGTCTCTGCGACCTCGTTCTGCGAGCAGCGACCGTAGGTGATCCCGACCGTCCACTCGCCGATGGTGTGCAGATCCGCGCGGTCGACGGCGCGGTCGATCAACGCCTCCTTCTCGACGCGGCGCTCCTCCAGGTAGGTCATCACCGGGTCGGGGAGGTCGGCCCCGTGGTCCCGGACCGTCGTGATGTACTCGTCGTAGTCCTCGACCCAGTAGGCGTAGTCGGCGATGTCGTCGCTGCGGGGGTCGTCTTTGATCCAGAGGTCGTGGTCCCGCGTGACCGCCGCCAGCTCGAAGAGCCGGTCCGGGAACGCGTAGTCCATCGCCCCGAATACGACGTCGACGGTGCATTCCTCCTCGGAGTCCCCGACGACCAGGTCCACGCCGGCCTCCCGGACCGCGTCGGCGACCGCGTCGGGCCACTGGTGGTGGTCGTACCAGTGGACGGTCGTCCCACTGTCGAGGAGGGCGGTTAGGGGGTCGGCGACGCGGTCGAAGGCGTCCGGGCTGAGATCGCAGACGAACACGCGGTCGGCGGTGCTGTAGGTCGCCGCGCGGCGCAACCCATCATCCAACTCGTTTGGCCCCGCCGGGATCAGGGCGGCGTCCTCGTAGACCTCCCGGATCACGGCCACACTCCCCAACCCGTCGGCGTCGGGGTCGGCGACAACCACGACGTCGGCGTCTGCGATCCGGTCTCTGATCTCGGCGTCCCGTCGCTCCCGCTGGATCTCGTCCGGGACGAAAAACCCCGTCCCCGGGAGGAGGGACTTCCGTTCCAGGGAGAGGTCGCTGTCGTCGATGACGTCCTCGTCCATACAGCCGCCTCACTCCGGCGTCTCAAGAAGGCCGCGGTCCACCGTCGTCAGCCCGTGGCGGTGGTGAGTTCGTCCTCGTCGAGATGCCGCACCGTCAACACCGGGGCCGGACACGTGCGGACGACGCGTTCGGCGACACTCCCGATGAGGAACCGGTTCTCCCCGTGGCGGCCGCGGGTGCCGGTCGCGACGACGTCGGCGTCGACCTCGCGGGCGTAGGTCGCGATCTCCTGGGCGGGTCGCCCCTCGCGGACCGCCGTCGTCACCAATCGGTCGGTCTGGGCCTCGACGGCGTGGGTCGCGGCCGCCCCCTGTTCCTCCAGGGCGACACGGAGATCGTCGGCGAGCTGGTCGGGGGCGGAGGCGAGTTCGCCCTCCTCGATGACATAGAGGGCATGCACCGCCGCATCGAACCGGTCGGCGAGGTCGATGGCGACCGTGACCGCGCGTTCGACACTGGCCGACCCGTCGGTGGCGATGACGACCGTCTCGATCACAGTCACTACCGGGACGGCATCGCCCTTAACTCCGCCGCTCGCCCGTGGCGACCTCGGTGGCTTTTTGCCGGTGCCCCGCCCACGTCGGTCCATGCCCCTGTCGGTGGAGACCGTCCTGGTGCCGGTCGACGGCAGCGAAGCGTCCACCGACGCCGCGGAGTACGCCGTCGCGATCGCGGATGCCTACGACGCGGAGGTCCACGTCCTGTACGTGTTGGGGGAGTCGGTGACCCGCGGCCTCGAGACCGGGGACGTCGGCAGCGAGGCCGTCGCCGAGGACCACGCGACGTTCCTGGCCGACCTCGAGGAGATGGGTGGGGCCCAGGGCGTCCCGGTGACCGCCTCGACGGTGGCGGGGTTCTCGACGACGCGGAAAACCCAACACCCGGGGAGTGTCATCCTGGACGTCGCCGCCGACATCGACGCGGACTTCCTCGTCATCCCGCAGGAGACCGACCGGCCGACACCCGGCGTCCTCGAGAAGGCCGCCGAATACGTGTTGTTGTACGCCTCCCAACCGGTGTTGTCCGTCTGAGTCACCGCACCGGGTCGGGCGCCACCGGGGCGATCCCGTTGGACTCCAGGAACGTGGCGAGGTGGTCGTGGCGGTCCCGGAGTTCGTCGGGGCGGTGGGCGTCGCTGCCGACGGTCATCTCGACGTCGTGGTCCTCGAGGACCGCGAGGAACGCCGCGGTCGGGTGGACGCGACCGAACCCGCGGTGGACCCGACCCGCGTTGATCTCCGGGACGGTTCGGGACTCCGCAAACGCCGCCGCGACGCGTTCGTACTGGGTGCGGTCGGCGATGCCGCGTAACGGTTCGGTGCGTTCGACGAGGTCGGGGTGGGCGGCGACGGCGACGAGTTCGGACTCGATCATCGCCACCAGCCGATCGAAGTACGTCTCGACGACGCGGCGTCGTTCGGGGTCGGTGAGGGCGGCGATCGCGTCGGTGTCCTGGACGTCGAGTCCGTCGATGGCGTGGACACTCCCGATCGCGTAGTCGAAGGGCGTGGTCTCCAGGTACTCCTCGATCGCGGGTTCGTCGGCGGGGGCGTAATCGATCTCGACGGCGTCGTAGACGGTGAGGTCGACCTCCTCGCGGAACCGGTCGATGGCGATGCGTCGCCGTTCGTGGGTGCGATCGAGGTTGAACCCGCGACGGGCCCGCCGATCCCGTGGGGGATCCCGGTCGGAGACGATGGAGTGGTCGGCGAACCCGACGGCGGTGGCGTCGGCCGTGTCGGCGGCCGCCAGCATCCGCGCGATGAGGGCCCCGTCGGAGTACGTGGAGTGGATGTGGTAGTCGGCGATGCTCACAGGCGGATCCCCATCTCGAGTTCGAAGTTCCCGGCATCAGTCGTCTCGAAGCCCACACACTCGTAGACCGCGACAGCGGCGTGGTTCCACCGTTCGACGCTCAACCACACGTACTCGACTCCCTCGGCCTGGCCGAGGCCCAACAGCGTCTCGAGGAGGGCGGTGCCGATGCCGGCGTTCTGGTAGGTCGAGGCGACGAAGATGGCGAGTTCGTACTGGTCGCCATCGTCGGGGACGAGGGTGGCGTGGCCGACGATCTCGTCGTCGTGGCGGGCGGCGACGTCGTAGCCGGCCTCGATGTTGTGCAGCCACGCTCGGATCGCCGTCTCGTCGATGGGCGGGACGCCCTGGGCGCGGTCGGCGGGGTCGAAGGCCGTATAGAAGGAGACGAGGGCCTCCCGGTCGCGGTCCCAGTCCACCGCCTGGAACGTGATGGTGCGGGCGGCGTCGTCGGTGATGGTGCGGGGCGGTGTCGGGAACGGCCCCGCCGACGCTTCGGGGTACCGTCGGTCCGCGGTCATCGCACCAGGGTCACGGTCGCATCACCGTTCAGGAGGACGTACTCCGCGATGGGGCCGACCGTCAGCTTCCCCATCGGGGAACGTTGTCCGCCGCCCAACACGATCTGGTCGTAGTCGCCACGAGCCGCCAACTCCACCAGGCGGGGTCCGGCCTCCCCGGAGAGCCGGCGGATATCGGCGGGGAGGTCGGCGTCGGCGAGGGTCGATTGCACCAGCGACAGGACGGTCTCGACGCTGCGGTCGCTGTCGGGGTTGTCGAGGACCGCGACGACGAGGTCGTCGCCGGCCTCGCGAGCGCGGGCGACGGTCCGGTCCAGGGCCCGGATCGAGTCGTCGGTGCCGCCGACGCCGAGGAGCACGCGCATATCCGGGCGTTGGGCCACGGGGAGAAAACCGTACCGCCCGACGGAACGCTTTTCCGGACAGCCGGGGGAGAGGGAGGCGTGAGCGAGGAGGACCACCGGGACCCGCGTGACCGCGGCGACGACGCGACGCCCGAGGACCCCGACGGGCGAACGGTCACGGAGGCCACCGAGGCGGAGAAGTACCCACCGACGCCGAGTGGTGCCGACGAGATCTCGGACGCACCGGAACCGGGGGTGCCGGCCGACGTCCGCACCTACGACCGGTTCACGAAGATGGATGGCGCGGAGTACGAACGGGTCAACGACTTCCTGCGCAACCGCACGTACATCACCGCCCGCGAGTGGGCGATCGCGCGGTTGTGTGCGGATTTCCGCACCGAGACCGGCGTGGAGATGACCAAGATCGGGGAGAACCTCCCGACGCTGGTGCCGTTCATGACCGATACCTACACGCCCCAGGCCGTCAACCAGGCGCGGGCGTCCTTCGAGGAGAAGGTCCGGAAATCCGGGGCGACGTTCCTCTACGGGGCGATGTCGGATTTCTTCACGGCCGACGAGTTGGACGAGGTGATGTACGAGGTCACCGAGATCGCGAAGTTCCTCCTCGAGGTCGAGGGCGTCGACCTCACCGTCGAGGAGGAACTGGACGCCGAGGAACGCATCTCATCGGTGATGCGGGACGTCCGGCACAACAGCGAGGAGCTCCGACACGACGGCGTGACCTGTCCGGAGTGTGGCCACGAGTTCGGTGTCCACGAGAGCGATGGCACCGACCAGGAGACGGCCCTCGAGGCCGCCAAACGCGGGGCCGACGACCGGGAGTGAGGTTACTCGTCGTCTGGGTTGCCACGGGGGACGTTCAGGGCCGCCCGTTGTTCGGGGCTGAGGTCCTTGAACGCACTTGGTTGGTAGGCCTGTAACTCCTCCATGGAGAGGTCGGCGAGTTCCTCCGGGCTGAGATCGGCGAGGGACTCGTGTGGTACCTCCGGGCGACCGGGTGGTTCCTCCGGGACCTCCGGCTCCTCCCCATCCTCGGGTTGGTCGGCGTCCTCGACGTCGGGGGCGAGGTCCTCCGGCGGGGCGAACAGCTCGGGGTCCTCGTGTTCGACCTGGTGGAACCGACCGTCGATGTGGCGCAACCGCGTGTATACCTTGGCGTCCTCGCCCTGGCCGTAGGCCGGGCCCCACTCCAGGAGGCTGTAGTACAGCGGGTAGAGGACGGCGGTCTCCTCGGCTTCTGCTTCGAGGACGACCACCACGAAGACCGCCTCGTCGACGGCGGCCCGGAACACCTCCGCCCGGTCGAAGGCGACCTCGTTCTCGAAGAGGTCGTCGATCCCCTCCCAGGCCGATTGGGGACAGGTCACCAGGAAGACGGGCGTGTGGTCGCCGAGGTCGTCGACGGTGGTGAGGGTGACGTCGCCGGGGCGGACCGTCACGGTGTCCCACCCCATCTCCTCGTACTCCTCGGCGGTGGCGTACAGGTCGGCCATCACGTCCTCCCAGTGGCTCTCGATCGCGTCCTCGACCAGACTGATGCGTCCCGGGTCGACGTGCTGGAGGCCCGGGGGCACCCCGCCCTCTCCCGGGGGTTCATCGTCGCTCATACCCGTGGACGGGGGACGCGGATGGAAAAGGGTTACTCGACGCGTTGGTCGCGGTCGACGCGTTCGACGGTCGGTTCGACCCCGCTGAGGAGGGCGCCCTCGAGTTCGAGGCGGACGGCGGTCCACTCGGTGCGGCCACCCGCCCGGGCGAGGCTGCCGACCGTGTCCGGGTCGAAGGGGACACCGAGGGCCTCATACACCGGATCGAGGATGGCGCCGAGGGCCTCGTGGTCGTCGACGATGAGGGTGCCGGCGACCATGGCGGCGTCGTTGGTGACCCGTTGGGCGATGCCGACGAGTTTCCCCTGGGCGGACAAGGAGTGACTGCCCGGACAGAAACTCCGGTCGGGTTCGCCCTGCTGGGCCGGGACGCCCAGCCGCCACAGCGCCCGCTGGATCATCGTGGTCACGGCGGCATACCGGTCGGCCAGCCCCTGGCGGACGTCGACAATGGGTTCGGTGCGGAGGAACGCCACCGTCGACCCGGTGTAGGCGGCCGCGCGCCCGCCGGTGCGGCGGACGACGGCGGGATACCCCCGTTCCTCGGCGACCTCGCGGGCGGTGTCGTACCCATCCGATCGGGTGTCACGCCGGCCGAAGACCACCTGCTTGTGCGGGCGCCACACCCGGACGACGCGTTCCCCCGTGTCGGCGGTGCGTTCCAGACACCGCCCCGTGACCGCGTCGTCGGCCGACCGCGTCGCCGCGCGGCCGCGGAGCAGTCGCATGCGGGGGCGTATGCGTCGAAGTACGTAAACCATCCCGGTCGCAGCCTCACCCATGGTCGAGCTGGGCGCGGCGGCGCTGGCACCGTTCACGCGGTTCAGCCTCTACAACTCGCCCTATCCCGCCCACGACCACGGCTGTGCCATCGACCTCTACCCGCCGGCGGGGACGACGGTGGCCCCCAGTCCCGTCGCCGGCACCGTCATCGAGACCCGGGAGGTGGCGGCGCCGACCCGGGCGTACGCGGCCGCGACCGACCACCTGATCGTCGTCGAGACCGCCACCCACACCGCCCGGATGCTCCACGTCGACCCCACCGTGAGTGTCGGCGAGACCATCGCCGTCGGCGACCCCGTGGGCACGTTGGTGACCTCGGGGTATGCCGCCCCCTGGGTCCCCGACCACGTCCACCTCGGCTTCCGGGACCCCGAGGCCGACCCGGTGCGCGCGCGTGGCTCGGTTCCCGTGTCGGTCGACGTCTCGGTGACCCCGGTCCCCTGGGATGGGGCCGGCACCGTCGTCGACGTCGGCGACACCTACGCCACATTGGACGCGCCCGTCCCCACCGCGGGGTTCGGCGGCGTCGCCGCGAACGGTGGCGTCCTCGATGGCGGCCTTCCCCACTACGCGGGCGGGGGTCTCCTGGATGGGGCGGATGGCCCGGTGACGGTGGTGGGGACGACGGTCGGGACCGCGACCGATCGGGACGTGGCGTGGGCGGACGTCACCGTCACCGTCGATGGCGCCGCGATCAGGGGCCTGGCGCTGTCGGTGGGCCGTGACGACCGCGGCGTGAAGCTGGTGGCGCCCGACCACGAACTCGCCGTCGGTGACGTCGTCGAGGTGGCGCTGTCGGTGGCGTGACCGAAACACCTACGGTCGTCCGTGTCATTTGGTAACAAGCAACATCATGAGTGACGATCGAGATCCAACCTACGAGTGCATCGCGTGTGGCGCCCGCATCGAGGACGCCGCCCGCCAACCCGTCGCCTGCCCGACGTGTGGTGGCGAGATGCAGAACATCAGCGTCCCCCGCGGCCAGTAACTCAGGTGAAGGCCACCGCGTCCGAGTCGGTGACCTCGCCGAACAGGAAGTCGGTATGCTCGAGGGCATAGCGCCGGTGGTCCTCCTCGATGTATCCGAGTGCATCCTCGAGGACGACCGGTCGGTAATCCCGTAGCCCCGCCGAGGCCGCGGTGTGTAACACACAGACGTTGGCCAACGTACCGACGAAGACGAGGTCCGTGATCCCGTGGGTGTCGAGGAACCCCTCGAAGCCGGTGCGGTAGAAGGCGTCGTAGGTGTGTTTGACGACGACGTGGTCTGCCTCGCGGACGGGGAGCTCCTCGACGATCTCGGCCTCCCAGGA
>JBDGTJ010000057.1:0-27437 GCA_042216925.1 Halobacteriaceae archaeon
ACCAGTTGATGCACAACGAACTGTTCCCGGAGGGCATCGTCCACGTCGAGAACGCCCAGGTACCGGAAGCGTTGTTGAACGAACGGTGTCAGATCGGGACGTTCCCGTGGCGGTTCCGTGGTGGGGAGTCCTCGGTGTGTCGCTGCGTCGCGTTCACCGAGCAGTAGGCGACGGGCTTATTCTTCGGTTTCGTCCTGGCCGGCGACGGGTTCACCCAATGGCCCTTCTGCCATGGGGCCGGTCTCCTCGGGGAGGACGGCGTTCAACACGAGGGCGGTGACGCCGCCGACGATGAGGCCGGACGTCGCGATCACCTGGATGTCCTCCGGGAGTTTGGCGAGGGCGTCGGCGCGGCACTCGACGCCGACGCCGAGGACGATCGATGTCGCGATAATGGTGAGGTTCCGCCGGGTGAGCTCGGCACCACGCACCACGATGCGGAGGCCGATCGAGAAGATCATCCCGAACAGGACGATGGCGGCCCCACCCAGAACGGGGTTGGGCATCGCGGAGACGACCGCCGCGACCTTCGGGACGAGGCCGAGGACGACGAGGAGGACGCCGGTGATGGCGACGACGAACCGACTGGCGATGCCGGTGAAGCTGATGAGGCCGACGTTCTGGCTGAAGGAGGTGTTCGGGAAGGCGTTGAAGATGGCGGCGACCCCGGACATGACGCCGTCGGCGACGAGACCGCCTTTGGTCTCCTCGCTGGTCGGGTTCCGGCCGACGGCCTCGGTGGTGCCGACGACGTCCCCGATGGTCTCCATGGTCGTGATGATGTAGGCGAACGCGACGAGGACGATGGCGCTGGGTTCGAACTCGAGGCCGTACGCCAGCGGCGTCGGGAGCGAGAACCACGCGGCCTCGCCCACGGCCGAGAGGTCGAGGAGGTCCAGCGGGATGGCGGCGAGGTAGCCGACGACCACCGCGATGAGGACGCTCGCCGACCGGGTGAACCCGCCGAAGAACTGGTTGGCGATGAGAGCGACAACGAGGACGAGGCCGGCCAGACCCAGGTGCTCGAGATTCCCGAAGCTCTCGGTGCCGGGGACCCCCGCGGAGTACTGTAAGGCGATCGGGATGAGGGTGAGGCCGACGAGCATCACGACGATGCCGGTGACCAGCGGTGGGAAGAACCGTTCGACCTCGTCGAAGAAGTAGCCCAGCACGATCTCGACGGGGGCGGCGACGAGTGCGGCACCGAAGATGGCGGCGAGGCCGAACTCGGTGCCGATGTCGATGAGCGGGGAGACGAAGATCGCACTCGTCCCCATGACGATCGGGAGCCGTGCACCGATGGGACCGATGGGGTAGGCCTGGACGATGGTGGCGACGCCGGCGACGAGCAAGGCCATCTGGACGATGAACGTGGTGTCACTCGAGCTGACGCCGATGGCGCTCGCGATGACGAGCGAATGGGCGACCGTCGAGAGGAACATCGCGAGCAGGTGCTGGATGCCGAGGGCGACCGACTCGCCAAGCGGTGGTTCCTCGTCGATGCCGTAGTCGACGAGTTCGGTGCCGCCATCACTCCGGGGTTGGTCTGTGTTCTCGTGTGGCATGGCTGGGGCGAGACAAATCACCATAGTAAAGATTTCTTACATTTCTCTAAGGCGTTCGGTCGGTCCCCTGTGGCGACGCTCTGTGCCACCGACAGAACAGCTAACTGCCCCGCGAGACGATGGCGGCCATGGCCTCGATGCAGGCGGTCGTTCTCGAGGAGTGGGGCGGCGACCTCAGCGTCCAATCGGTCGACCGACCATCGCCGGGGGCGACGGAGGTCGTCGTCGACGTCCAGGCGTGTGGCGTGACCCGCACCATCGAGAACGCCATCCAGGGTGGATTGAGCGACGACCCTGCTCTGACACCGCGAATCCCCGGGCACGAGTTCGCGGGCGTCGTCTCCGAGGTCGGGGACGCCGTCGATGCCGTCGAGGTCGGTGACGGGGTGCTCGCGTACTTCTACCTGGTGTGTGGGTCGTGTGAGGCGTGTCGCCGCGGCGACACCGCCCAGTGCCTCGAGATGGACGGGTGGGTCGGCGTCCACCGGGAGGGCGCCTACGCCGAGCAGGCGGTGATGCCGGCGGCCAACGTCTTACCCTTGCCTGACCAGGCTTCCTATGCCGCCGGGGCGGTGGCGACCGACGGGTTGGCGACCCCGATCCACGTCTGTGACCGCGCCGGGATCGACGATACGGACACGCTGTTGATCGTCGGGGCGGCCGGGCGGGTCGGCATCCACCTCGCCCAGCTCGCGGCGTTGCGGGGCGCCCACGTCCTGGCCGCCGACGTCACCGACGATCGGTTGGCCCACGTCGACGAGTACACGCCCGGGCACGTCACGCCGATCGATGCCCGCGGCGAGGCCTTCGCCGAGCGCGTTCGCGCGGAGACGCCGTACCGCGATGGGCCCACGGTCGTCGTCGACACGGTCGGGGACAAAGAGACCCTCGAGACGGCCTGGGAGACCCTCGCGATGGACGGGCGCCTGGTGTCGTTGACCACCCACCACGACCGAGCACTCGACCGACCCCTCCGGGAGTTCGTCGAACGGGAGCGGGCGGTGCTCGGGTCGCGGTACGCGACCAAGGACGAGGTGGTGCGGGCGGCACGGTTGCTCGCCGACGGGCGGATCGACCCGGTCATCACCGACACGGTCGACCTCGAGGCGGTGCCGGCCGTCCACGACGCGTTACACTCCGGGGAGACCGCCGGGATGACAGTCCTCGATCCCACCCGGTGATCCCCGGGACCCGACGGCTTTTCCCGTGGCGGGGCAGTGGGACCGGTATGGACCACGACGAACTCCTCTGGCGGGAGGAGGCGGTCGACCGTGTCCTCGATCTGCGGGAGACGATGCTCGCCGACCACGCGACGGAGTCGGTGGGCCTGGACGCGGTCGGTGACCGGGTGCTCGCCGAGTCGATCACCGCCGAGACAGACGCCCCGCCCGTGAGTCGGGCGACGATGGACGGGTTCGCGGTCAACGCCGCCGACGAGTATCCATTGACCGTCCGCGAGGGGGAGGTGTTCCCCGAGGACGACCCCGGCGAGATCGACCGGGGCGAGACCCAACGCATCGCGACCGGGGCGCCCCTCCCCCGGGGTGCTGATGCCGTCCTCAAACGCGAGGAGGCCACCGTCGCCGACGGGGAGCTCACCGGCGCCAGCGTCGAGGCCGGGACCTACGTCTACGAACAGGGGCGGAACTACGGGGCCGGCGAGACCCTGTTCGCGGCGGGAGAACGGTTGGGGCCGCGGGACGCCATCCTCCTCGGCGATATGGGCCTTGATTCCGTGTCGGTGCGGGCCCGGTTCTCGGTCGGGGTGGTGGCGACGGGCACCGAGATCCACGAGGGGCGGAGCCGGGATCTCGATTCGCCGATGCTCGCGGGCCTGATCGAGTCCTGGGGCCACACCGCCGCCTTCGAGGGGAGTGCCCCCGACGAGTACGAGCGGGTGCGGGATCTGTTAGCCGAGACCGCCAGCGAGTACGACGTGGTCGTCTCGACGGGCGGGACCAGCGTCGGGCACAAAGACCACGTCATTCGCGCCCTCGACGAACTCGGCGATGTCCTGTTCCACAAGGTCCGGATCCGGCCGGGGAAACCGATCGCGGTCGCCGACCTCCCCGACCACGACGCGGTCGCGGTCGCCATCCCGGGAAAGCCGATCGGCGCCCACGTAGTCGCGGCTTTCGTCATGGCGCCGCTGTTCACCGGGATGGACGGTCCCTACCCCACGGTCACGGCGGCGTGTTCGACCGACGTAGGCCTGGGGCCCGAGGGATTCGAGTACGTGATCCCGGTCACCCTCGATGCCGGGGTCGCCCAGCCGCTGGGACACGCTGACTCTCCGCTCTCCGTGTATTCGGACACGTTCGACCCGTCGGTGCTGTCCTCCTCGACGCGGACGACGCGGGCCGACGGCGTCGTCTGCACCACCGACCCCCTCACCGAGGGGGAGACGGTGTCGGTCATCCCCTACGACGTCCTCGAGTGACCGACGGGTCCGCTATGCTTTTGGTTCGGGCCCCGGTGGCTCGGCTATGGCCGACCGCATCCTCGATGGGATCACGGTACTCGATCTCTCCACGTTCGTCACCGGCGGGTTCTGCTCGTTGATGCTGGCGAACCAGGGCGCCGACGTCGTCAAGGTCGAACGACCCAACGCCGGTGACGACATCCGGCACTCGGGCCCGCCGTTCGTCGACGGGGAGTCCCCCTACTTCTGGACGGTGAACTACGGGAAACGCAGCATCGAACTCGACCTGAAATCCGAGAGCGGGCTCGAGGCCCTCTACGATCTCGTCGAAAAGACGGACGTGTTCATCCAGAACTTCCGGCCGGGCACCGCCGAACGGTTGGGCGTCGACGAAGCGACGCTCCGGGAGCGCAACGATTCGTTGATCTACTGTGCGATCTCGGCGTTCGGACAGACCGGCCCGTGGCGGGAACGCCCCGGGTACGATCTGCTCGTCCAGGGGCACTCGGGGATCATGAGCGTGACCGGGGAACCCGACGGCCAGCCCGTGAAGGTCGGGTTGCCACAGACCGACCTGATCACGGCGATGTGGGCGGGGTTCGGCATCGTGACGGCGCTGTACCGCCGCGCCCAGACCGGCGAGGGCGAGTACATCGACCTGGGGATGCTGGACGCGACCCTACCGTGGTTGACCAAGCAGGCGGGGAAGGTGTTCGCCGGCGAACAACCGAGTCGGATGGGGGCGCGGGACCCGGTGTTGGCCCCCTACCAGACCTACGAGACGGGGGACGGGTACCTGAACGTCGCGTGTCTGAACACGCGGTTGTGGGAACGGTTCTGTACGGTGTTGGACCGGGAGGACCTCCTCGAGGACGACCGGTTCGAGACCAACGCCGACCGGGTGCGGAACATGGACGCCCTCGAGGCCGAGATCGAGGCCGAACTCGCGGCGGCCTCGACCGAGGAGTGGTTGGACCGCCTGATCGAGGCCGGGGTGCCCGCGGGCCCGGTCGCCGACGTCGAGGACGCCCTCTACAACGAGCAGACCGAGGCCCGCAACGTCATCACCGAACTGGGGGACGGCGACCGATCGATCCCGACGATCGAGCATCCGTTGAACTACGCGGACAGTGACAGCGGGTTCCAGCGACCACCACCGAAACTCGGGGCCCACACCCGTGAGGTACTCCTGGAGGCGGGGTACTCAGAGGACGAGATCGACGCGTTGGCGGCCGAGGGCGCCTTCGGCGACTGACCCGGGAGACCAACACTCAAAGCAGTGGCGCGCCTACCCGCGGGCATGAGCGAGGACGCCACGCCGTGGAGTGCGAACGACGCGGCGATCTACGATACCTTGCGGTCGTGTCTCGACGAGGGGCGGACCGCCGCGGTGGCGACCGTCGTCGATGTCGAGGGGTCGGCCTACCGGCGTCCCGGGGCGAAGATGGTCGTGCCGGCGGACGGCGACCACCTCGGGGCGATCACGGCCGGGTGTCTGGAGGGGCCCGTCGCCGAACTCGCGGCCACGGTGCGCGAGCACGGGGTCCCCCGGGTCGAGACCTACGACCTCACCGACGACGAGGGCTGGGGCATGGGCCTGGGGTGTAACGGCGTCATCACGATCCTGGTCGAGCCCGTCGACGCGAGCCTCGCCCCGATGCTGGAGGCGGTGGCCGATCACCGGTCGGTGGCGGTGCTCACCCGACTGGCGGACGGGGCTCGGGCGACCGTCGAAGCGGACGGGTCGGTCACGACCGGGGGCGATCGGCCGGCGTTACCCGACGGCGTCGTGGCGGCGCTCCGTGATCGGGCGGCCCAGCTCCGGACGGACGGTCGGGCGGCGACGGTCACCGTCGAGACCGGGACGGGCGAGCATCGCGTGTTCGTCGACGGGGTCCGCCCCGTGCCCGAACTGGTGATCGTGGGCAGTCAGGCCGACGTGAACCCGGTCGCCCACCTCGCCCGGGCGGTCGGGTTCCGCGTGACGGTCGCGGCGACCCGGGGCAACGTCGACGCCGACCGGTTCGGCGAAGCAGACCGCGTCGAGTTCGTGCGGGCGCCGGACGTGGACAGCGTCGTCGAGGCGCCCGAACACACGTCGGCGGTGGTGATGACCCACAACTTCATCGACGACCGGTTGGCACTCGAGGCGCTCCTCGACACCCAGGTGTCCTACGTCGGGTTGATGGGGCCACGGGAGCGCTTCGAGGAGATGCAAGCCGAGTGGGAGACCGAGGACGGTGTGCCACCCGGGGATCTCGACCGCATCGCGACCCCGGTGGGCCTCGACCTCGGCGGCGGGTCGCCCATGGAGATCGCCTTATCGATCGTCGCGGAGGTCGTCGCGGACCGGCACGACCGGGACGGGGGCCGGCTCACGGATCGGGAGGGACCGATCCACGCGCGGCTCAGCGAGCAACTGGACTGACCTGCCCGCCACGTCGGGTGATTCCCCACAAACCTTTATCGGCTGTCGGGTGCCAGTTCCAGGTCTCATGAGTACTGATACGAGTGCGGGTGCCACCGACCGACCCACCGAGGAGGTAACGGTGACGGTGAACGGCGAGTCGGTGACCGCCGAGATCGAGCCGCGACTGAAGCTCTCCGATTTCCTGCGTGACCACGCCGGGACTCGCGGGGTGCGGGTCGGCTGTGAACACGGGGTGTGTGGGGCGTGTACGGTGTTGCTGGATGGGGAGATCGTCAAAAGTTGTCTGGTGTATGCGGTTCAGGCGGACGGCGAGTCGATCACCACGGTCGAGGGGTTGACCGGCGAGGACGGGGACCTCCACCCGATCCAGGAGGCGTTCCACCAGGAACACGCCTTGCAGTGTGGGTTCTGCACGAGCGGGTTCGTGATGGCGACCGCGGAACTGTTAGAGCGGACCCCCGACCCGGACCGGGAGGACATCGAGACGGGGTTGGCGGACAACATCTGTCGGTGCACGGGCTATCAGAACATCTACGACGCCGTCGAACGCGCCGCCGAGGAGGTCGAGGACTGATGTCCCGGTCCGAACCTACGACCGACCAGGAACCCGGCGTCGAGGAGGAGACCCGCTTCACCGGGCAGAGCCTGCCCCGGGTCGAGGACCGGCGCATCCTGACGGGGGCGGCCGAGTACATCCACGACAAGACCGAGGACGCCTTACACCTCGCCTTGGTTCGGAGCGTCCACGCCCACGCCCGGATCGAGAACATCGACACGTCCCGGGCCGAGGACCACCCGGAGTGCCACCTCGTCTTGACGGGGGCGGACCTCCAGGCCGAGTACAACCCGATGCCGTGTGGGTTGAACGGGTTCGAGGAGTGGTCGCTCGCGGTCGAGAAGACCCACTTCGTCGGCGAACCCGTGGCCGCGGTCGTCGCCGAGGACCGGTACGTAGCCGAGGACCTCCTGGAGTTGGTCACCGTCGAGTACGAGCCCCTCGACCCCGTCGTCGATCCGATGGCCGCCAGAGCGGACGAGACCGTCGTCCACCCGGACGTGGGGACGAACGTCCCGGACAGCGAGGAGTTCGTGTTCGGCGATCCCGACGACGCGATCGAGGGCGCCGACCACGTCGTCACCGGGGAGTACGACTGGGGACGGATCTCCGGGGTGCCACTGGAGACCGCCGGCGTGGTCGCCGAGTACGACCCGGACAAGGACAGCTTCCACGTCGAGTCCAACATCCAGTTGCACACGCTCGTCGACGACACCGTCTTCGAGACCCTGGGCTATCCTCCGGAGAAGGTCAACCTGGAGGTGCCACCCGACGTCGGCGGGAGTTTCGGGACGAAGATCGCCATCCATCGGTACTGTTCGTTGGCGGCGATGGCATCCCAACAACTGGACGGGCGTCCTGTGGCCTTCGTCGAGGACCGCGTAGAGAACCTCGAAGGGGGAGACATGCATTCCTCGGACCGACAGTACCGCGTGCGGGTGGGCGTCGACGACGACGGCACCATCCGTGGGCTGGACGTCTGGTTCGTCGATGACTTCGGGGCGTTCCCCCGGTACCCGGTCAACCAGACGTTGAAGCCGTTGTCCGTGCTCACCAACTCCTACGACATCCGGGATGTCCGATACGACTACGAGCTCGTCATCACGAACAAGACCGCCCAGACGGCCTACCGCGGGTTCGGCGTCGATCCCCACATCTACGCGGTCGAGATGGCACTCGACGAGGCGGCCGACGCGGTCGGGATGGACGCGACCGAACTCCGGCGCACGAACCTCATCGACCCCGACCAGATGCCCTACGAACTCCCCTCGAAGAACATCTACGACTCCGGGGACTATCCCCGCGCCCTATCGATGGTCGAGGAGCTGGTCGAGGCCGAACGAGACGATGGGGGCCTGCTCGATCCGGCCGTCCTCGAGGAGTTGGCGGCCGACGGTGTGTACCGCGGCGTCTCGCCGATGGTGGTGATCGAACCCGGGGTGTCTGGGTCTGACTGGACCGACCGCCAGCGCACCCGCCGCGACGAGCTCGCCGGTCGGACGCGGGCGGACGTCGACGAGCTGCCCGAACACCTCCGCGGCGAGATTCGGGCGGACGGCTCGGTCCGTGCGTCGATCGCGACCGACAGCTCGGGACAGGGCCACCAGACACTGGTCTCCCAGTTGTTGGCCGACGAACTCGACGTGTTGCCCAGCGCCATCGAGGTCGACTATCTCGGGAGCGCGGAGGCCCCCACCGAGTACGGGAGTGCGGCCTCCCGGATGGCGGTGATGCTGTCTGGTGCGGCCGCCGGCCTCGGTCGGAAACTCCGGCGGGCCGCCAAGGAGGTCGCCGCCGACGAGTGGGATATCGGGTACCGCGATGTCACCTACCGGGACGGTCGCGTCGAACAGATCGACGGTGACGCGGCCCTCGACCTCGCTGCCCTGGCGGCCATCGACGAGGACCAACCGGGGGAGCGTCGGTTGGCGACCGCCTACGAGTACGAGCACCCGGCGACCGACGTCGAGGCCTTCGACACCGCGTTCCTCGAGAAGTACCCGGTGTACCCGACGGCGGCGTTCGCGGCGAACGCGCCCATCGTTGAGGTCGACACCACGACCGGGGAGATCGAGGTGTTGCGGTTCCTGACGGTGCGGGACTGTGGGACGATGCTGAACCCGATGATCGTCGAGGGACAGGCCCACGGCGGCATCGCCCAGGGACTCGGTGCGACGCTGTTAGAGGAGTTCGGGTACTCCGAGGATGGCCAACCCCAGTCGGTGACCTTCTTCGATTACGTGTTGCCGTCGATCGCGAACATGCCCGAGATCGAGATGGAGCACACCGAGACGCCGTCACCGTACACCGAGACCGGGGCGAAGGGTACCGGGGAGGGTGGGATGATCGATGCGCCGGCGGCGATCGCGTCCGCGATCAACGATGCGTTGGCCGACCACGACGTCGTCGTCGACGAGATCCCGTTCACGCCATCGGCGGCCCGTGACCGGTTGCGGGACTAGGCCCGGGCGCGGTCGTAGGCCGTCGACACCGCTCTGCGGGCGTACTCGGCGGCGACCTCGCGTTTGAACGCCTCCGAGGCGTGTTGTTCGGATTCCGGGTCGGCGGCCTCGGCCAACGCGTCGCCGAGGGCGTCGAGGGCCGCGTCCTCGGCCGGACTCCCGACTAGGTTCGACTCGGCGTCGGGGACCCGGAGCGGGACGCCGGCGACCCCGGAGAGGGCGACGCGGACGTCCTCGATGACCGGGGTCTCGACAGTGGGGTCCTCGACCCGGACGGTTGCGGCGGCCCCGACCGTGGGGAAGGTCTGGGCGGCGCGTTTCAACTCGAGGAACACGGACCCGGTCCGGTCCGGGGGGAACGGGTCGCGGTCGATGCTGACCCCGGTGATGAGTTCGTCTTCCTCGCGCTCGGTGAACATGTAGGCGATGAAGTACTCCTCGGCGGGGATGGTGCGCTCGGACTCGGCGGACGTGACGTGGATGTCGGCATCGAGGGCGCGCAGGACGGCGGGGTAGTTCCCCGCTGGATCTGCCTCCCCGATGCTGCCGCCGAGGGTGCCGCGGTTGCGGACGCTCGGCCCGGCGATCTGTTCGGCGGCTTCGGGCAGCACGGCCAGGGCGTCCCGGAGGTCGTCGTGGTCCTCGAGGGTGCGGTGGCGGGTCATGGCGCCGACGTGGATGGTGTCCTCGTCGATGTCGACGCCGGCGATGTCGTCGATGCCGTTGATGTCGATGATGTGGTCGGGCGTGGCCAGGCGGTTGGACATGATGATGCCCAGTGACTGGTTGCCGGCCATCAGTTCTGCATCGGTCCCCAGGTCGGCGAGCAGGTCGGTAGCCTCCCCGACGGTACCGGGTTGGTGGTACTCGAATGGCGCCGGTTTCACGGGCGGTCACGGGCGGGGCCACCCCGGGGTCGGCGATCGCAGGTCACGGTCATCGTACCCGGAAACTGTCGGCGGGCGCGGCTATAAGTATTGGTGTCACCCGCCGGGGGTGAAGGTGATCTCCCGGGTGGTCGACGGGCGGGTGACCGTCGTCGAGCGGGGGTCGGTCTCGGCGATGACGCGGCCGTCCCGGATGACGGTGGTGCGTGGTGCGCGGCGGCGGAGTGCCTCGAACGGGGTGGTGGCGTCGTAGACGACGACCGACCCGCGTGCGCCTGGGGTGAGCCCGTACTCGGGTTCGTCGACGCCGACGATGGCGGCGTTGGTGTGGGTGAGCATCCGCCAGAGGACGGGGACGTCGGACCGACCGCTCATGTGGGCGTAGTGGACGAGGATGAATGCGGCGTCCAACGGGTCGGCAACGCCGTAGTGGTACCAGGGATCCATCACGGAGTCGTGGCCGAGGCCGACGGGGACGCCGGCGGCCTGGAGTTCGTCGATGCGGGTGTGGCCGCGGCGTCGTGGGTAGTCGTCGTACCGGCCCTGGAGGACGGAGTTATCCGGCGGGTTCGTGATGACGGAGACGCCGCTGTCGGCCAGCAACGAGATGAGTTTGTCGGCGTAGGCGTTGGGGTAGGAGTGCATCGCGGTGGTGTGACTGGCGGTGGTGCGGTCGCCGAGGCCATGCTCGCGGGCGTCGGCGGCGAGGACCTCGGTGAACCGGGAGTCGGGGTCGTCGGTCTCGTCGATGTGGAGGTCGAGTGGGCGGTCGTACCGGTCGGCGATGTCGACGGCCGTGTGGACGTCCTCGACCCCGTCCTCCCGCGTGTGTTCGTTGTGGGGGATGCCGCCCACGACGTCGGCGCCCATCGCAACCGCCTCCTGGAAGCGGTCCAGGTGGTCGGGGTCGGTGAACAGGCCGTCCTGGGGGAACGCGACGACCTGCAGGTCGACGAGGTCCGCGACGGCGTCCCGGAGGTCGAGGAGCGCCTCGACGCCGGTGAGCGTGGGTTCGGTGGTGTCGGCGTGGGTGCGGACGCGGGTGACGCCGTTGGCGGCCAGCCACTCGACACAGCGACGGGCGCGGTCGAAGACGTCGTCGTACTCGAGGCCCTCCTTGTAGTCGGCCCAGATGGAGATGCCCTCGGCCAGGGTCCCGGACTCGTTCCAGGCGGGGGTGCCGGCGGTGAGCGTGGCGTCGAGGTGGAGATGTGGTTCGGTGAGTGGGGGCGTCACCAATCGGCCGTCGGCGTCGGTGTGGTCGGTGTCGGCGACCGCGGTTGGATCTGCCTCTCCGGCGGGGACGACGCGGTCGATGCGGCCATCACGGATGTGGATGTCGACGGGGTCACCGTCGATGGTTCGGCCGTCCGTGACGAGGTGCTCGGACATGCCACCCGGGTGACCGGGCGGGGAGAAAACGGTTCCGCCCGGCGGCCCGACCGCGGTGTATTTAACCGTGTGACCGTTTGGTGACCCTATTTCAGAGATGGTTGGCACGGATACGATCATCGTCGCGTTGGGCGGGAACGCGTTACAGGACCCGGGCGGCGAGGGGACCTACGCGGAGCAACGCCGCACCGTCGACCGCACTGCGGGGATTTTGGCCGACCTCGTGGTCTCCGAGGACGAGGTGGTCCTCACCCACGGGAACGGCCCGCAGATCGGGAGCATCCTGCGACAGAACCTGGAAGCGGCAGACGTCACCCCGCCGATGCCCCTGGCCGTCAACGGCGCCCAGAGCCAGGGCCTGATCGGGTATCTGCTCCAGTCGGCGCTCCTGTCCGAACTCGGGACGCGGGCACCCGACCTCGACGTCGTCCCCATGATCACGCCGGTCGTCGTCGACGCCGATGACCCCGCCTTCGACGAACCGACGAAACCGATCGGTCCCTACCTCTCCGAACCGGAGGCCCGGCAGCTCCGCGAGGACCAGGACGTGACCCTCCGTGAGTTCCCGGACCACGGCTACCGCCAGGTCGTGCCCTCGCCGGACCCCGAATCGGTGTTCGGCGTCGAGACGGTCGAGACGATCGTGGGGCGTGGCGACGTCCCGATCGTCGCCGGCGGCGGTGGCGTCCCGGTCGTCCGAGACGAGACCGGGGCGATCGAGGGCGTCGACGCCGTCATCGATAAGGACCGGACGGCGGCGCTGTTAGGCGCGGAACTCGGGGCCGACCTGTTGGTCATCCTGACCAACGTCACCCACGTCGCACTGCATTACGGCGAGCCCGACCAACGCGATCTGGAGGCGGTGACCGCGGCCGAGGCCCGGGAGTACCTCGAGGAGGGGCATTTCGCGCGGGGCAGCATGTACGAGAAGGTGGAGGCAGCGTGCCGGTTCGTCGAGGCCGATCCGGGGCGACGCGCGGTGATCACCGACCTCTCCCTGGCCGCCGAGGCGGTGGCTGGCACCGCCGGCACCCAGATCACGAGCGAGGGATGACCGGGCAACCGTGAGCCACGGGTATCGACGGTTCGAGGTGGCGGCGATGGGCGATGGCGCCAGCGAGCTCTGGCGGGCCATCCGCGAGGCGACGCCGCCAGAGGAAGCGATCACCGTGGGCCGGGTGCTCCAGACCTACGACCGGTCGGCCTACCTGGAACTCGACCCCGCGTTGACCGACGCCGTGTCCACGCCCGGACCGTCGTTGGTCCTGGTCGGTGGCCCGTCGTTCTCGGGACCGTTGTCGATGCAGCTCCGCATCGATGACCCCGGTGGCTTCGACGCCGCCGCGCTCGCGGCCGACGCCGCGTGTCGACTCCGGACCGGTGTCGACGAGAGTGGGGCCTCCGTCCTCTCGATCGGTGAGACGGTCGACGTGGTCTTCGACGAATCCGTCCTCGAACTGGGTGGGTCGACACTCGGGTGTGTGACCGCCATGCCGGAGATCGATCGTGGGGACCCGGTCTGGACCGGGGCTCGGGCGGTCCTCCGGTGGGTGATCGAGGCAGATCTCGAGGACGGGTTAGGGTGGCTCGAGGCGGTGGCCGCGATTGTCGAGGACGAGACCGTCGACAACGACCTCCGGTCGCTTGTGGCGGAGTGGGTGGACGTGCTCTCGTCGGCGGTCCCGCCGGCCGATACCGAGGTGACCGCGATCCTCGGTCGGGGCCCCGGCGCGACTCCCTCGGGTGATGACATCCTCTCGGGGATGATACTGGCGGCCTGGGCGATGACACGTGGGGTCCACCGGGACCGGGTCCAAGGGCTGGGCAGCCACCTCGTCGAAGAGGGGATAGACCGGACGACGACGGTGAGTGTGGCGTTGCTCGCCCAGGCCGCAGTCGGCCGCGCCGGTGACAGCGCCCGCGCGGCACTCGAAGCCCTGTTGTCACCCGGGGTCTCGGCCGAGCGCCGGCAGGCGGCCGCGACCAGGTTGACGAGTGTCGGGCACACCTCCGGGACGGACATCCTCGTCGGGATGCTCACGACGGTGTTGCTCGTCGCCCCACAGATCGAGGGGTGAGAGTCAGGGCGCGAGTGCCGGGGCGAGCTCCTTGGCCCACGTGAGCAGCCACTCGTCGTAGCCGTAGGGGGCCACGAGCTGGATGCCGGCCGGGAGGTCATCGACGGTGCCGGCCGGGACGGTCACGGTCGGGACGCCGCTGTGGGTCCAGGGGACGTTCATGACGGGGTCGCCGGTGTCCTCGAGGCCCGCCGGTGCTGGTCCCGGGGCGCTGGGTGCGGCGAGGACGTCGACGTCGTGGGCGGTCATCGCATCCGCGATGGCCGACCGGAGGGCGGTGCGACCGGAGCGGCCCCGGGCGAGTGTGGCGGCGTCGATGTCGTAGCCCTCCTCGATGAGGGCGCTGAGTTCGTCGCCGTACTCCCCGCCGTAGGCCTGGTACCACTCGTGATGGACCAGTGCGGCCTCGGCAGCGACCATACGGTGGTGGCGGTCGTTGACCGCCTCGATGTCCTCGAACACCTGGAACTCGCGGACCTCGTACCCCGCGTCCTCCAGGGCGGCGATCCGGTCGACGAACTGGTCGATCATGGCATCGTCGGCCTGATCGAGGTACGGCCCCGCGGGGATGCCGATGGTGGGGTCGGGAACCGTCGCGAGCGGGTGCCAATCCGCATAGACGACGGGGGCGACGAGTTCGGCGCTGGCGACGTCCTGGGTGAAGTAGCCGGCGTGGTCGGCCGACGGGGAGAGGTTGAGGACGCCGTCCATCGGGATGCGGCCGTAACTGGGTTTGAGGCCGACGACGCCACAGAAGGAGGCGGGTCGGTTGATGGAGCCGTAGGTCTGGGTGCCCAGTGCCAGGGGGACGATGCCGGCCGCGACGGCGGCCGCGGACCCGCTGCTGGAGCCACCGGGCGTGTGGTCCAGGTCGTGGGGGTTGCGGGTGGGACCGGGGTCGTAGTAGGCGAACTCGGTGGTGACGGTCTTGCCCCAGACGATGGCACCGGCGTCCTGGAGGGCGGTGACGGTGGCGGCGGGGTCGCCGGTGAGCTCCGATGGGGGCACGGCAGCGTTGGCTCGGGTCGGGAGGTCGGCGACGTGGAAGATGTCCTTGACGCCGACGGGGACCCCGTACAGGGTCGGGCGGGTGGCGGTCGTGGGGTAGCGATCGCTGAGGGTGTCGACGGCGGCGTCGATCCGGGCCCACCGGTCGGGTTCCTCGACGAACGCGTGGATCTCGGGGTCCATCGCCTCCGTGCGGTCCCGGTACTCGGTGACGACGCCCGTGATGTCGCGGTCGCCGGTGCGCAGCGGTTCGGTCAGCGCGGCCACCGAGGCATCAGCGTGCATGCCCGGGACTGTCGACGGTCGCGACTATAAAGACCGGCGTCGGTCGAACCGGGTCGTTTACCACACCCGTGACCTCGATTTTCGGCGGCCTGCACGGGGGTAACCCAAACTATTTGGTTTTGGTAGGAGAGGTTCGGAGTATGGAAGTCGTAACCCTCTCTGACACCTATCAGGACTCTGTAAAGTTGATGCGGATCGCCAACGAAGCCCGGGAGTCCTTCGGTGTCGAGGAGGCCGTTGCGATGATGGGGACCCAGGAGAACAAGGACATCCTCCGGAACCTCGGCGCGTCCGACGGGGTGCTGGCCGATCTGCAGCCCGACGATCTGATCCTCGGGGTCAAGGACGACGACGTCGGCGCTGCCCGCGAGGCGGTCGAATGGATGGAAGCCGAGGTGAGTGGGGCCGCTGGCGGGGAGGCGGCCGAGGAATCCACCCGGAGCCCCCCGAAGAGCGTGTATGGCGCCCTCGAACGCCACCCCGACGCGAACCTGGGGTTGATCTCGGTCCCCGGCGAGTACGCGACCCGGGAGGCCTGGAAGGCCCTGCACGAGGGGTTACACGTCCACATCTTCTCGGACAACGTCGGCCTGGAACACGAACGGAAGCTCAAGTCCTACGGTCGGGACCACGACCAACTCGTGATGGGGCCCGACTCCGGGACCGCGATCATCAACGGGGTCCCGCTGGGGTTCGCCAACGAGGTGGATGGCGGCGCCATCGGCGTGGTGTCCGCGGCCGGCAGCGGCCTCCAGGAGGTGACGAGCCTGATCGATCGCGCTGGCGCCGGCATCTCCCAGGCGATTGGCACCGGCGGACGGGACCTCGACGACGAGATCGGCGGCATCGCGATGCAACAGGGCTTCGAGATGCTGGCAGACGACGACGCGACGGAGGTGATCGTGTTGGTGTCGAAACCCCCCGACGAGCGGACGATGGACGACATCCTCCAGCTGGTCGAAGACGGCGACCACCCGGTGGTCGTCGAGTTCGTCGGCAGCGACCCGGCCCCCATCGAGGCGGTCGGTGGCCGACCGGCGTCGTCGTTGGCCGACGCCGCCCGACAAGCCATCACGGCGCTTCCGGACCGGGACACGAGTGACGTCGACTTCGCTGACGGGATCACCGCGTTCACGTCGCCGGGGACCGGTGAGGACATCGTCGACCGGCGCGACCACCCGGGTGCTGGGCGTCGGTCGCTCCGTGGCCTGTACAGCGGGGGCACGCTCTGCTCGGAGGCGGCCACCATCCTCGCCGAGGACGTCGACGTCCAGTCCAACGTCGGTGTCGGCACGCCGATCGACGATCCGTTGTCCCCGACGGGGCATGCGATGATCGACCTCGGCGCCGACGAGTTCACGCGGGGTCGTCCCCACCCGATGATCGACTCGAGCATCCGTGACGACCAGCTCCGCGGGGCACTCACCGACGACGAGGTCCTCGTGGTCCTCCTGGATGTCATCCTGGGGTACGCCGCCCACGAGGACCCGGCGACCCCCGTCGTGGACGTCATGGAGTCCGTCGACCCGGGTGAGTGGCCGGTCGTCGTAGCTTCGGTCGTGGGGACCCGTGGGGACCCCCAGGGCTGGGAGGACCAGGTGCAGACGCTGGCGGACGCGGGTGTCGTAGTCTGTGAAAGCAACGCCGACGCCGTCGCCCTGGCCCGAGACGTGCAGGCGACGGTCGCCGACACCGGAGGTGGTCACAGATGACAGACGACGAACTCTTCGAGGAAGACCTCGACGTGGTGAACGTGGGATTGGATCGGTTCAGGGACGCGATCGCCTCGACCGGTACATCGGTCGTCGACGTGGACTGGTCGCCGCCACCCGGCGTCGACGAGGACCTCAACGACGCGTTGACGGCGTTGGCCGAGGAGGGCGAGACGATCGCGGCCGCCACCCAGACGGCCTTCGAGCGGATGACGGAGGCGACGCCGATCTGGACGGACATCGGGACCGCCCGCGATGAGATCCCGGGGATGGATGAGTACACGCTGTTCCACGCCGGGCCCCCGGTGACCTGGGACCGGATGTCCGGCCCCCAACGCGGCGCCGTCATGGGGGCGATGGTGTACGAGGGGTGGGCAGACACCCCCGAGGAGGCCGCCGAGCTCGCGGCCGCCGGCGAGGTCGAGTTCGACCCGTGTCACGACCACCAGTCGGTCGCACCGATGGCAGGGATCATCTCCCCGTCGATGCCGGTGTTCATCGTCGAGAACGAGACGCACGGGAACGTCGCGTACAGCAACCTCATGGAGGGGCGGGGCGAGGCGTTGCGGTTCGGCGCCTACGCCGAGGACGTCATCGAGAGACTCCACTGGATGGAAGAGGAGCTCGCACCGGTGTTGCAATCGGCGGTCCGGCACGTCGATGGCGTCAACGTCAAGTCCCACATCGCGCGCGCCCTCCAGATGGGCGACGAGGTCCACAACCGGAACGTGGCGGCCACCTCGATCCTGTTGCGGACGCTGCTGCCCGGGTTGGTCGCCAGCGATGAGCCGCCGGCGGTGAAACAGCGGGTGGCGGAGTTCCTCGAGAAGACGAATCTGACGTTCCTGAACGCGGGTATGGCGGGGAACAAGGCCGCCGCCGACGCGGCCGCGGGTGTCGAGTGGAGTTCGGTGGTGACGGTGATGACCCGGAACGGCACCGACTTCGGGATCCGGATCAGCGGGCTGGACGACGAGTGGTTCACCGCCCAGGCGCCGAAGGTCGATGGCCTGTACTTCCCGGAGTACTCCGAGGAGGACGCGGCCCGGGACATGGGTGACAGCACCATCGCGGAGACCGCCGGTGTCGGCGGGTTCGCGATGGCGGCGGCGCCGGCGATCACGGACTTCGTCGGTGGCACCCCCCAGGATGCGGTCAACCGCACCCTCGAGATGTACGAGATCACCGTCGGTGAGAACCCGAACTACACGATCCCGGCCCTGGACTTCCGGGGGACGCCGACGGGGATCGATATGTTGCGGGTGATCGACTCCGGTGTGCGCCCGTTCATCAACACGGGGATCGCCCACAAGGAACCTGGTGTGGGCCAGGTCGGGGCGGGCCTCGTGCACGCGCCTCGGGAGTGTTTCCTGCAGGCGATCCGCTCGTACACCGACCGCTACCTGTAGGTCGGCGGTCGCTTACAGGTCGACCGGGGAGTGGCGCTCGACGAGTTCGAAGACGACGCCGTTGCCGGCGGCTGCCTCCAGGAAGGCGACGTCGGAGTCACCGGCGCCCGGTCGTGGTTCCTCGTCGGCGAGCGGGATGCCTTGGGCGGCGAGGTCCTCGAGGGCGGCGGCGATGTCGTCGACGGCGAAGGCGACGTGGTCGAGTTCGGCCGTGTTCTCGGGGAGGTCGTTGTCGAGGGGTTCGACGAGTTCGACGAGGGTCTCGCCGACGCGGATGAACGCGATGCGGACGTCGAAGTCCGGGACGGTCTCGATGGCGCCGACCTCGAGACCCATGGCTTCGTAGATGCCGACGTTCCGGTCGATGTCGTCGACGAGGATGCCGAGATGGTCGATGTGGGAGATCATGGGGGTAGAGGTTCGTGAGCACGGTATTTGAACCTGGGGTTCGGATGGGTCGGCGCTTTGGTTAGTAGGGAATCATAATCGCCAGCCGTTGGTGCGGTTCCACCCGGCTTTGTTCACGATGCCGCCCCGCGGATATTTGGATGTATATATGCTTTGTGGGGTACTTTTATAGTGGTTCTTAGACCACTTGTCGGCGAATCGTTCATGAGATTCACAGACACGGTCCGCGGTGAAACGACCAGTGGAGGGGTCACCTAATGAGCGGGGAGGACGACGACTTCGACCAGGTAGAAGAGGGGACCACACCCGAAGGGGCGACCGCGTCACCGAGTGAGGAACGGGAGGCGGCGAGCTTCGTCGAGTACGGCATCGACGACAAGCCGCCGCTCCTGGAGTCTATTTTCCTCGGCTTCCAGCACTACCTCACCATGATCGGCGCGACGGTCGCCATCCCGCTGGCACTGGCGGGATTGATGGGGATGCCAACCGAGCAGACCGGCGTCCTGATCGGGACGTTCTTCTTCGTCTCCGGGGTGGCGACACTCGCCCAGACCACGATCGGGAACCGGTACCCGATCGTCCAGGGGGGCACGTTCTCGATGCTGGCGCCGGCCATCGCCATCATCGGCGTCCTCGGCAACCAGGGCGCCGGCTGGGAGACGATGCTACTCCACCTCCAGGGCGCGGTGATCGTCGCCGGCGCCGTCGAGGTGTTGATCGGGTACTTAGGCGTCATGGGGTACCTGAAACGGTACATGGGCCCCATCGTGATCGCGCCGGTCATCGCGTTGATCGGGTTGGCGCTGTTCAGCGCCCCGCAGATCACGTCCGCGAACGGGAACTGGTGGCTCGTCGGGTTGACGGTGCTGTCCATCGTCGCGTTCTCCCAGTACCTCGGGGACTACCACCGGACGTTCCGGCTGTTCCCGGTGTTGCTCGGGTTGGCGGGTGCGTGGCTGCTCGCGGCCATCGCCTCCCACCCGTCGGTCGGCATCATCGCCCCGGACACGGTCGGATACATCGACCTCGATCCGGTGCGGAACGCCGACCTGTTCCAGCCGATCCTCCCGTTCCAGTGGGGCACCCCCCAGTTCGACACATCCTTCGCCATCGGGATGATCGCGGGGATGGTCGCATCGGTCATCGAGTCCTTCGGTGACTACCACTCGGTCGCCCGGATGGCCGGTCGGGGCGCCCCCAGTCCCCAACGCATCAACCACGGCATCGGCATGGAGGGACTGGGCAACGTCTTCGCCGGTGTCATGGGCACCGGGAACGGGTCGACGTCCTACACCGAGAACATCGGCGCCATCGGCATCACGGGGGTCGCCTCCCGGTACGTCGTCCAGATCGGGGCGATCGTGATGATCATCGCGGGCCTGATCGGTCCGGTCGGCCAGTTGTTCGCGACGATTCCGACACCGATCGTCGGTGGGTTGTACCTCGTGATGTTCGGACAGATCGCCGCGGTCGGGTTGTCGAACCTGAAGTTCGTCGACCTCGACCAGAACCGGAACGTGTTCATCGTCGGGTTCGCGTTGTTCGGCGGGCTCGCCATCCCCGCCTACGTCGGTGGTGTCGGGGCGAGTGCGTACATCAACGGGTTAGCGAACACCGCGATCATCGGTCCGATCCTGACCGACCTCAACATCGCCCAGGAGTTCGGCCAGGTCGTCTACGTCATCGGGACGACCGGGATGGCCGTCGGCGGCATCATCGCGTTCATCATGGATAACACGGTGCCGGGCACCGCCGAGGAGCGGGGCCTCACCGCGTGGGAGGAACTCACCGAGGACGACTCGGAGTTCGTCTCCGTCTTCGAGCGGCTCGGCGGCCAGGAACCCAGTGGTCGGTCCGGGTCCGACTGAACAACCCATCCACCGATTTTTTCGCGGCGCATCACCGAACAGGTCCGCCCGCGACCACAACAGTAACGACAACGGGCATCGACACCCGACGGGATGGTCGATCCGAGCGACGACGGGGTGTCCTGGCCGTTGCGGCGTGGCGAGAAGGTCACCATCGAGGGGGATGCGTTGCTGGTCGATAAGGGCGAGGACACGCGGGTGCGTGTCGAACTGGATGACCTCATGGAGGTGACGCGGCGAGAGATGGACTGGTTCACCGGCGTCTTGAGCGTCGTCCTGATTGGCATCGGCCTGTACCTGACCCAGGACCACGTCCTCGGTGGCTTGGGGTTCGCCGCCGCGGGCGTCGTGTCGGTGTATCTCACCTACCGGCGTCGCGACGAGATCAACCTCCGGATCCGGGGTCGGACGAAACCGTTGAAGGTCTACCCGGAGAACGGGGCCCGGTTCTACGCGGATCTCGGCGAGTTGCTCGCGGTCGAGGACGCACGGGTCGCGGCCGAGGAGTACGAGAACTGAGACCGAACCGCAGCCAATCTATAAGTTCTTCTCGCGGGTCGGTCAGCGTATGGCCGATCTACGCGTCGTCAACGCGCGCGTCGTCACGCCGAACGCAACGATCGAGGGCGGGGTCGCCGCCGAGGACGGGGAGATCGTCGCCGTGGGCGCCGATCGGAATCTCCCGGCCGCCGATCGCAGCATCGACGCCGATGGCAACTACCTGATCCCGGGGTTCATCGACCCCCACGTCCACTGGGGGTTGTCACGGTACGAGTACGAGTACCACGAGGGGTTGGCCCACGACTTCGAGACCGAGACCCGGGGCGCAGTCCACGGTGGGGTGACGACGGTGGTGAACTTCCTCCTGCAGCCCGAGCCCTACATCCCGGATATGGACTACTTCCGGCAGGTTGGTCGGGACCGGTCCTACATCGACTTCGCCTACCACGCGATCGTCCATCAGGACCACCACGTCGAGGAGATCCCCGAGCTGGTCGATGCGGGCATCCGGTCGTTCAAGGTGTTCTTCAACTGGTATAAGCACGCCTCGCCCGAACTGGGGATCGACCACTCCGACGCCGGTCGCGTCTATCAGGTCCTCGATGCGGTCTCGGAGGTGAACAACGGCGTGGTGATGTTCCACGCCGAGAACGAGGACCTCGCCTACGAGAAACGCCAAGAACTCCAGGAGGCCGGGCGGAACGACCTCCCGGCGTGGACGGAGGCGTCCCCGAACATCTGCGAGGCGATGCAGATCGAGCAGATCGCCCGCATAACCGAGTACACCGACTCCCGGTCCTACATCGTCCACATGAGCACCGGGGAGGGCGTCGACATCTGTGAACGGTGGCAGGACCAGGGGGTGAACATCCACGCCGAGACGTTGCCGGCGTTCCTCTGTCACACCAAAGACGAGGAGGACCTCGGCGTCTGGGGGAAGATCTCCCCGCCGCTGCGGGGCGAGGCGAGCAAGCAACGGCTCTGGGAGGGGTTGCGGAACGGCACCGTCGACTATCTCGGCACCGACCACTGCCCGCACAAACGGGAGTTCAAGGAGAAAGACGGCGGGAAACACGGCGATATCTGGGAGGCGATCCCGGGGGACAACAACGGGATCGAGTACTTCCTGCCGGTGATGATGAGCGAGGGCGTCAACCGCAACCGGATCAGCATGGAGCGACTCGTCGAGGTGTGTGCGGAGAACAACGCCAAGCGGTGGGGCCTGTACCCGCGGAAGGGTGCGTTGGTCGAGGGCGCCGACGCCGACATGGTCATCGTCGACTTAGAGAAGTCCCGCGTCGTCGACGACGACTTCTACCACACGATGGAACCGGGGTACTCGACGTTCCACGGGCAGGAACTCACCGGGTTGCCGACCCACACCATCGTCGGTGGGGACGTCGTCGTCGAGGACGACGAACTCCAGGTCGACCCCGGCGGCCGCGAGTACCTCCACCGCGGGCCCGAGGGTGTCCAACGGTCGTGATCGCCGGCGTATTGCTCGCGGCGGGAGAGAGCACCCGGTACGCGGGCGGGAACAAGCTCTTGGCGGAGGTCGACGGCGACCCCGTCGTGGTGCGGGCCGCCCGCACCCTGTGTTCGGCACCAATCGAGGCGTGTCTGGCGGTGCTTGGCCACCAGGCCGAACGCGTGGGTCCGGCCCTGGCCGACCTCCCGATCGAGACGACGGTGAACCCGGAGTACGAGGCCGGGCAGGCGACCAGCGTGCGGCGCGGCGTCGAGTGGGCGATGGACGTCGATGCCGACGCCGCCGTCCTGGCGTTGGGGGATATGCCCTGGGTAACCCCCGAGACCTACGAGGTCGTGATCGACGCCTACCACGACGGCGCAGAGATTGTCGTCCCGGAGTACCATGGTGACCGCGGGAACCCGGTGCTGTTCGACGCCACCCACTTCCCGGCACTCGCCAACGTGTCGGGGGACAGTGGTGGCCGTCAACTGTTTGCCAGCCACGACGTGACCCGCATCCCCGTCGAGGACCCGGGCGTGTGCCGGGACGTCGACGAACCAGCGGACCTCGATGGGAGCTGAAAGCAGGGACCTAAAGGGGTGCCCCCCGAACCCGATACTATGAATCCACGCATCGTCATCATGGGGCCACAGGGCGCCGGCAAGGGGACACAGAGCGACAACCTGGCCGACACCTACGACATCGAGCACGTGACCACCGGCGGCATCCTCCGGGAGAACAAGACCATGGAGACCCCCTACGGGACGCCGGCAGAGTACATGGACGCCGGCGAACTCGTCCCGGACGAGGTGATGGCAGAAGTCGTCGCCGAAGCCCTCGACGGACTGGACGGGTGGGTCCTCGATGGCTACCCGCGCAACGAGGCCCAAGCCGAATACCTCGAGGAGGTCGCTGCCCCGAACCTCGTCCTGGTGCTGACGGTGCCCGAGGACGTCTCCGTCGAGCGACTCTCCGGGCGACGAGAGTGCACGGAGTGTGGAGCGACCTACCACGTCGACTTCGACCCGCCGGCCGAACCAGGGACCTGTGACGAGTGTGGCGGCGAGCTCTACCAACGCGACGACGACAAACCCGCCGCGATCAAGCGGCGGCTCGAGGTCTACCACGAGGAGACCGAACCGTTGATCGCCCACTACGAGGACGAGACCGACATCCCGGTCGTCACCGTCGACGGGGAGGGCTCCCCGGACGCGGTGTTCGACCGGATCCAAGACGTCGTCGAGACCCAACTGTCCGAGACGGGGACGGCCGACGACTGACGCCGCCCCAACGAAAAGGGTCATAAACACCGGGAGAATACCGCGTTTTGATGGCACGCACCGCCGAGACGGTCCAGGAACTCATCCTCGAGGACGAGGAGATGGAGGACGTCCTCGAGTACGTCCTCGAGGTCGGGGGTGACGGGTCCACCGAACTCGAGTGGGGTGACGTCCGGGACGAGCTCACGAGTGGCCAGTGGGGTCGCCTCATCGAGACCGGGATCTTGGAGGACGCCGAGGAGGGGTTCGTCGTCGCCGATCCCGAGGGGCTCCGCGACGGGTTAGAGGGCCCCGACATCGGCGAACTCGAGACCGAGATCCCGGACAAGGACACGAGCTGGTCGCGCCGCGATAAGCTCGCGGGAGTGTTGACGCTGTTTTTGATTCCGGCGTACATGGTGCCCCAGATCCGGTCCCTCGTCGGTGGTGCGGTCAACGTCTTGCTCGGGCCGTTGTTGGACGTGTTGCCGTTCTACGCGGTGATCTTGTTGTTGGCGGTGGTGACGGGCCTGTACTCGGCGCTGCTCCAGGACGCGATGATCGACATGGACGTGATCGCCGCCTATCAGAAACGGATGCAGGAGGTCCAAGACCTCCAGGACAAGGCCAAGGAGTCGGGTGACGACGAGGCGGTGCAAGCCGCACGGGAACGCCAGATGGAGGCGATGGGCGAGAACACCGGGATGTTCAAAGAGCAGTTCCGGCCGTTCGTCTACATCATGTTGTTGACCATCCCGGCGTTCGTCTGGATGTACTGGATCATGCTCACCGACGCCGGCCCCGCCTTGGAGCCCATGACCTTGGCGTTGATCGGGGAGCGGGAGGTCCAGGACGCGGTGATCGGACCGATCCAGGCGTGGATCTTCTGGTATTTCCTGTGTTCGATGGGGTTCTCGAACATCGTGCGGAAGAGCCTCGACGTCCAGACCAGCCCGAACACCTGAGGCCCTTCATAACCTCTTTGACGCCCGGGCCTGGATGGCTGGTATGTTGGTCACCGTCTCGGGCCCGCCGGGTAGCGGGAAGAGTACGTTGGCGGCCGATCTCGCCGAGACGCTCTCCTATGAACACATCAGTGGCGGGGACATCTTCCGGGCGACGGCCGCCGACCGGGGGTTGAGTCTCGCGGCGTTCAACGAACTCGCCGAGGAGGACGACAGCATCGACCGGGACCTCGACCGGCGGCTCCGCGAGATCGCGCGGGACCGCGACGACGTCGTGTTGGAGTCGCGGTTGTCGGGGTGGATGGCGGGCGAGTACGCGGACCTGAAGATCTGGCTCGACGCCGCCCTGGAGGTGCGGGCCCAACGCATCGCCGACCGCGAGGACATCGATGTCGAGACGGCGCGGACCCGCACCCGTGAGCGGGAGGCCTCCGAGACCGACCGGTACCGGGCCTACTACGGGATCGACTACGACGACCGGTCGATCTACGACCTCGCCGTGAACACGGGGCGATGGGACGTCCCTGCCGTCCTCGACATCGTCGTGACCGCCATCGAGGGCTACGACCCAGCCGCCGACGAGGGGGCGGTCCCGGTCGAGGGGGTCGCCTACGAGTTCTGACCGTGTCCTTCCGTGGTCCACCGGACGACCGGGATGTCCCGTCGTTGCTCAGCTTCGGCGTGGTGACCGTCGACAAACCCGCCGGCCCGTCGGCCCACCAGGTGTCGGCCTGGGTGCGGGACATGGTCGCCGACACTCTCGACGCGAGGGATCATGCCCCGATCGAGCGCGCCGCCCACGCCGGGACCCTAGACCCGGATGTGACCGGGTGTCTGCCCGTGTTCCTCGGGACGGCGACCCGGTGTGTGCCCGCGGTCCAGGGCACCGAGAAGACCTACGTCGCGGTCCTGGAACTCCACGCGGACCCGCCCACCGACCTCGAGGCGACCCTCGCGGCCTTCGAGGGAGAGCTCTACCAGCGACCGCCGCGGAAGAGCGCGGTCACACGACGCCTGCGGACCCGTCGCGTCTCGGAGCTGTCGATACTCGAACGCGACGGTCGGCAGGTCCTGTTGTGGATCCGGTGTGCGGCCGGGACCTACATCCGGAAGCTCTGCCACCACCTCGGCCTTGCCCTGGGGACGGGGGCCCACATGGGCGACCTGCGCCGGGTCGGGGCCGACCCCTTCGACGACACCGACCTCCACATCCTCCAGGACCTCGCCGACGGCCTCCACGAGTGGGAGACCGATGGCGACGAAGACTGGCTGCGCGCGGTGGTCGAGCCAGCCGAACGCGCCCTCGAGCACCTGCCCCGGGTAACGATCGCGTACAGTGCGGCCGAACAGGTCGCTGAGGGCGCCCCGGTGTACGCCCCCGGGGTCATCGACGCCGAGACGGAGACGGTGGGGGACCGCGTCGTCTGTGTGACCCCCGACGAGGCCGCTGTCTGTCTGGGCCAGCTGCGTGGCGACCCCGACGCCGCCACGGGGACGGTCGTGGAACTGGACCGCGTGCTCGTGTAGGGCTGCCGGTTGCCCGGGGTTCTTTGGGCTGTGGCCCGGCGTCGTCGGTATGCAACTGGGCACCGTCGCCAGCCGCCCGGGCGAGGTGGTCACCGGGCGGTTCCCGGTCACCGACCTCCCGACCGGCGCCACCGAAGCCCTGCCCGTGATCGTCGCCGAAGGTGAGGCCCCCGGCCCGACACTGTGGGTGACCGGGACCATCCATGGGGAGGAGGTCACGGGGTTGGCCGTCGCCCAGGACCTCCTCACCCCGGCCGTCGCCGAGGCGTTGGCCGGCACCGTCGTCTGTGTCCCGACGCTGAACCCCGCGGGATTGCGCCGCACCGAGCGCATCAGCTACTACGACGGCGACGACCCGAACCGGTACTTCCCCGACCCCACCGACGACGAGTCGGGGCCTCGCCCGCCGCGGGTCCAGGAACGTATCGACGAGCGGATCTACGAGGCGATCACCGACTCCGCCGACGCCCTCCTCGATCTGCACACCGCCCAGGTCGGGTCCGTCCCGTTTGTGATCCGGGACCGGGTCCTGTACGGCGAGGTCCGCGACGAGGGCGAAGCCCAGGCCCTGGCCGAGGACCTGGCGACGCTGGCAGAGGCCTTCGGGGTGCCGGTGGTCAACGAGTACGAGGCCGAGAAGTACACCGACGAGGGCCTCCACCGCTCGACCGCGGGCGCCGTCCTCAACGGTGGGGGCATCCCGGCGGTCACCGTCGAGTTGGGCACCCACTCCGTCGTCGACGAACCGATGTACCGGCTGGGGGTCGCCGGCTGTTACCGGGTCATGGTCGAACTCGCCATGCTGGAGGCCGACCACGGGTTCGGCCCCGAGCCCGACCCGGTGGCGCCACCGGTGGAGTACCCGGTGAAGCGGGCGGTCCATCCCCACAGCGAGGTCGCGGGCATCGCCCGTCACCGCGTCGGGGCCGGTGACGTCCTCGAGGCGGGGGACCCGGTCGCCGACATCGTCGCCCCCACGGGGGAGCACCGGGCGACGGTCACCACCGACTACGACGGATACGTCCTCGGCCGGTACGGCGGCGTCGCGACCTACGAGAACGACCCCCTCTGCAGTCTCGCGGTCCGCGACGAGAGTCCACTGGTCGTGCCCCGGAACGAGGATTGACCCGGGTTGGCGAAGCGATATCCTTAACTGCGGAACCGGCCACCCACAAACCGCGGGACCGTGGGGTAGCTTGGTATCCTCGGCGCATGGGGTGCGTCGGACTCG
>JBDGTJ010000029.1:0-26927 GCA_042216925.1 Halobacteriaceae archaeon
CATCAAGACGGGCGCGGTCGGCGGCGAGCGAACCGCGAAACTCAACGAACTCATCAGAATCGAGGACGAAGCTCTATGAGCGACAACCCAGACGCAGACGAAGAGGGACTCGACGCCGCCGAGGTCGACCCCGACGAACCGGTCGACGACGAACCGGCGGCACCCGAGGAAGACGAACAACCCACCGAGGAGGAACCAGCGACCGACGAGGACGTGCTCGGCGACAGCGACGCCGACCTCCTCATCCCCGTCGAGGACTACCTCGCCGCCGGGGTCCACATCGGCACCCAGCAGAAGACCACGGACATGGACCGGTTCATCCACCGGGTCCGCACCGATGGCCTCTACGTGCTGGACGTCTCCCGCACCGACCAACGCATCCGCACCGCTGCGGACTTCCTCGCGAACTACGACCCCGAACAGATCCTGGTCACGAGCAGCCGCCAGTACGGGCGCTACCCCGCCGAACGCTTCGCCGATGCGGTCGGCGCCCGCGCCCGCACCGGTCGGTTCATCCCGGGGACGCTGACCAACCCCCAGTACGAGGGCTACATCGAACCTGACGTCCTCGTCGTCACTGACCCGATCGGCGACGCCCAGGCCGTCAAGGAGGCGATCACCGTCGGCATCCCCGTCATCGCGATGTGTGACTCGAACAACCAAACGAGTAACGTCGACCTCGTCATCCCGACAAACAACAAGGGCCGTCGAGCGCTGGCGGTCGTGTACTGGTTGCTCGCCAACGAGACCCTCGACCGCCGTGGCGCCGAACCCACCTACGCCCTCGAGGACTTCCAGACCGAACTCTGAACCGGTCGACGCTTCTCCGAGCCACCGACGACCAGCGACGGCGTTCGACCGCAACCATATTGGCGCACGTCCCCCTCTCCAGGACCATGGCCGAAGGCGACACCCTCATCAACGCCGTCGTCGGCGCTCTCGTCACCGTCGTGTTCACCGCCGTCCCGTTCTCTCCCGTCCTCGGTGGTGTGGTCGCGGGCTATTCCACGGCCCTGACCGCGGCGCTGGCGTCCGTGTCGGCGCCCTCGCCGGTGCCATCGCCGCGCTCCCGTTGATGCTCGTCCTCTCCCTCATCGGCGGGGTGTTACTCGCGATCGTCCCGTTTGCCCTGCCCGAACCAGGGGAGGCGGTCCTCTCTGTCGTCGGCTTCATCGTCACCGTGTTCGTGTTCCTGTTCGTGCTCCTGTATACCGTCGTCCTCAGTGCGGCCGGTGGCTACCTCGGCGCCACCCTCACCGGCGAAGACGTCCTCTAACCCTGGCTGGCAGGGATGTCGAAGTCCAAGAGGGCCGGGTACAACAGCTCATCCGGGTGGGTGGTCCACCACTCCGCGGCCGCGATCTCCCCCTCGCGCCCGCTGGGTTCGCCGGTCGCCTCCCCCGCGAAGACGACGATCGGTGACACGATCGACGGTTCGTCCCCGGTCGCGTGCTCGTGGACGATGACGTGGACCTCCTGGACGTCGGTGACCGTCGGGTCGACGCCGGTCTCCTCGCTGAACTCGCGGATGGCGGCCTCGCGGAACGTCTCGCCGGCCTCACGTTTCCCACCCGGTTCCGACCACGAGTTCTCACCCTCGTGTCTGACCAACAGCACCCTGCCTTCCTCGTCGGTCGCCCAGATCCCGGCGCCACCACTTGCCCCGGCGTCGTACCGGGTCCGGAAGCGGTCGTATTCCGAGTCGTCGAGCTCCCAGACCAGTTCCCGAACGTCGAATGCCCCGTACTCTGCGGCGAGTGCCTGGAGTAATCCATCGACCTGCAGTCGTGACCTTGCGGTGACCGACACCGGTTCAGGAGTGTAGAGTTCAAGTGCCTCGATCTCGGGTGGGGCAGTGGACTGAATCTGGCTCCAGTTCGGTGCAGCTGTGTCGACGAGGCCAGTGCCCGACTCGCTTCTTTCGCTGGGAGTTGGGACGTCCGAGTCGAAGCTAGTTGTGACGGCGACCGTCGGTTGGACGACCCTCGCCTCCCGGGCGTCCAGGCTCTCGATGATGACGGATTCGACGGCGATCGATGCAGGCGGTTGGGGATACACGTCTCGAAGGACAGCCCGGAGTCCCTCTCGTTCGAGGTCCTCAGGGGTGACCGCCGTGTACCGGCCGATTTCCTCGGTGCCTCGGTCACCCGCGTTCGAAGCCGGCGTTTCGTTGGTTGCAATGGTGATTGAGTGATGGTCAACGACACCGGGGTGGTGGGATCGCGGGTGGTCCGGGAGGTGTCCCTGTGCTGCTTCGACGACCCGAACCGGTCCGAACTCGTCCGCCAGTGAGACGAGGAGGGAATTAGTGGCGGGGCGTCCGGACTCTCCCGGTTCCTGGCGAGTGTGCACGACTCATCGTCATCGCCGATCCAATTAAATCGTCGGCAATTGCGATGGCCGGGACTGACCCGGTAGTGACCGCCACCTCGAGCGACCTGGGAGATCCGGGTGAGACGAGTTAGGTGGATCTGAGACTCTTGCCGGTGGTCAGATCGGGTCATCGTCTTCATTCGGTCACTGCTGCCGCAATGAGAAAGACGACTCCGGTCAGGCGGGCGCCCTCAACAACTGCAGTAACCGATCGGAAACCGAAACCAGCTGTCACGATGCCGAATTCACGGTCGATAGAAGCCGGTGAACGCACGCTCAATATCCCTCCCAGGATGATGGTGAGCCGAGGAACCCAGCGAGGACAGATCCTCCACCAATCAGCAGAAGCGGTCTCCTGTCGACGTGCAACCGGCTGGAAATGAGTTCGATCACCCCGAGTTCGGTTATGATTCAATAGTTGCGATTGGTGTCGTCGAGCACTGCCCCAGTGGCGATCACCCGCGTCCTTTTAGGCGGCGGGGCGCGACGCCGGCGGTATGGTCACCGTCAGCGCCCCCGGGAAGGTGTATCTCTTCGGGGAGCACGCCGTCGTCTACGGCGAACCAGCGGTGCCGTGTGCGGTCGGTCGCCGCGCGACGGTCACGGTCGAACCCCGTGACGACGAACGGTTGCGGGTGGAAGCCGCCGATCTGAGCCTCGACGGGTTCGCCGTCGAGTACGGGATGGACACCGCCGCCGACCCGTCCGTCGATGTCTCCCCGGACCTCGTGGAGGCCGCGATGGCCTACATCGACGAGGCCGTCGCGACCGCCCGTGATGTTGTCGACGCCCCGGACGCGGGCTTCGACGTCACCGTCGAGAGCGACATCCCGTTGGGCGCCGGACTCGGGTCCTCGGCGGCCGTCGTCGTCGCCGCCATCGACGCCGCCACCCGATCGATGGGCGTGGCCCTCGACCGTGAGATGCTCGCCGATCGTGCCTACCGGGTCGAGGCAGACGTCCAAGGCGGCCAAGCCTCGCGAGCGGATACCTACTGCTCGACGATGGGTGGTGCGGTCAGGGTGGAGGGCGATCGGTGTGAGCAACTCACCGCGCCCGACCTTCCCCTGGTTGTGGGGTACGACGGTGGCGCCGGTGATACCGCCGCCATGGTCGACGGGGTCCGGGCGCTCCGAGAGGAGTACGACTTCGCCGAGGCCACCATCGAAACCATCGGCGACATCGTCCGCCAGGGCGAACGCGTCCTCGCCGAGGGTGACCGCGAGGAACTCGGGCAGCTGATGAACTTCAACCACGGCTTGCTCGCCGCACTCGGTGTCTCTGCGCGGTCCCTGGAGGCGATGGTGTGGGCGGCCCGCGACGCCGGGGCCACCGGCGCGAAACTCACCGGCGCCGGGGGCGGCGGCTGCATCGTCGCCCTCGACGAGACCGACGCCACGCTCACCGCCTTAGACCACCTCCCCGCCTGTGCGGACACCTTCCGCGCCGGGCTCGACCGGGAGGGCGTCCGCGTCGAATGATCGCCCTCAAACTCGGGGGGAGTGTCATCACCGAGAAGGACCGCGAGGAGACCATCGACGACGCCGCCCTCGATCGGGTGGCGGCCACGGTCGCGGGCCACTCCGACCCCATCGTCGTCGTCCACGGCGGCGGGAGCTTCGGCCACCCCGCCGCCCAACGGTACGGTCTCTCCCCGACGGACGGGACCAGGGACGCGGCCGCGGTGCGGGACATCCACGACGCGATGCGCCGGTTGAACGACGCCGTCGTCGACCGCCTCGCCGACCACGGCGGCACCCCCGTCCCCGTCCACCCGTTCTCCGTCGGTCACCGGGGCCACGACGGGGAGTTGACCTTCCCGACCAGCCAGATTGCGACGCTCCTCGAGGAGGGGTTCTGCCCCGTCTTGCACGGGGATGTCGTCGCCCACGCCGGTCGCGGCGCCACGATCTTGAGCGGCGACGAACTCGTCGTTGCCCTCGCCACCGGCCTCGACGCCGACCGGATCGGCCTCTGTACGACGGTGCCGGGGGTGCTCGACGCCGAGGACACCGTCATCCCCCGCATCGAGTCACGGGACGCCGTCACCACCCTCGGCGCCAGCGATGCGACCGACGTCACCGGCGGCATGGCCGCGAAGGTCGAGGCACTGCTCGGGGCGGCGGTCCCGGCAACCATTTTCGGGGTCGAGGACCTCGCCACCTTCCTCGCCGGGGAACCGGTCGGGACGACCGTCGACGGCTCGTGACACGCGGCCAATCCGGCCCCTTTTTGTAGTTCGACCCGTTCCTCCCATTAAAGGGTAGTTCGCGGGTGACACCGCGGCCGGCGACGATGGCTGCAAGACGCCGGGTCGACCGGTCGCGGGCCCGCGATGTTTCCGTACGTGGTAGATACCATGGAGATAGAAATCGCAACTATCGGCGGTTACGAAGAGGTCGGACGGCAGTGTACCGCCGTCCGCGCTGGTGACGACGTTGTCATCTTCGATATGGGTCTGAACCTGTCGCAGGTCCTGATCCACGACAACGTCGAGACCGAACAGATGCACAGCCTCGATCTGATCGACATGAACGCAATCCCGGACGACCGGGTGATGTCTGAACTGGAGGGCGACGTCCAGGCCATCGTGCCCACGCACGGGCACCTCGACCACATCGGCGCCATCTCGAAGCTCGCCCACCGGTACGACGCCCCGGTCGTGGCGTCGCCGTTCACCATCGAACTCGTCAACCAGCAACTGGAGGGCGAGCAGAAGTTCGGCGTGGACAACGAACTCGTCAAGATGAGCGGTGGCGAGTCCATGGAGATCGGGGAGGGCCTCGAACTCGAGTTCGTCCACGTCACCCACTCGATCATCGACGCCATCAACCCGGTGTTGCACACGCCCGAGGGCGCCATCGTCTACGGGCTGGACAAACGCATCGACCACGACCCCGTCCTCGAGGATCCGATCGACATGAAGCGGTTCCGCGAGATCGGGCGGGAGGGCGAGGGCGTCCTCTGTTACATCGAGGACTGCACCAACGCCGGTCGCAAGGGCCGCACCCCAAGCGAGTCCGTGGCCCGCAGCCACCTCGAGGAAGTGATGTACAGCCTCGAGGACTACGACGGCGGCATCGTGGCGACAACGTTCTCCAGTCACATCAGTCGCGTGAGCTCCCTCGTGGAGTTCGCCCGCGACATCGGACGGCAACCCGTGTTGCTGGGTCGGTCGATGGAGAAGTACAGCGGCGCCGCCGAACGGTTGGGCATGGTCGACTTCCCGGGTGACCTGGGCATGTACGGCCACCGGAAGAGCGTCGACCGCACGTTCAAACGCATCATGAACGAGGGCAAGGAGAACTTCCTCCCCGTGGTCACGGGCCACCAGGGCGAACCGCGGGCGATGCTCACCCGGATGGGTCGCGGCGAGACCCCCTACCAGTTAGAGGACGGGGACAAGGTCCTGTTCAGCGCCCGCATCATCCCGGAACCGACCAACGAGGGCCAACGCTACCAGAGCGAACGCCTCCTGAAGATGCAGGGCGCCCGCATCTACGACGACATCCACGTCTCCGGGCACCTCTCCCAGGAGGGCCACTACCAGATGCTGGACGCCCTCCAACCCAAACACGTGATCCCGGCGCACAACGAGTTGACGAACGTCGCCCACTACGTCAACCTCGCCGAGGACAAGGGGTACACGTACGGGCGTGACCTCCACCCCAGTCGGAACGGCAACGTGATTCAACTGGTATGACACCCGAATCCCGCGAGGAAGTGGTGCTCGAGGCGGTTGGCGAGCGCCGGAAGCGGGTCAACGATGCGATCGACGAAGAACTGCCGATGGCCGAACCCCGCCGCCTCTACGAGGCCAGTCGTTCGTTGCTGGTGGCCGGTGGCAAACGGTTGCGGCCGGCGATGACGCTGCTCGTCGCAGAGGCACTGGCCGATGTCGAACCGTTGTCCGAGGACTACCGGGACTTCCCGACGCTCAATGGGAATGTCGCGGACATCATGGCCGCCGCGGTGAGCATCGAGATCATCCACTCCTTCACCCTGATCCACGACGACATCATGGACGACGACGATATGCGTCGTGGTGTCCCGGCGGTCCATCGCGCCTACGACACCGAGACCGCCATCCTCGCGGGCGACACCCTCTACTCGAAGGCCTTCGAGATCATGTTGCGGACCGACGCCTCGCCCAACCGGACGTTACGTGGCATCGACTTGCTGGCGTCGACATGCACCCACATCTGTGAGGGGCAGGCCCTCGATGTGAGCTTCGAGGATCGGCCGGACGTCGTCCCCGACGAGTACATCGAGATGATCGAGTTGAAGACGGCCGTCCTCTACGCGGCGGCCGCCGCCGTCCCCGGGATGTTGCTTGGCGCCGACGACCAGACCGTCGATGCCCTCTACCAGTACGGGCTCTGTGTCGGGCAGGCGTTCCAGATCCAGGATGACGTCCTCGATCTCACCGTTCCCAGCGAGGACCTCGGCAAGCAACGCGGCAGCGACCTCGTCGAGGGCAAACAGACGATCATCACCCTCCACGCCCGCGAACAGGGGGTCGACGTCGATGCCCTCATCGAGGCCGACGACCCACAAGCGGTGACCGACGCCGAGATCGACGCCGCCGTCGACCGGTTCCGTGAGGTCGGGTCGATCGAGTACGCCCGAGACCTCGCCAGCGACCTGGTGGGTCGTGGCAAACAGCATCTCAACGCCGTCCCGGACAACGAGGCCCACCTCCTCCTCGAGGAGCTGGCCGACTACCTCATCGAACGCGGGTACTAGACCGGACCCGAAATATCCTTCAGCAGGGCCCCACCACTGCGGAGTGATGGACGACGCACTGCGGACACGGGTGCGTGAAGCCGCGGAGACCGCCGCTCTCGAGAACGCCTTACGCCACGATGGCGACGCCCAGGTCCAGGCCATCGTCGGGCCGTTGCTCGCCGACAATCCAGCGTTCCGCGACCACGCCGACGAGATCGCCGACGTGGTCGCCCCCATCGTCGCGGACGTCAACAGCATGGACCGCGACGCCCAACGCGACCGGCTCGCCAGCCTCGCACCCGACCGCCTCGCCGACATCGACGCCGACCAGGACGAGGCGGCGACGGGACTACCGGCACTTCCCGCCGTCGAGGACTACGACCAGGTCCGGATGCGGATGGCACCGAACCCGAACGGGCCCTGGCACCTGGGCAACGCCAGGATGTGTGCGGTGGTCGGTCGGTACAAGGAACGCTACGATGGGTGGTTCGTCTGCCGGTTCGACGACACCGACCCGGAGACCAAACGCCCCGACCTGGACGCCTACGACTGGATCTTAGAGGACATCGACTACCTCGGGTTCGAACCCGACGCGGTACTGTACGCAAGCGACCGACTCGACACCTACTACGAGTACGCCCGGGACCTCATCGACCTCGGGGGCGCCTACACCTGTACGTGTGCGGCCGAGCGGTTCCGCGAACTGAAAAACGCCGGCGAACCCTGTCCACACCGGGACAAGGACCCGGCGACCGTCCACGAGGAGTTCGACCGCATGGTCGCCGGCGACCCCGACCCCGGCGAGATGGTGGTGCGGGTCAAGACCGACATCGACCACGACGACCCCGCACTCCGGGACTGGGTCGCCTTCCGGATGCTGGACACCCCACATCCCCGACCGGCAGCCAGCGAGTATCGGTGCTGGCCGATGCTGGACTTCCAGTCCGGGATTGACGACCACCTCACCGGCATCACCCACATCATCCGGGGCATCGATCTCCAGGACTCCGCGAAGAAACAGGCCTACGTCTACGACTACTTCGGGTGGGAGTACCCCGAGGTCCTGCACTGGGGCCGCATCCAGGTCGACGCCTACGACGTCCCTATGAGCACATCGACGATCAAGGAACTCATCGCGGCCGGCGATCTCGACGGGTGGGACGACCCGCGGGCACCGACGGTCCGCAGTCTCCGCCGACGCGGCATCCGCGGGGACGCGATCGTCGAGGCGATGGTCGACCTGGGGTTGTCCACCAGCGACGTCGACCTCGCGATGTCCTCGATCTACGCGAACAACCGCGAACTCGTCGACGACGACGCCGACCGATGTTTCTTCGTCAGAGACGGGGTGGCCAAACAGGTGATCGGCGGCCCCGATGCCGGCACCCCGCCGATCCACCCCGACCACGAGGAGCGGGGGACCCGAACAATCCCCGTCACCGGTTCGGTCCTCGTCGAACCCGGTGATGTCCCCGCGTCCGGTGACCGCATCTGGTTGAAGGGGTTCGGACCCGTGAAACACACCCGGGACGCCTTCGAGTACACCGGCGAGGATCTCTCGATCGTGCGTGATGGTGACGTCCCCGTCGTCCACTGGGTGCCGGCCGACGCCGGCGTCCCGGTCACCGTCCGCACGATGGACGGGGACGTCGACGGCCTCGCCGAACCGGGGTTCGCTGACTACGATTCGGATGCGTTCCTGCAGTTCGAGCGCGTCGGGTTCGTCCGCGTCGACCGACCGGTGACCGACGACGCCGACGGCATCGCCTACTACGCCCACCCGTGAGCCCGCGACCACCGGGGCCCGGCCGATGCCCCGTCATCGATGGAGAGCACGTCCGAGGCGTTCGGATCACGATCTACGAGGGGGCAATTGTGGGGCATGGTCCCGCCCGGCTCAGTCCTCGTATCGGCGGCGTTCCGTGGCGACGACCGGGCCACCGTAGGTATCACACAGTTTCTCGTAGGCAGCACCGAGGGCCCGCATGCACTCGCCGGTCGAGTGGTACTCGAGTTCGGTCGTGACGGCCTCCCAGGACCGGGTCTGGAGTACCTTCATCACCAGTAACCGCTGTTCGCGATCGGTTACTCCGCCAGCATCGTCGGTGAGTGCCGCGACCGCGAGTCGCTGGAACGGTTGCGGGTCGACGTCGTATCGCCCGGGGCCGTAGGCGGCTCCGGCGACCACGCGCCAGGCCCGGGGGGACAACCCAATCGGGGGGTCTGCCCGGGTCGCGGCGAGGGCCGCCCGGACGACGTCCGGGTCGGCGTCCGAGAGGGCGTCGCCGAGCACGGCCGGGATCCGGTCGAGAAACCACGACGCCAGCCGATCGTGGACGGCCGCCCCCGCCTCGGTGAGCGGGTGCAACATCAACGCCGAGTACTCCCCGCTTTCGGCCGACCGTGTCGTCGCCAGATGCACCGTCGAGAAGTCGTTCTCGGCCCAGAACCGGACCAGGTCCGCCGTCGCACCGTACCCGGCCCCCACCCAGTCGAGCCCCCGGTCACGGGCGGAGTCGAGGATACACTCGAGCAACCGGGAACCCAGTCCCCGGGACCGAATCGACGGGTGGGTGGCGATGCGGAGCACCCGCCACCCCGTTGGAGCGGCTGCCGCCTTGTCCCGGAGTTGGCTCGCGAAGACGTCCGGCAGCATATTCCCCCGGATGCGGCCTCCGTCGTACATCCAGTCACGCGTCTCGGCGTCGAGCCCGCCCTCGGCCGCGAGCAGCGCCACCGAACAGACGTGGCCATCCCGGGTCAGTGCCGTCACGGTGAGATTCGGGGCATCAAGCAGTCGAGCGAGGTCGTTGGGTTCGGTGCGGTAGTGGGCGGCGACCAGCAACCCGAACGCCTCCCGCAGCAACCGTTCGTCGTCGGTGAGCCGATCCGGGGCCATGATCTCGAAGGCCGTGCCCTCGGGGGTGGCGTCGGCGACGACCGGATCGACGGCCGGGGCGGCGTCCAGTAACAGGGTGTGGAACGCCCAGACCTCCACGGGATCTCCGTCGGCGTACCGGATCGGTGTCGACAGCGAGACGTCGACGACGCTGTGGTCGCTGGCAGCGAGGTCGTCACGGAACCGGACATCGAACCCTCGACCGGCGCCCTCGTACCCGTGGACGGTCGTGAGGAACGCGACGCGGCCGATCGAGAGGTACGACCGCAGGCGAGCGACCGGGAGGCCTGCCGCTTCGTCGACGAGGAGGACATCACAGCCTTCCTCGAGGACCGTCTCCGGGTCGCGATAGACAACCTGGCCACCGGATTCGCTTCGGATGTCCCGGGCCTCGTGTGCAGCGAGTGCGTCCAGGGTCTCGAGGAGTTCGACGACCCGGTCGAACAACGGCATGGTGCCATCGGGGTCCGGGGCGGTGACCGCGACCGTCAATCCCTCGCTGGCGAGGGCGCCAGCCGCCAAGCCGGCCGCACTCGACTTGCCACGGCCGCGATCTGCTTCGACGACGACTGCATTCCCGTCCGCCGATAACGCCTCGAGGTCGGCGACGGCATCCACTTGATCCTGGGTTCGGGCAGCCTCGTACACAGCGCGTGTGAACGTGGGATCCGATGGTGGGGTCGGGGGGTCGGGGCGGCGACGTGGTGCCGGATCGGTCAGTCCCGCACATTCGATGGTGTCGGTGTCGACGTCGACGACGGCGATCCCGCGGTGGGCGTACAGGAGGTCTCGAACCCGATCGTGGTAGCGGTGGCCCACCGCCTCGACGGTCGCGGGCGGTACCGCCAGCGACTCGTGGAACGAATCAGTTGTCGTCTGCCATTCGTCCAGTGGTGGGGCCGTGATCACGAGGAGGCCGCCGCCATCGACGGTGCCGACCACCTGCCCCAGGGCGTTCGGGCGACAGGTGTCGTGCCAGTCCAGGACCACAACGTCCTGGGTCGTGCCCAGCAACGAATCGGCGGCCCGAGGTGCGACCCGTGGGCAGTCGAGGATGTCCCGATTGCCCACGACCGTGGTCGCGGCCCGGTCGGCATCCACCGCTTCGATGACCCTTGCTGCAGCGACATAACACCCTGCCCGTTGTCCGTGAACGACGATGACGCGGCGCTCGTTGACCCGGCGTGCCTCCGCTCGGAGCGCCTCCACGACCCGGGCGAGCATGTCCGGGACCACATTCTGGGCCGTCAAGGGTCCTCCGGTCACCGACCCGAAGAGACTACCCCGATCCGCCACGGGTATCCGGTATGACGACGCGACGGTATATCCTCAACCGACGGCCGACCGGTGAACCGGATCGTGAGGACTTCGCCATCGAGACGGTCTCCGTCCCCAGTCTTGATGCGGGCGATGTCGCCGTCGAGGTGCGATATGTCTCCGTGGACCCGTACATGCGGGGTCGGATGCGAGCGGGGGACTCCTACGCACCGGCGTGGGCGGTCGGTGATCCGATCCCCGCCGGCGGCGTCGGGACGGTCACGGAAAGCCGCCATCCCGACTGGTCGGTCGGCGACGTCGTCGTCGGCCAACTCGCCTGGGCCGAACACACCGTCGTCGATGGCGATACCCTCTCCGGGGTCGACCCGTCGGTCGCTGCGTTGCCCGCGTGGCTCGGGGTGTTGGGCCTCACCGGTCGGACCGCCTACTTCGGGATGCTCGATGTCGCTGACCCGCGACCGGGGGATACGGTCGTCGTCAGCGCCGCCGCCGGCGCGGTCGGATCGATCGCCGGGCAACTTGCGAGCCTCGCCGGGGCGACGGTGATCGGCATCGCCGGCAGCGACGAGAAGACCACCGCTCTCACCGATACCTTCGGATTCGACGACGCGATCAACTACCGAACGACCGCCGTCGACACAGCACTCGCTGACCGCCTCGAGGACGGTGTCGACGTCTACTTCGACAACGTCGGCGGCGACATCACCGACGCCGTGTTCGGGCACCTCGCCACCGGCGCCCGCGTCGCGGTCTGTGGCCAGATCGCCCTCTACAACGAGGAGACGGTCCCCACGGGCCCTCGGAAACTCTGGCAGTTGATCGAACACCAGGCCAGCGTCGAAGGGTTTCTCGTCCGCCAGTTCAGCAACCGGTTCGAGGAGGCGACCACACGACTCAGCCGGTGGGTCGAGGCGGGAACGCTCCACCACGAACAGACGGTCGTGGACGGCTTCGAGGAGATTCCGACCGCATTCGCCGGACTGTTCGAGGGCACCAACATCGGCAAACTCGTCGTCGACCTCGCTCCCGAGGCGTGACGGCTCGGTCGTCACGCGGTGCCACGCCGCCCGGTGTTTGAACACGCTTTTATGCGAGGACCGCCCACGTGTTCCCACGCCCATGCGGGGTCGATGATGCCGACCCGCCACCGGGACCCAGGCCGGCGGTTCGGCGCGAGCCCTCGTGGGGAACACAGGTGATCCAGCATGCCAGTCTATGTCGACTACGACGTCCCAGCCGACCTCCAAGAGCGAGCCCTCGAGGCCCTCGAGGTGGCACGGGACACGGGATCGGTACGAAAAGGAACGAACGAGACAACGAAGGCCATCGAACGGGGGAACGCCATCCTCGTCCTGATCGCCGAGGACGTCTCTCCGGAGGAGATCGTGATGCATCTCCCGGAACTCGCCGATGAGAAAGGCATCCCCTACGTGTTCGTCGATGCCCAAGACGACCTCGGCCACGCCGCCGGGCTCGAGGTCGGGAGTGCGGCCGCCGCCATCGTCGACGGCGGCGACGCAGAGGACGACATCGACGACATCGAAACCACCATCGAGGATCTGCAGTAGGCCAATGAGCGCAGACGAGACCGCCGACGGCTCGACGCCCGCCGAGGTCATCGAGGTCGTCGGCAAGACCGGGATGCACGGCGAAGCCATGCAGGTGAAATGCCGCATCCAAGAGGGCGAAAACCAGGGACGTATCATCACGCGGAACGTGTTAGGCCCCGTCCGCGAGGGCGACGTGCTCCAACTCCGCGAGACCGCACGCGAAGCCGACGCCATCGGCGGCCAGTGACCAATGCCTGAGACCCGAGAGTGTGACTACTGTGGCGCGGACATCGAACCCGGGACCGGGACCATGTTCGTCCACAGCGACGGGCGCACCGTTCACTTCTGCTCCTCGAAGTGCGAGAAGAACGCCGACCTCGGTCGCGAAGCCCGCGACCTCGAGTGGACCGAGAGCGGAGGCGCCTGAATGCAGCGGACGTTCGTCATGGTCAAACCCGACGGCGTCAACCGCGGCCTCGTCGGCGAGGTCATCGGCCGCCTCGAGGACCGCGGCCTGAAACTCGTCGCCGCGAAGTTCATGGAGATCGACGAGGACCTCGCCCACGAGCACTACGCCGAACACCGGGAGGAACCGTTCTTCGAGGACTTGGTCGCGTTCATCACCAGCGGCCCCGTGATGGCCATGGTCTGGGAAGGGCCCGACGCCATCCGCCAGGTGCGTCGCATGATGGGCGAGACCGACGGTCGAGAGGCAGACCCGGGCACGATCCGCGGGGATTACGGCCTCGACCTCCAACAGAACATCGTCCACGGTTCCGACCACGAGGACCCCGGTGCAAACGAACGGGAAATTGCCCTCTTCTTCGACGACGAGGAACTCGTCGACTACGACCGCGTCGACGAGGACTGGATCAGCTCCTGACCCGTCGCCACAACGGCCTTGGTCACGACCTGCATACACACGTGTATGCAGCTTCGCCGCGCACTCCTGCTGGGGCTGGGAATCCTCAGCATCGTCTCTCCCCGCCGCGTACTCGCCCTTCAGGCACGGGTGAACACCATCGGCTACGATGGCTCGGGCGACCTCGAACCGCGACGGTGGCTCGTGACGCTCACCCGGGTAGCGGGGGTCATCGCCGTCGTCCTCGCCATGGTCGCAACAGACGGCGACCCACCGGACAGCGAGGACCGGTACGTCTAACGAGCAGCGGTGTCTGCAACGCGCCCTAATCTCGAGAGAACCGATGCCAGCCTGTCGGCGTCGACGCCGTTGAGTCCGCGGGTGGGGCAGAGGACGGCTTCCTCGATGGGGACGACCTCAGGGACCCGGTCACGGACCCAGCGCACCCGCTGTGTGAGGGTGTCGGCTGAAGGAACCGGTTGCCGCGGATCGAGGACACACAGTGCTACGGCATCGGTGGTACCGTACTCGGCGATGAGGTCGGTGACCCGGGTGTGATCGGCGAGGAGGTCGTACCCGAGGACGTCGATGTCGGCATCCAGGACGTGTGCGTGGACGCGGTCGGTGAGGACGGCCCCGTAGGGGACGACGATCGATCGGGCATCGGTCGGGGCGAGCGCGGTGTCCAGGGCGGTCGGCACCCGCCCGGCCACCTCTCCGGAGGGTGGCGTCGTTGCCAGGTGGGGTTCGTGGACGAGGACGGTTTCCACTGGGGGTGTTGCGGCGATTTCGGCGGCGAGGAGTGCCGCGACGGCCTCCAAGCGGTCTGCGGTGTCGCCGTAGTGGCGATCATCCGCGATCGTGGCGAGCGTATACGGGCCGGGCACCACCATCACGGGCCGGTCGGTCTGGGTGCTGAGTGCCCGCACCTCGGTCGCGAGTACGGTCGCGGCGTCGAGTGGACCGTGGATAACGGGGCGTGGCGCCGTCTCGGCCCCGGGGATCGAGTGCACGGGCTCTCCGGGCGTGACACCGGTTGCCGCTGCCAACGGGTGGGCGAGTCCCCCAGTCCACTGGAGCTGCCCGTCGACGACCGCGTCCAACCCGGCGCGTCGTTGGATGGCGACAGCGTCGGGGATGGTCGTGACTGCCTCGCTGTCGCGGGGGAACAACCCCAGGGAGTGGGCAGTCACGTTCACGGTTGCCCTGTACGCGGGGTGGCGTTAGGGTTTCCGCCTGTCACCGTATGAGTTTCAGGACGGTCAACGTCTCGAAGGGGAATGACTCCTCGGCGATGGCGACGGCACTGAACCCGGTTGCAGCAGCCGTCTCGACGACGGTGTCGACACCGGTGAGAGTGCTGACCAGCAGGAATACCGTGCCACCGTCGGTGATGACCCGCGGGACGGTTCGGAGGAACCGATCGATCACCGCCCGTCCCTCGGGCCCGCCCGTTACCGCGACCGCCTGCCAGTCATCGTGGTCGAGGTCGGGGTGTTCGGGGAGGTAGGGTGGATTGAACACGACCACATCGAAGGCGTCATCGACGAACGGCGTCACGAGGTCGCCACACACAACCGGGATGCCGCGGGCGGCCGTCGCCACACACGCGTGTGGGTTGCGATCGACGGCCGCCACGGCGGCCCCACTCCTGGCGTCGATGGCCTCGGCGACCACGCCGGACCCACTCCCCACCTCGAGGACGTGGTCGTCACCATCGATGTGTGGGGTTACGGCCTCCGCGAGGAGGTAGGAGTCCTCAGCAGGCTGGTACACCGGCGAGGTCCCACCCCGTCGGTCGCCGAGGTCAGTCATCGTCGTCGACACTCGAGTCCTCGACCGTCGCCTCCCCCTCCTCGGCGGGAGGAACGCCCAAGGCGGTCGCCTCGCCACCACCCCGGGCCGTGAGTTCGCGTTGTGGGAACGGGATGGCGATGTCTCCCGCTTCGAAGGCTTGTTTGACGGCGCGGACAACGGCGGTGCGGGCCCGCCAGTACCGACGGGCACTCGGATTGTCGATCCAGAACCGCAACGACAACACCACCGCGGAGTCCCCGAACTCGTCGAGGACGGCGTGAGGTTCCGGAGCGTCCAACACGGTGTCGAGGCCGGTCATCGCGTCCGCCGCGATGCCAAGTGCCGCGTCGAGATCCGTCTCGTAGTCGACGCCGACCTGCACCTCGATGCGGAGCCGGCCTTGCCGGGAGCGGTTCCGCACTGTCGTCCCCGTGATGATGTCGTTTGGAACCATCACGGTCTCGCCGTCGACCGTTCGAATCCGGGTGTTGACGATCGTGATTTCGCGGACGACGCCCTCCGTGTCCTCGACGACGACCCAGTCACCGACCTCGAACGGACGGGAGAACAGCACCACGAACCCGGCCAGGACGGCCCCGAGGGTCTGGCGGGCCGCCAATCCGAGGACCACCCCGAGGACGCCCGCGCCCAACAGGAGATTCCCGAGGTCGATCTGCCACAACGACAGGACGACGAGGAAGGCGAACAGGAACACCGTCACCTGGACCGTGTGGTGGATGATCTCTCGTTGGTGTCCGGAGAACGCCGAGGCGTCCGTGGCGAACCCCTGGATGAATCGTTTGGTCAGTCTGGTCAGGACGTATGCACCGAGGATGACCGCTGCCGTTGCCAGGAGTTGCCCGATGCCGAGGTTCTGGGCGGCCAGCGCCTGGGCGACGTTGTCGTCGGCCCGCCAGACGATGAGTGTACCGACACCGCCGGCGGTCAGAACCATACTCATTACGAGGGTCTGGACGGTCTCGACGACGGTGGGCTCGAACCGGTCGCCGGCGTATCGCCCCGCCCGGTTGATGAGTACCCCGATGCCTACGACGCCGAGGGCGACGGCGATCGTCGCCAGGATCTGGAGATCTTGGGTCGGCGTCTGTGACTGGATCCACCGGACGACAGCGTCGTAGACGGTCATACCACCCCTCCTACGGCCTCGACGGAGCGGGCGACCGCGGCAAGGGCCGCGGGGTCGAGCTCCCCGGGTCGCGCGTCGAGTCTATCGTCGGGCACAGCCTCCAACACCGGGTCGATCGTCTCGATCCCACTGATGTGAGTGGTATTCCGTAACGCGTTGCGCAACGTCTTCCGGCGCTGGGTGAACACCGCCCGCACCACCGCCATGAACACGGGTTCCGTGACCTCGTACGCTGGGGGTCGCGGCGTTGTTCGGACGACCATCGACTCAACCGGCGGCGAGGGGTCGAACGCCGTCGGCGGCACCGGTTCGACGAGGTCGATGTCGGCGTAGTGTTGGGCGGTGACGGACAACCGCCCGTACTCGTCGGTCCCCGCCTCGGCGGCCATCCGTTCGGCGAACTCCCGTTGGACCAACACCAACAACGGCCGGTCCCGTGGCAACAACCGGAAGAGCATCGGGGAGGAGATGCCGTACGGCAGATTCGAGACGCTCGCCGAGAACTCCGGGAGGTCTACCTCCAGGGCATCGCCCTCGACGACGGTCAACCGCCCGGCCGACCGTTCGGCCGCGAACTCCTCGCGGAGGAATGAGGCCAACGCGGGATCGCGTTCGATCGCGGTCACGGTGTCGGCCGCGGCGAGCAATCGGTCGGTCAATGCACCGGTGCCCGCCCCGACCTCTAAGACGTGCCCGAAGTCGGCGTCCAGATGCCGCGGTAACCGGTCGAGGACCCGGTCGTCCACCAGGAAATACTGGTCGCGGCCGGGGTCGCCACTCCCGGCCCGCTCGATTAGGTCGTCCGGGTCCCGCTGGCCCGTCATCGCTGCTGTCTTGGCACTGACCCCGGATACCGCTTACGAGGTCGAGTCAGGAGCCCCCGGTGACGAAGTTCCGGTATTTGAGGTCCTCCTCACGGAGTTCCTCGAGGATGCGGTCAACGATGACGTCCTTGGGGTCGTGGAGGCCCGACACGCGGTCTGCGACATCGGCGAAACTATCGAAGGGTTTGCGCTCCCGTTCGTCGAGGATGTTGTTCCGCAGTTTCTTCCCGATGCCCGGGAGGAGGTTGAGCTGGTGGAGGCGCAAGGTGATCGGTTGGGCCTCGTTGTAGAAATCGACGAACCGCTGTTCGTACTCCTCGACGAGTTCCTCGACGACGTACTCCAGTTCCGACTCGGCCCCACCCGAGAGGTCCTCGTAGCCGACGGTTCGTGCGGCCTCGATGCCTGGGTCGCGGTCATCGCCGGTGACCGTGATGCGGTCTGCGATCGAGATGTCGGCGTCGTCGGTGAGCGCCAACTCCCAGAGGGTAAACTCCGCCTCGCCGACCGCGTACGCGACGGGGGAGCGACGGTACTGGGGGCGATCCGCGTCCGGGTTCCCGCGCGCCAGGAAATCGAGGACGATCGCCGTATCGGCGTCGGGTTCGCCGCCGTCACCGGCGGTCTCATCCGTCGCGGACTCCTCGCTCATGCCAATGGATTAGGTGACCGTGAACTTAAAGAGTGGCCGTCAGGCGTACTGGGCGACGACGTCTAAGATGTCGTCGAGTTCGTCGCCGTCCAAGGCGTACCGTTCCTGTGCATAGACCGCCCGGAGCTCGTCCCGGCTCTGCGGGAGGAGGTCGGCGATCTTGTAGGCGGTCTTCTCGTCGACCTTCTCGAGGGCTTCGAGTTCCTCTACGAGCTCCAAGGACTCCTCGGGGTCGAGTTCGGCGAACCGGTTCGCGTGGTCGATCGCGCGAGCGAGTTCGTACCGGAGTTCCCGGTCGGCTGCGACGCGTTCGGCCTCGATGTCGGCGAGAGCCGCTTTGGCCTCGGGGATGGTGAGGTATTCCTCGTCGAGTTGCTCTTTGAAGATCGTCATTCCTGTTGGGGGCGGAGGTGGGCGGCCGCCGCGATTAGGGTCTTCTCCGTGCTCCCGTCGACGATCTCGACCTGGTAGGCGTCGCCTTGCATCCCGACGACCTCGCCGGTCCTGCCGTCGAACCGTGGATGGTACCGCCCGTCAGGGACGCTCGGATCGATGGCGAGGTGGACCTTCTGGCCGATATCGAAGGACTGAACGGCTCGCTGAGGTGGCGACGTGCCACGGTCCCGGGGATCGTTACTGAGTTTCTCTCGGGTCCCCGACCGCGATCCATGAGAGTTTGGCATGCGGAGCTATTTCTGCCTCGCGGTAATAAAACGTGCGTTCCCCACTCGGGGACAGACCTAACTCCGGTGCGGTCCCGGACTCCGGATATGGACGAGGATCACGGGTTCGAGACGCGGTCGATCCACGCGGGGCAACCACCGGATGCCGAGACCGGGGCGTTGATGACCCCGATCTATGCGAACTCGACGTACGTTCAGGATGCGCCGGGGGAGGACCGGGGATACGAGTACTCCCGGACCGGGAATCCCACGCGGTCGGCCCTGGAGGCGAACCTCGCGAGTCTCGAAGACGGCTCCTTCGGCCGGGCGTTCGCCTCCGGGATGGCGGCCATCGACGCCGTCGTCTCGCTGGTCTCATCGGGGGATCACGTCGTTGCGGGTGACGACGTCTACGGGGGCACCCACCGGTTGTTCACCCAGGTGTACGACGATGCCGATATCGAGTTCTCCTTCGTCGACACCACCGACCATGATGCGGTACGGTCGGTGATGCGGTCCGAGACAGCCCTGCTCTGGGTGGAGTCACCGACCAATCCCCTCCTCCGCATCAACGACATCGCTACGCTGGCCGACATCGCCCACGCGTCCGATGCGCTGCTCGGCGTGGACAACACCTTCGCCACCCCGTACCTCCAACGGCCACTGTCGCTGGGTGCCGACGTCGTCGTGCACTCGTTGACGAAGTACCTCGGGGGCCACTCCGATCTCGTTGGCGGCGCCGTCGTCACCGATGACGCCGGCCTCGACGAGCAACTGGGGTTCCAGCAGAACGCCGTCGGCGCCACGCCATCTCCGTTCGACTGCTTCCTGGTGTTACGCGGGACCAAGAGCCTCGGGCCACGCATGGATCGCCACTGTACAAACGCCACAGCAGTCGCCGAATTCCTCGCTGACCACCCCCGCGTCGACACCGTCTATTATCCCGGGCTCGACACCCACCCCGGCCACGAGCTGGCGACCGCCCAGATGAGCGACTACGGGGGCATGGTCTCGATGGAACTCGACGCGACCCTGGAGGAGACCAGCGAGATGGTCGCCGCGACGGAGGTGTTCACCCTCGCCGAATCACTCGGCGGGGTCGAGAGCCTCATCGAACAACCCGCCACGATGACCCACGCCGCCATCCCCAAGGCCCAACGGGAAGCCGCTGGCCTCTCCGATGGCCTCGTCCGATTGAGTGTCGGCCTCGAGGCCATCGACGACCTGACAACCGACCTCGACCGGGCCTTCGACGTCATCGACGCGGGGTGACGCCGGGTTTATCGGGGTCGACACGCCACCACCAGGCATGGAACTCGCCACCGGCGTCGAAGCACTCGAGGTGACCGTCGACCGCGGTGAGCAGCAGATGACCTTCTACCCCGTGGTCGTCGAGACCGATCGCGGGACGATCCTCGTCGACGTCGGCCTGCATGGCCACGTCGACGCCTACCGAACGGCACTCGAGGACACCGGCCACGACCTCGAGGCGGTCACCGCGATCGTTCTCACCCACCAGGACGGCGATCACGCCGGCGCCATCGGACCGATCGCCGACGCGACCGACGCCACCGTCTATGCCCACCGCCTCGCGACACCGTTCATCGACGGTGAACGCGAACTGGCGAAAGGCGACGGCCGGTATCCACCACACCCGGTCGATGTCCAGCTCGTCGACGATGTCAGGTTCCGCACCTGGGCCGGCCAGATGCAAGTCGTGTTCACACCCGGGCACGCCCCAGGCCACATCTCGTTGTACTTCCCCGACGCCGAACTGCTACTCGCCGCCGACGCCCTCACCGCACCCTCGGGTACCCTCGCCGGTCCAAACGAACAGTTCACCATCGACTGGTCGACGGCAGTCGACTCGATCGAACGCCTCGCGGAGCTCGACGTCGACCGCACCCACTGTTATCACGGCGGCCCCACCGACGACGGGACCGACCGGCTCACGGAACTGGCCGCCACCCTCTGACGCCGCTCCCATCCGGGCAGCGCCCCTCAGAACTCAGATCCGGCCGACTTCCTCGACGCTGACGCTCTCGACGTCCTCGACACCCGCGAACGCCTCCTCGACGGCCTCGGTTCCGCCGGCGTCGTCGGGCACGATGACCGTCGGGAGCAGCGCGACCAACCCGAACGCGACGTCGTCCCGTTCGAACCCCCGAATCTTGGCACCTTCCGGCAGCGCAGCGCTCAACCGTTCCTGGAGGTCGTCGAGGTCCACATCCGGGTTCTCGGGCATGACCTTCAGCTTCGCGGCGACCTTCCCCATGTTATGGCCCCCTGAACCCGCAACTCGGGCACTCATAGAGGTTGCTCTGCTTCCGACACTTCGCACACCGGTAGATGCGGTGGCCACACTCCGGACAGTCGAAGGCGGCCGCGTTCGACCCGGCGATGTTGATCCCACAGGACACACACGTCCTGGCGGCCTCGGTCTCGCTCATGGACACCCGTACCCGCCGCCGGCCTTTAACGGTTGTTAAACACCGGCGTCGCCGCAGGTTTAATCGGGTGGCCCCGCCACCGACGGACATGGACGCCGACGCCGCCTGGTTCGCCGACACCGATCCGACGGACCTCGACGCCCTCGCCACCCGGATCAACGAAGGTCAGACGGACACGCCCGCAGACTGGCCAGCAGCCGCCGTGGAGACGGGCTACGTCCCCGACCAGGACGCCTACTACGAGGTACTCCACGAGGCGACGATGACCGCCACGAAGGCGGCGGCCACGACGGCCGAACGCGCCGACGATCAGCAGCTCATCCACACGGTTCGTGCGATGGACGACGTCGAAGCCAGCGCCAACGAACTCGCCGAACGCGTCGCCGAATGGGCAGCCAGCCGCCGCGAGGACGCCGGCACCGGCATCGCCTACGCCCGCGACCTCGCCACGGAGACACCGACGGACGATATCGACGCTCACCTGGTCTCGCTCGCCGAGACCGTCACCGCCCTCGCGGACGAACGGGACGCACTCCGGTCGGTCGTCGAACAACGCTGTCCCGCGGTCGCCCCGAACCTCGCGGCTCTGGCCGGCCCCGTCCTGGCCGCGCGCCTCATCGCGTTGGCCGGCGGCCTGTCGGAGCTGGCCAAGCTCCCGAGTGGCACCGTCCAGGTCCTCGGCGCCGAGGACGCGTTGTTCGCCCACCTGAGCGGTGACGCCCCGTCACCGAAACACGGCGTCATCTACACCCATCCCTACGTCCGGAACACCGCGGCCGCCCACCGCGGGTCCGCTGCCCGTGCGGTCGCCGGGAAACTCACGATCGCCGCCCGCATCGACCACTACGCCGGCGACTACCGCCCCGACCTCGAACGCGAACTCGACGACCGCATCGCCACCATCCGCGCCCGTCCCGGGGAGGCCACGGAATGACCCTACCCGACGGCGTCACCTACCACGACTTCGGCGACGGCGACACCCTCGCCACCCGGGGCCCACCCGTGTACGGCGAGGCCACCGATGGCGCGTGGCGGGCCTGGGAGATCCACCGCTCGAAACTCGGGACGATGCTCGACCGCGGCACCGACACCGGACTCGCCGCCGGGGACACCATCCTCTACCTGGGCGCAGCCGCCGGCACCACGGTGGGCCACGTCGCCGACTTCGCCGGCCCAACGTATGCCGTCGAGTTCGCGCCCCGCCCGACCCAGACCCTACTCGAGGCCGCCACCCCCCGGACGAACCTGTTCCCGTTGCTCAAGGACGCACGTCGCCCCGAGACCTACGCACACGTCGTCGAGGCCGACGTCGACGCCATCATCCAGGACGTCGCCACCCGCGGCCAGGCAACCGTCGCCCTCCGGAACCGTCGGTTCCTCGCCGACGACGGCCGATTGGTCCTCGCCGTGAAGGCCCGGAGCGAGGACGTTACCCAGGCCCCGGAAACCGTCTTCGCCACCGTCCTCGAAGATCTCAGGGACGGGTACGAGATCCTCCACACCGACCGGCTCGACCCCGTCCACGACGACCACCTCGCCGTCGTCGCCCGTCCACACTGAAGACTCGCCCCTATCAGGAACTATTTGGTGCCGGGCCGGGACCAGCAACCGATGGCGGAGGCCACCGGTCGGACGGCATTCCAGGAGTTGGGGACCCTCGGCGTCGAAGAGGAGTTCTTCATCGTCGATGCCGACGCCCGCCCGACCGCCGGCACCGACACCCTCGTCTACGACGCCGATCCCCCACCGATCCTCGACGACCGTCTCGACCACGAACTGTTCAAGTTCATCATCGAGACCCAGACCGCGAAACTCGACGGGGTCGCGGACGCCAGCGACGCCGTCCCAGCGGTGCGGTCGGCCCTCGTCGAGTACGCGGCCGCCCACGGCTACCAGGTCGCGGGCGCCGGCCTCCACCCCGCCGCCCGGTGGCGGGAACTCGAACACGCAGAGAAACCCCGGTACCGCGCCCAACTCGACCGGATCCAGTACCCCCAACACCGGAACACCACGGCGGGGCTCCACGTCCACGTCGGGGTCGACGACGCGGATAAGGCCGTCTGGATCGCCAACGAACTCCGATGGTACCTCCCCATCATGTTGGCACTGTCCGCGAACTCGCCGTACTGGAACGGCTACGATACGGGGTTGGCCTCTGCCCGCGCGAAGATTTTCGAAGGGTTGCCGAACACCGGGATGCCGACGACCTTCGACTCGTATACCGACTTCGAACAGTTCGAACACCGGATGCTCGCGACCGACGCCATCAACGACCGCGGTGAACTCTGGTATGACGTCCGGCCCCATTCGGCGTTGGGCACCGTCGAGATCCGGGTGCCCGATGCCCAACGTGACACCGATCGGGCCCTGGCCTTCGTCGAGTACGCTCACGCCCTCGTCATGGACCTGGCCGACCGATACGAGGGCGGTGAACAAGGGCGTCGCCACCGCCGGGAACTCCTCGACGAGAACAAGTGGCGAGCGATGCGGTATGGCCACGACGCCACCTTCCTCGATCGCGACGGCGAGGGCAGGGTCACCCTGGGTGCGGTCGTCGACCGCGAGGTCGATCGCCTCGACGTCACCGGAATCAAAGACATCTACGAGGCCGGGAGTGGCGCGGCCGCACAACGCCATCTCCGGGAACGGGAGGGCGCCGACGCCCTCTACGAGGCCCTGATACTCGACCCCGACTGACCGACGGGACCGGGCAGGCGAGAGGTTTTTACCTGCCAGTGGCTTGTGTCCCGACTGAGACAACGTATGTCTGAGGACGCATCTCGCTCACCTGAGGAGGGGGACGGACAGAGCCGCGTCAAGGCGGCCCGCGACCGTCTCGAGGCCGAAGCCGACCGCGCCGTCGAAGGCTTCGACGACCGCGCCGTCGAACTCCTCTCCTGGATCCTCGACACCGAGACACGCGCCCGTATCTACGTCTATCTCCGCCAGCACCCGGGCAGCACCAGCGACGAGGTCGCGGAGGGCACCGGGCTATACCCGAGCACGGTCCGTGAGGCCCTCGCGGACCTCGCCGAGGACGGTACCCTCGACCGCCGGAAACGCCAGAGCGATGGCGCCGGCAACAACCCCTACGAGTACACGGCGATGGCGCCAAGCGACCTCGTCGGCGAGGTCGTCGGCCAGCTCCAAGACGAACTCAACCGCCTGTGCCGCATGGACCGCCCCGACGACCCCGGTGAACCCGTCCACATTGAGGTCGAGGGCAGCGAGAACCCGAACCGCTAACCCACCCTGTCCAGCCGGGCGTCCTGTCCGAACGGTTCGTCTCCGATCAGATCCGATCGCCGGACAGCAACTGGGTTGGGGAGCACTCTCGGCAGTGGCCCCCGTCGGGCCCGGTGCCGTTTCGGGATCGCGGTCACCAGTCCGGGGGGTCGAATCCGGCCGCTCGGAGCAACGGTTTCCAGTGTTTTTGCACGGACAACCGCGAGACCCCCATGGCATCGGCGACGTCTCCCTGGGGGCGTTGGTCGCCGGCGACGAGACAAGCCGCGTAGAGACTGGCGGCCGCTGTCGCGGCCTTCGAGCGATCCTCGTCGGGGACCGAGGACAGGAACAGGTCGCGGGCCGTCACCCGGACATCGTCGTCGAGGCCGAGATCGGTGGCGGCCGCGTCGATGGCGGCGAGCCAGTCTTCGTTCTCGACGGCGTCCCGGGCTCGGTACATACCCGTGGCTACACCGGAATCCGGGTAAAGCCTTCGCACCGTCCGACAGGTTCTTGACCGAACCGCAGGGAACTGTTCCGTGGGCGCGGGTAGCCAAGCCTGGAAACGGCGCAGCGCTTAGGACGCTGTCCCGTAGGGGTCCGCAGGTTCGAATCCTGTCCCGCGCACTCTCGCCGTTCTAGCTCACCATGAGGTACAGCCAGTATGGCAGCGTCACGATCCCATCTTCGTACTCGACAGGGGCGACGTCATTCGGGCGGACGGTGTCACCGGTGACCAGGAACCCCAGTGGGGTCTCGTATGTCGCTCGGAACTCCTCGACGGCCGCCCGCGCTGGATCGAGGTCTCCTGGCCGGTAGGCGAGCCCGACCGGAATCGGCGTGTCGTCGAGTTCGAACACGAAATCGACGCTGCCCTCGCGACCGGTCCAGTACCAGACCTGGGGGCGTCCCCGGGTCCCCTGGATCGCCTTGGTGTTGTAGACGAACCGCATGGTGTGGTCGTATGCCGCCAACGTCGCGAGTTCGGCCTCGCGGTCGAGCTCCGCGAGGACGGTTGTGGCGTCACCGTCCGCGAACGCCGTCGCAAGGCCGGTGTCACGGAGGTAGAGGCGAACCGATCGCGGGCGTTGGTTGTCGTACTCGACCGCGGGCGTCAGGAGGTAGAGGGTGGCGAGGGCATCGAGGTAACTGTCCCGAACCGTGCGGCGATCGACGTCGAGGAGGTCGACGAGGTCCTGGTAGGAGATCGGGTCACGGGGGTCACGCCGGGCGGCGAGGGCACAGACGCGTTCGAGGTCGGCGATCGTCTGGATGGTCTCGAAGCCCGGGACCTCCTGGTAGAGGGCATCCCGGACGTCCTCCCGCAACCGGGCGTAGTCGGCTGCCTCGAGGTCGGCCGCTGAGTCCTTGGCGCCCTCGAGGTCGTAGGCGAGGACGCCGCCCATCGCGAGGTAGTGGACGACCTGTGGTCGGATGCGGGTGGTGGCGTCGGCGACGGTGGCGTGTTTCGTGCGGAGTTCCTCGACGAAGGCTGTCGGGTCCCCGGTTCGGACGGCGGTCGGGAGGCTGGCGTCGCCCCGGCGTAACGACGTGGGACTGAGCCGCTGGTCTGTGTTCTCCAGTCCGGGGTACAGGTCATAGAGGTAGTCGCGGAACTTCTCCGGCAGGATGGGTTGGACGTCGAAGGCATCTGGATCGGTGTCCACGCGGTCTAGTTCCCGGCGGACCTGGACGCCGGCGCTGGCGGTGACGACGATGGCGCGTCCGGCCGGTCCTTCCTGGAGGGCATCGGTGACCGGGGTTGCCCAGCCGTCGACGTCGGGTTTGGTGGGGTGTTCGATCTCGTGGACGTCGTCGAGCAACACGAAGTGGGGGTCGGGGTCTGGTAGTTGGCCGAGGATGCGGCGTTCGTAGTAGCGGATCGCCTGGCGGAGTTGATGGTCGGACTGGAGCTGGTAGAGGGGGTCGGCGTCGAAGGGGAGATAGCAGAACCGCTCGGCGGCGGTCCCGGTCTCGAGTTCGTGGGCGATGAACTGTTTGAGCAGCGTGGTCTTGCCGACGCCGCGGCGGCCGACGAGCCCGAGGATGGGTTGGTCCTGGAACTGCGTACCGGTCCCGTCGGGCCGCACGAGGTGGTAGAAGTCGCTTTTCTGGCGGGCCGGCAGGGACGTGGTGTCGAAGGTGTCCTGCCACCAGGGGTTATGGGTCTGGATGGCGTCCAACAGTGCGTTCCGGGGGTCGGGTGGCATCGGTGTGTTGGTCCCGGGGTTGGTCGCCACCACAATGGGTGTTTCGGCGGATGACCCGGCACTCCGACGGTTGTTTCGTGGCGATCCACGGCTTCGACAAGCCGTGCAGGGAGCTATCTGCTTACTGGAGAAAGAATTAAGTCAATAGCAATCTGAACAGTGGATGTAGAAAGAAGATTAACAACATCATAATGGTGTATCTTGGAATCGTGGGTTGGCTGCCTCGGTGTGGGGTGAACACACCACCGACACGAACGTACGTATGGA
>JBDGTJ010000049.1:0-26064 GCA_042216925.1 Halobacteriaceae archaeon
CCGGTCCTCGGCTCGAAAGGCCGAGATGATTGGCCGGACTACACCAACGGAGCGCGGCGAGTCGTACCCGTGTGCCAGGGTTAAAGATTCCGTTGTCCTACTCGCCGCTAAACTCGGGGTCCCGGTCCTCCATGAACGCAGACACACCTTCCATCAGGTCCTCGGTACCGACGAGATGCCCGAAGGCAGCGGCCTCGAGTTCGAGGCCTGCCTCCGTGTCGTCACGTCCCGCGTGCATCGCGCGCTTGGTGAACCGTTGGGCGATCGGCGGGCCCGCGGCCAGGTCGGCCGCGAGTTCGTGCACCCGCTCATCGAAGTCGGCCGTGTCGACGACCTCGTTGACGAACCCGTAGTCGGCCATTTCCTCGGCGTCGTACCGGTCGGCGGTGAGGATGATCTCCTTGGCGCGGCTCTCCCCGATGAGGTTCGCGAGTCGCTGTGTCCCACCCCATCCCGGGAGGAGGCCGAGATCGTGTTCGGGTTGACCCAACTCCGAGCGGGTGCTGGCAACGCGGATGTCAGCACAGGTCGCCAACTCCATCCCACCGCCGAGAAGGTACCCGTCGATCCCGGCGACCACGGGCATGTCGGTGTCCTCGAATCGACCGAACACCGATTGGCCCTTCCGGGAGAGTTCGACGGCGTCCAGGGGGTCGGCGCTGGCCGCGACCGCCTGGAAGTCCGCGCCCGCGGAGAACGCCCGGTCACCGGCGCCGACGACGAGGATCGCCCGCACGTCCGCATCGGCCTCGAGTACGTCCATTGCGGCGTCAAGCTCGTCGAGCATCGTCGGCGTCACCGTGTTCATCCGGTGTTCGCGGTCCAGGACGATCTTGCCCACCGCCTCACCCGGGTACTCCAATGCGATCGTCTCGAACGCCCGCGTGTCCCCGGTGTCCTCGCTCTCCTCGCCGTAGAACGTCTCGCCGGCGTCGGCCAACCGCGCCAACTCGTCGGCGACGACGTATCGTGCGGCCCCGGTGCGTTCGTGGGCAGCCTCGAGTTCGTCCCGGAGCTCCTCGAGGCCGGCCTCGTCGGCCATCCGGGCAGGACCCTCCGGATACCCGGCGCCGAGCATCACCGCATTGTCGATCGCCTGGACGTCTGCTACCTCGTCGTCGATGAGTTTCGCGACCTCGTTGGCCAGCACCGCCTTGATCCGGGTGACGATATCCTCCCGCCCGGCATCGGCCGGGATTTCGACGCCGCCATCGTCGTAGTCGTAGAACCCCGCACCCGTCTTCTTCCCGAGTTCCTCGGCATCGACCTTCTCGACGACCAACGGACACGGTTTGTACGCATCACCGAGTTCGTCGTGGAGGTACTCCAGGACGTGGACGGCGACATCGAGCCCGACCTGGTCGGCGAGTTCACCCGCGCCCATCGGCAACCCCATCTCGTACTTGACCGAGGCGTCGACCTCGGCGAGGGTCGCTTCGTCGTTGTAGATGAGCCAGGCCGCCTCGTTCATCAGCGGTGTCAACACCCGGTTGACGATGAACCCGGGACTGTCCTTGTGCACCCGGACCGGGGTCTTCCCCATCGCCTCGGCGAGGTCCTCGGTGAGCGACAACGTCTCCTCGCTGGAGTCGGCGCCCGCGATCACCTCCACGAGCTGCATCCGCACCGGCGGGTTGAAGAAGTGCATCCCACAGAACTGGGCTGGGCGATCGGTCACGCCCGCGAGTTCGGTGATCGACAGCGAGGAGGTGTTCGAGGCGAACACCGCGTGGTCCGGCGCAGCGGCCTCGACGGCTTCGTACACCTCCTGTTTGATGTCCATCTGTTCGGGGACCGCCTCGATGACGAAGTCCGCATCGCCAACCGCGTCCTCGAGGTCGACGACTGGTGTCACGCGGTCGAGGGCGGCGTCGGCCTCGTCCTCGCTGATCTGGTCGTGTTCGACGAGTTTCGAGAGACTCCACTCGATATCGTCGTACCCGTCCTGCACCAGTTCCTCGTTGATGTCCCGCATCGTGACATCGAACCCGGCCAGTGCAGCGACTTCGGCGATGCCGTGACCCATGTTCCCCGCACCGAGCACGGCGATGGTCTCGATATCCTCGACGTCCATACCCGAATATGGCACAGGATTGGGGAAGTAGGTTTCCGTTCGCCCCAGTGGACCGGTCGATGGCGAAATCCGTTTGGGGTCGGGGACCGTCGTAGCTGGCGTGACCGACGCCGTCTACGAGACCCTTCGCACCGACTCGGATCTCGGCCCCATCGTCGAAGACCATGGGCGACTGTCGCTGGACCCGGCCGAAGATCTGTTCCAGCGGTTGGTGACCTCGATCGTGCGCCAACAGGTGTCGATGGCGTCAGCCGAGGCGATTCGAGACCGACTGTTCGATACCGTCGAGGTCACGCCGTCGGGGATCCTCGCAACCGACCCAGAGACGTTACGTGACGTCGGGCTCTCCCAGCAGAAGACCCGGTACCTCCAGGACGCCGCTCGGACCTTCCAGGCCGAGGGCTACGACCGCGAGACGCTCGCACGCCTCTCAAACGACGCGGTCCGTGATCGACTCATCGACATCACCGGCGTCGGGGACTGGACGGTCGACATGCAGCTGATGTTCGCCCTAGGTCGGGAGGACGTCTTTCCCGTCGGCGATCTCGGCATCCGGACCGGGATGCACGCGATCGTCGATCCGGACTTGACGTGCGAGGAGATGGTTGCCCACGCCGAACGGTGGCGACCATACCGGAGTTACGCCGCCCTCTACCTGTGGCGGGTCACCGACGACTGACCGCCGCTACTCCTCGCTGTCACCGTCACGGTCCTCGACCCGACGCCCGACATCCACGCGGTAGTTCCCGAGGATGTCCCGCCCCAACAACAATGAGTACTCCATGTGGCTGCGGTCTTCGAGACTGGCAGCGACCGTATGCCGGTCACCGCCCACACCGACGACGATGTCCACGACAGGCCGGGTCTTCCCACTTTTCATGCTCCCGGATTTCACGCGGGTCATGTCCTTGATCGGGCCGGCACCGATCGTCGCCGCGAGCTGGGTGTCGATGCTGGTCCTGGACGCGCCCGTGTCGGATTTCGCGACGACGCGCTGGGTATCGGACGTCCCCGACACCAACACCTCCTCGGTGTACCCCACCGTCTTCGGCTCCCCGGCTGGCCCACCCACTGGCTTCGGGGTGCAGGCCGGTTGGGAGTCGTCCAGTGTCTCGGCCAACCGGTCGACGGTCCCGGGATCGACTATGCCACCCGCGTGTTCGATCGCCTTGGCGGCTAGGATCGGGGCCGGACTCCGGCCTGTCGCACGGAACAGGCCTTTGAACCCCGCGGTGGGATTGACCTCGAGGACGTACCACCCCTCCTCGCCCTCGACGAGGTCGACGCCCGCGTAATCGAGGCCGATCGCCTGGGTCGCGGTCACCGCGAACTCCGCCGCCTCGTCCGGGAGGTCCGTTGCGGGTTCCACGCTGCCACCGAGGGCGACATTCGTCCGCCAGTCGTTCTCGGGGGCGTACCGGTACATCGCCCCGACGATCTCCGCGCCGACGACGTAGACCCGGAGATCGCGGTCCGGGCCACCATCGCCACCGATCAACGACTGGAGGAACGCCACCCGATCCCCGACACGGGCGTTGATGTGATCGCCCGCCCCGATCTTCCACGTTCCCCCACCGTGGGTACCGATCGCCGTCTTGTAGACGGCCTCCTCACCGAATCGACCCAACCCCTCGTTCAACCGACCGTCGTCCAACGCGAGGAAGGCATCCGGCACCCGGACCCCGGCGTCGACGAGCTGGGTCGCGGTCGCGAACTTATGAATCGCTGTCAGCGTCGCCGCCGGGTCGTTCAACGTCGGCACCGCGTTCGCGACCGTCCGTGCCAACCCCACGTGTTCACACGGTTGACTCGTATTCGAGAGCAGCAACCGGTTGAGCACGACGTCGACATCTGGCTCGATGGTGAGTCCGCCGTCGGCGACCTCGACGGTCGTGTTCTCCCGGCGTAGCCATTCGGGGCGATGCCCCATCGCTTCGACCGCGTTCAAGATGGCCTTCGTCTCCTTGCTACTGTGGAGGCTCAACACGCCAACCCCGAGAGGAGATTCACTCATAGAACTGACCTCGGTGGTGACCGAGTAAAGCGTCACGGTGGGGATGCGGACCTTTTTGCGACCTGCCCCGAGACCACAGCCATGACAGCGGAAGCCGGTCCGTTCACCTACGACGGTGGCCGGGTCGACCCCGGCGAGAAACAGAACCTCCGGTACGGGATCAGCGAGACGTATCTCGGCGACCCCGTCCGGGTCCCCGTCACCATCATCAACGGCGCCGAACCGGGGCCGACGGTGCTGTTGACAGCGGCCGCCCACGGCGACGAACTCAACGGCATCGAGGTCGTCCGCGCCGTCGCCCACGACTGGGACCACACCAACCTCCAGGGCACGTTGATCTGTCTCCCGGTGCTCAACGTCCCCGGGTTCCTCTTCCAGGAACGGTACCTCCCCATCTACGACCGGGACCTCAACCGATCGTTCCCCGGGTCCTCGACCGGGACGAGCGCCCGTCGCATGGCCCACCAACTCTACCGGAACTTCATCGAACCCTGCGATCTGGGGCTGGACTTCCACACCTCCACCCGCGGCCGCAACAACATGTTACACGTCCGTGCCGACATGAGCGACTCGGCCGTCGCCCGGCTCGCCCACGCGTTCGGCACCAACGTCATCATCGACGGCGAGGGACCGAGTGGCTCACTCCGCCAGGAAGCCTCGGCCGCGGGAACGCCGACGATCACCATCGAGATGGGGGAGGCCCATCGGTTCCAGCGCCCACTGATCGACGCGGCCCTCGATGGCGTCGCCAGCGTCTTCGCCGAGTACGACCTCCATCCCGCGGAAGCCGTCAACTGGCCGGGGTGGCGCACCGTCATCGACGCCGACGAGAAGACGTGGTTACGCGCCGAGGTCGGGGGCCTCGTCGAGATGCACGCCGAACGCGGCGACCTCGTTGACGAAGCCGAGCCCATCTGCACCATCTCGAACCCGTTCAAAGAGGACCAGACCAGACTCCTCGCGCCCTTCGATGGCCTGTTGGTCGGCGTCCTCGAGAACCCCGTCGTCTACCCCGGGAATCCGATCTGTCACCTGGTCGAACTCGATGACCGCACGCGGCGGGCCTACCTCCGCACCCAGACAGGGACCATGCCACAACCCCCGACCGATTGACGGCGCCGTGGCTGGTAGAAACTACTATGTGCCGGCCGCGCGGTGTCTCGGCCATGAGCCAGACCTTCGACCGCGGGGTCATCGAGGACCACGGACGGTGGCGAGAGTTCTCCGCGGGGATGTGGGCGTGGATCCTCCACAAGTTCACCGGCTGGGTCCTTGCCGGCTACCTGTTCACCCATATCGCCGTCCTCAGCACCGCCATCGACGGGCCCGCCGTCTACACGGAGACGATCCAAGCCCTCGAAGGGTTACTCGTCGTGCGGTTCCTCGAGGTGGGACTGCTCGCCGTCGCCGTCTTCCACATCCTCAACGGCGTCCGCCTCCTCCTGATCGACCTGGGACTCGGGTTGGAGGCCCAGGACCGCACGTTCTACGCCTCCCTCGTGTTGACCGGCGGGATCGTCCTCGCCAGCATCCCGGTGTTCCTCGGAGGGCAGCTATGAGTGAACACTACTCCTCGTTCCAGCGGGGGTCCGTTCCCTGGCTCCTCCAGCGCGTGACCGCCGCGTTCCTCATCGTCACGCTTGCGTTCCACTTCGCGTTCCGGCACTTCCTTTATCATGCCTACGAGGTGACCTTCGAGCAAAGCGCCGCCTTCATGGCCGAGTGGGGGTATCTCCTCACGATGATCTTGTTCCTGGTGACCGCGACCTTCCACGCGGTCAACGGCATCTACAACGCCCTCATCAACCAGGGCTTGACCGGCACCCGACTCCGCGTCGCCAAGTACGTCCTCGTCCTCGCCGGCATCGCGGTCGCTGCCCAGGGAGCCCGCCTCGCCTGGACGCTGGCCGACGCAGGAGGCCTGTTCTAACATGAGTGCAGACACCGACACCGACGACGGGACAGAGGAGACACCCCACCAAACACGCCGTCTCGAGGCCAAGGCCGACCGCGAAGCCTCCGCGGCCACCGAACCCGACACGGAGACCGTCCACCTCTCGGTCTACCGGTACGACCCCGAGGTCGAGGACAAACAAGACCCCCACTTCGATGACTTCCACGTCCCGAACAAAGAGGGGTTGACGGTCCTCGATGCGTTGATCTACGCCCGGGACAACTACGACTCTTCGCTGACCTTCCGGCACTCCTGCCGCCAGGCGATCTGTGGGTCCGATGCGATGTTCGTCAACGGGCGACAACGCCTCTGCTGTAAGACCCAGGTCGCCGACCTCGAGGAACCGATCCGGGTCGAACCGCTGCCCCACCAGGAGGTCATCAAGGATCTCGTCGTGGATATGCAGCATTTCTACGATCAGATGGAGGCTGTCGAACCCTACTTCCAGACCACGGAGTACCCGGGGGGCGAACTCGAGGAACAGCGCCAGTCCCCGGAGAACCGCGAGAAGATCAAGAAGAGCACCCGATGTATCTGGTGTGGTGCCTGCATGTCCTCGTGTAACATCGCCGCCGGTGACAACCAGTACCTGGGTCCCGCCGCGATCAACAAGGCCTACCGGTTCTACATGGACGAACGCGAGGGCGAGGACATCCAACAACACCGGATGGACGTCATCGCCGAGGAACACGGGGTCTGGCGGTGCCAGACCCAGTTCTCCTGTACCGAGGTCTGCCCCAAGGACATCCCCCTGACCGAGCACATCCAGGAACTCAAACGCGAAGCCGTCAAGAACAACCTCAAGTTCTGGTAGGAAATCGACCGGGCGCAGCGAGTGTCTTCAACCGTTCGTTCACCGTCCCCAAGTAGTACGTCGTTGGGTGGTGAGGACTCCTCCATGGACCGGCGAACGTATCTCCTCGGCACACTCGGCACTGGAGCCGGTCTACTCACCGGCTGCCTCGGGCCCACCCCCACCACCGGGACCCCCGGATGTCCGGGGTGGAACCGACCCTCGCCCCCGGGGACCAGGCGACATCACCGCGACGATCAACCAGGTTGACCGGCTCACATTCCAGCTTCCATTGGCGGCCGATGTCCTACAGGTTGACCCGACCTCCCTCTCGGTCACACCGGCTCCAACAAGGGCCGCCGAGAGTCTGCCACCGATCTGGTACTGGGACCGACCACGCTACGAAGCCGAGGCCCGGTTCTCGATCACCGTCGCAGCCGACGCCCAGCCGACCGACATCACCTACGGCGTGACGGCGGCCAACGGCGACGAGGAACGAACCGCGTTCTTCACGATCACCATCACCGGTCCCTGACCGGACCGGCGACCCCCCCAATGCCTCGGCGAGTCCGAACGCTGAAGTCGGGTGCCTGTGAACCCTCGATTAAGACCACTATGTACGAACACGACGTGCTGGTCGTCGGCGGCGGCGGAGCGGGACTCCGCGCGGCGATCGCCGCCCACGAGGAGGGTGCCGACGTCGCCATCGTCACCAAACTTCACCCGGTCCGCAGCCACACCGGCGCCGCCGAAGGCGGGATCAACGCAGCCCTCCGGGAGGGCGACTCGTGGGAGGACCACGCCTACGACACCATGAAGGGCTCGGACTACCTCGCCGACGCCCCCGCCATCGAGGTCCTCACCCAGACCAGTCCCGAGGAAGTTGTCCAACTCGAACACTGGGGCATGGCGTTCTCCCGCGACGAGGACGGTCGCATGAGCCAGCGACCCTTCGGCGGCCTCTCGTTCCCCCGGACCACCTACGCCGGGGCCGAGACCGGTCACCAACTGTTACACACCCTGTACGAACAACTCGTCAAACGCGGCATCGACGTGTACGACGAGTGGTTCGTCACCGAGCTGGCGGTCACCGACGAGGACGAGCCGACCGACCGCACCTGTCACGGTCTCGTCGCCTACGACATCCGCACCGGGGAGCTCGCCGGGTTCCAAGCCACCGACGGCGTCATCCTCGCCACCGGCGGCCCCGGTCAGATGTACGACCACACCACGAACGCGGTCGCCAACACTGGTGACGGCTACGCCATGGCCTACCGGGCTGGTGTCCCACTCGAGGACATGGAATTCGTCCAGTTCCACCCCACAACGCTCCCGTCGACCGGGGTGTTGATCACCGAGGGCGTCCGGGGCGAAGGCGGGATCCTGTACAACCGTGACGGCGAACGGTTCATGTACGAGTACGGGTACGCCACCAACGACGGCGAACTCGCCTCCAGAGACGTCGTCAGCCGCGCCGAACTCACCGAGGTCAACGAAGGCCGGGGCATCGAGGACGACTACGTCCACCTCGACATGCGTCACCTCGGCCCCGACCGCATCCGGGACCGACTCGAGAACATCATCCACCTCGCCGAGGACTTCGAGGGGGTCGACCCCCTCGAGGACCCGATGCCGGTCAAGCCCGGCCAACACTACCAGATGGGCGGCATCGAGACCGACGAACACGGCCAGACCTGCATCGAGGGGTTGTACGCCGCCGGCGAGACCGCCTGTGTCAGCGTCCACGGATCCAACCGCCTCGGCGGGAACGCCCTCCCGGAACTCGTGGTATTCGGCCGCCGCGCCGGTCGTCACGCGGCCGGCGCCGACCTCGGTGACCCCCTCATCGAGACGGGGCGCCGAGGCGACTGGGAGGACAGTGACTTCCAGTCCCCGATCGCGATCGGTGCACTCGAGGACGACGCCTCCGCGGTCGCCACGGGAGACTCGGGCGCCGACGTCGTCGAGACCGCTGTCGCCCGTGTCCGTGACCGTATCGACACCCTCCGCGACCGGGAGGACGGCGTCGACCACGCAACGGTCAGGGCGGAACTCCAGGAGTCGATGACGGCCAACGTCAACGTCTTCCGCACCGAGGCCGGCCTCGAACAGGCCCTCGAAGACATTCGCGAGGCCCGGGAACACTACCAGGACGTCGCGGTCTCGGACCCATCCCTGACGTACAACACCGACCTCATCCACACCATCGAGACACGGAACCTGTTGGACCTCGCGGAAGCCGTCACCCTTGCCGCACTGGCCCGGACCGAGTTCCGGGGCGCCCACTGGCGGGCCGAACACCAGTCACGCAAGGACGACGAGTGGCTCAAACACTCCCTGGTCTCCTGGGAAGACGGCACCCCGGACCTCTGGTACCGCCCCGTCCTCCTCGAGGGTGCCGACACCAGCTACGAACCCAAAGAACGGTCCTACTGACCGCATCGACTGACGACGGTCCCGGTCCGGTCGAGCCCGCCGGTCGTACCTGGTCGCCACCGACCACTCCACGTGCACTTCGGACACGTTGTGAGGCTCACAAGGGGATTCACCGATGGCCGGGCGGTCACCGTATCGGTGCCGACTCAGATTCCGAGGGCGTCCAACAGGTTGAATCCGATTTCGGTCGCGGCCACGAGCCGATACCCGAGGAAGATCCCCACGATCCCCATCACACCCGCCAGGTTCGGCGGTGCCGGGATTGGCACCTTGAAGAACGCGAACAGTCCACCCACCAACAATCCTGTGAGCAACGAGAGGCCGACTAGGGTCGTGTTCATACCACTCGCGGTGAACACCCCGTCACTGAAAAATGGGTCGGGACTGGATTGGGCGCCGGAGCGTTAGCTGCGGCCAGAGCGGGAGTCCACACTGAATCCCACGACTTCAGTCGTGGGTAAACTCAACGATACTCCTTCCTGAACGCCCGGAACTCGGTCCGGTGGGACTCCTCGTCTGCCAGGAGCTGGGTCGCCAGATCTTCGGTCACCGGGTCGTCTGCCGCGCGGGCGGCATCGATCAGTTCCTTGTACGTGGCGATGGCGTCCTCCTCGGCGTCGAGGACGCCCTCGATGACGGCGAGAACGTCCGTCGAATCAGTCGGGGGCTGGAGGCTGTCCTGTCTGGCCTCGAACTCGCCCGAGGCCGGGGGCCGTGCCTCGAGATCCTTGAGCCGCTGGCCCAACATCTCGGCGTGGGTGAGTTCCTCCTGAATGTCCGTCTGGAGGCTCTCGATGATCTCCTGGGCGCGGACGCCATCGAGGACGATGCTGTTCGTCTGGTAGTTCATCACAGTCTCGATCTCGTCACTGTACGCCGTCCGCAACAATCGGATGACCTCCTCGTCTCCCATAGGCCACCGTTGGGCCGCTGCGTCCATAAAGACCGCTGTGTCAACATGTCCCGTGCGATGAGTATCACCGACCCCGGCCGTTTTCCCCGCTCGACCCCACCGACCGGATATGGACGACCCCACACGACGCAACCGACTGTCGGGTGCTGGCAGCCCGTATCTCCGCCAGCACGCGGACAATCCCGTCGCCTGGCAACCGTGGGACGAGCAGGCCCTCGATGCGGCCACGGAGCAAGACGTCCCGATCTTCCTCTCGATCGGGTACGCAGCCTGTCACTGGTGTCACGTCATGGCCGAGGAGAGCTTCGAGGACGAAGCCGTCGCCACCGTCCTCAACGAGGAGTACGTCCCGATCAAAGTCGACCGTGAGGAACGCCCCGACGTCGACTCGGTGTACATGCGAGCGTGCCAACTCGTCCGGGGTGGCGGCGGATGGCCGCTATCGGTCTGGCTCACCCCGGACCGCGAACCGTTCCACGTCGCCACTTACCTTCCCCGGACGCCTACCCGGGGCCAACCAGGATTCCTCGAGGTGCTCGAGGATATCGCCGAGGCGTGGGACGATCCCCAACGCCGCGCGGACTTAGAAGACCGGGCCGAACAGTTGGCCGCCGCCGTCGCTGGCGACCTCGAGGCGGTGCCCGACTCACGGCACCTCCCCGAGGACTCGTTGCTCGAGGACGCCGCCGAGGCGGCGGTCCGGACGGCCGACCGGCGCCACGGTGGGTTCGGGGATGCCCCGAAGTTCCCCAACGCTCGACGGATCCGATTGCTGTTCCGGGGGGCCGACCGGCTGCCGGAGACAGATGCCCTCGGCGTCGCCATAGACGCCCTGGACGCCATGGCCGAGGGCGGACTCTACGACCACCTCGGTGGCGGGTTCCATCGATACTGCACGGACGCCGATTGGACCGTCCCGCACTACGAGAAGATGCTGTACGACAATGCCGAGTTGCCACTGGCCTACCTCCAGGGGTACCGAGTCACCGGCACTGCTCGGTACGCTGCGGTCGTCGAAGAGACGCTGTCCTTCGTGGACCGGGAACTGGGTGCCCCCGACGGTGGATTCTACGCGACGTTAGCGGCCCGCGCCGGCGAGGTCGAAGGCGCGTATTACACGTGGACACCAGAAGAGGTCGCGGATGTCATACACGCGGCTGACGTATCACACCCCGACCTCATCACCGACCTTGCATGCGATCGCTGGGGAATCACGACCGCTGGAGACACCGAGGATGACCGATCCGTCCTCACCATCTCGGCGAGCGTCGAAGCCCTCGCAGACGCCTACGACCTGAGTTCGTCGACTGTCGAAACCCACCTGTCGACCGCCCGGACCACCCTCGAACACGCTCGACGCGACCGCGACCGACCACCCCGGGACGAGAAGATCCTGGCGGGCTGGAACGGCCTCGCGATCACCGCCTTCGCCGATGCCGGGCTCACACTCGATTCCACCTACACCGACCGCGCCACCGAGGCCCTCACATTCGTCCGGGAAACCCACTGGACCGGTGACCGACTCTACCGACGCTACCACCAGGGTGACGTCGGCATCCCTGGGTACCTCGAAGATTACGCGTTCCTGGCCCGCGGTGCCATCGCCTGCTATGAGGCCACCGGTGACCACACTCACCTCGCCTTCGCCCGGGACCTCGCCGACGTTATCCTTGACCGGTTCTGGGATGAGGACACCCAGACCCTCTACTTCACCGAAGCGGACACCCCGGGCCTCGTCGCCCGCCCGCAGGAACTCACCGACCAATCGACACCATCCAGTACCGGGATCGCCGTCCGCGTCCTGACGACCCTCGCCACCATCTTCCCGGACGAGGGATACGACGACGTCGCCGCCACCGTCCTCGAGACCCACGGTGGGTCCCTCGCCGAGCAACCGCTGCAACACGTCTCGCTTGTCAGCGCCGCAACCACCCTCGACAGGGGCGTCCTCGAAGTCACCACCGTCGGCGACATCCCACGGGCCTGGACGACCCGCATCGCCAGTACCTACCTCCGGGACCGCTTCCTCAGCCACCGTCCCGCGGACCCGTCACGGCTTCAGACGTGGCTCGCGGACCTCGATATAGAGGATCCACCACCGATTTGGGCCGACCGCGACCGGGTCGACGACCAACCGACTGCGTACGTGTGTCGACGCGCCTGCTCACCGCCGATCCATACCGAGGACGAGCTCCAGGAGTGGCTGTCAGAGTTCCGGTGAATCGGCGAGTGCCTCGCCCAGGGCGACAGGGGCCGGCACCGGGGCGGACTCCTCGAACCGTGCCACTATCTCACCATCGACCTCCACGACCACGGTCGGAATCACCGTCACGTCGTAGTCCCCCATGTGGTCCCCGGTCTTCTCCTCCGTGACCGGATACACGGTCACCTGGTCGGACGACACGTCCGCGGCCTCGAGGGCCGCCGCAACCGCCGGCAACTCACGTCGACAGTCACCACACCAATCACCGCCCCAGACGTAGATCTGGGCGTCGTCGGGGAGTGACTCGAAGGCCGCCACGGTCTCGGCGAACGCCGCTGGGTCCCACGCAGGATCGGGTTCGAACGTCGACAGACTCACACCGGTCCTTCCACGGCGACGGACATAAGTCCCGCTCTCGATCGTCGGTGTCTGGCGCCGATGGCGGCACGACTTTACGCGCCCGTCCCGAATCCACCCACGATGAACACCGGGATCGTGGACACGATCGGATCGCCGCTGGTACGCCTCCCTGCCCCCGATGGGTCGGCGATCGCCGCCAAGCTGGAGTCGTTCAATCCCGGCGGCTCCGCCAAGGACCGGCCCGCTCTCGCCATGATCGAGAGCGCCGAGGCAGCCGGCGCCCTCGACGACGGGGACCGTGTCGTCGAGGCGACCAGTGGCAACACCGGGATTGGTCTCTCGATGGTGTGTGCCGCCCGTGGCTACGACCTGACCGTGGTGATGCCGGAATCGAAATCAGCGGAACGCCGGCAGCTGATGGCCGCCTACGGCACCGATATCGAACTTGTCGATGGCGACATGGCTGATGCCCGGGATCGGGCGGATACCCTCGCCGAGGAGACGGATGGCGTGCGGTTACACCAGTTCGAGGACCCGGCGAACCCCCGGGCCCACTACGAGACCACCGGCCCGGAGATCCTCGACGCGTTGGACGGGTACACCGTCGACGCCTTCGTGGCCGCCGTGGGGACCGGCGGCACCATCACCGGTGTGGGCCGACGCCTCCGTGAGGCCTTCCCGACCGTCGATATCGTCGCCGTCGAACCCGCGTCCAACGCCGTCCTGAGCGGCGACGCGCCCGGTGAGGATGAGTTCCAAGGGATGGGACCCGGGTTCGTCAGCCCGAACCTCGACCAGACGTTGCTCACCGAGGTCGAGACTGTCACCCTCGAGACGGCTGCAGCCGAGTGCCGTCGGTTGGCCCGGACCGAGGGGATCCTCGTCGGGCAGTCCAGTGGCGCCGCCAGCGTCGCCGCAACCCGCGTCGCCGAGCGCATCGCCGACCCTTCCGTCGACTGTCCACCACTGCCCGGCGACCGCACGTTCTCGACCGACGGTGGGGCAGCGGCTGACTGCCCACTGGTCGTCACGATCTTCCCGGACTCCGGCGAACGGTACCTCTCGACCGGCCTGTTCACGGACTGACACCTCGATCAGCCGGGGACTTCCTCGGGGAGGACCCGGATCACCAGGGTATCGACGACGTCGTGTAAGTCGTACCCCGGAATCGAGTCCCCGGTGCCGGTGACGTACATCGGTTCGACCAGGCGGCGACGCGTCCGGCCGGGGGCGTCCTCGAGTTCCTCCTCGACGACACCGTACAGTTTCCGGGTCGGACCGGTGTCGTCGGGGTCGAGGTCACCATCACGCACGGCGGTGGCCACATCGCGGGATAGCCACTCGGTCGCCGAGACACTCGGATCTCTGATCACGGCTTCTCGGGCGACCCGGGCGAGATACCAGTCGAGATCGTTGACCAGGGACACCGCAGTCCCGAGGCTGATGGTTTCGACGACCACCGCGTTGACGTACGGTTCGGCCACGTCGTAGGCAGAGAGTGCGCGACGAGCGGTCTCGTAGGCGACGAGATCGTCGTGGAGGGTTGTGTCCTCACCGACGATGCAGACCTCGGTCACGTTCGTGGCTTCCGAGAGCGGTCCGCAAAGCGATTTCGGTGCTAGAACGTATCGAGGTCGCCCGCGATCACGCGGTCAGTGATGTCGGTGACGTTGGCGAGTTCCTCGTCGACGAGCGACCGGACCCGAGCGTCGACGTCGGTTACATCGACCCCGTCCTCGGTACTGAGGTGGATGTCGGCGATGTGTGGTTGGTCGATGGGTTCCCCGATCTGGGAGAGCAATCGGACGCGCAGGTCACGGATTCCGTTCACCTCCGCGACGACGTTGCGGGCGGTCTCGGTCGCGAGGAGGTTGTAGATCTTCCCGATGTGGTTGACCGGGTTTTTGCCGCTGGTGGCCTCCATGGACATCGACCGGTTCGGGGTGATCAACCCGTTGGCACGGTTCCCGCGACCGACGCTGCCGTCGTCACCCTGTTCGGCGCTGGTGCCCGTGGTGGTGAGGTAGATCGAACCGGCGTCGTAGTTGTCGGCGGTGTTGACGAAGACCGTCACCTCGCGGTCGGTGTACTCGGCGGCCAACTCCTCGATGAACGCACGCACCGCTTCGACGGTCGCTTGGTAGGACTCCATGTCGGGCACGTGATCGTCGATGGTGGCGGCGGCGACCGTGATGTCGATGGCGTCGTCCTCGCGTTTGGCCATGACTTTGATGTCGGGCCCGAGTGCGGGATTCTCGACGGCGAACTCCTCGTTGAGTTGGCGTTCGGTCTCGCGGACGATGCGTTCGGTCTCGGAAAGCGGGGCGTGGCCGACGCCGAAACTCGTGTCGTTGGCGGTGGGGATCTGGCGGCCGTCGGCACCGAAGACGGTCTGGAGGTCCCCGCTGCCCTCGCCCAGGTCGACGTCCACGACGACGTCGCTCTCGAGGTCGAGGTACGGGACGTGCTCCCGCAGGTAGTCCCGGGCGGCCCGCAACGCGACGGCGTCGACCGGGATGCGTTCGCCCTCGTGTTGCTTGGTGGCACGGCCGACGAGGACGATGTAGATGGGTTCGACGACCTCGCCACCGCCGAAGGCGGGAGCGGCGTTGCCGGCGACCAGCTGGGTCTCGTCGGTGTTGTAGTGGAGGACGCGGCCGACGCGATCGAGGTAGGTGCGGGCGAGTTCGCGGGACACCCGCTCGGCGATACCGTCACACAGTGAATCGGGGTGACCGAGGCCCTTCCGTTCGACGATCTCGACGGATTGATCGTCGACGGCAGGTCGGTCCATTGGCGAGATGCGGATGTTCCGGTCGATCATCACCGTGAGAGGGGACCCGCCCGGTTCTATAACTTGCGAAAATCCCACACGCTGCGGTATGCTCAGCGTGCATGTCAGGGACCGTCGCGGTCGTCCCCCATCTCCAGGTACGAGGTCCGGATCTGGGAGGCGGGGTCTAACCCGAGCGTCCGCAACACCGATCGGGCACCGTCACGAACGGTCTCGATCTCCGCTTCAGTGGCTGTCGCATCCACCTCGACGAAGGTCCCCAACCCAACGACGTCGTCCAACACCACGTCGTACCCGTGGAGTTCGTACTTCGATCTGACCTTCCGGACGGTCCCCGCCCCCTCGAACCCCAACTCCTGGAGGATCTGATCTAGGACGCTGATCTCACCGACGTCCGTCTCGAGTTCCTTCCGGGTCTTGGAGGATGCCTCCACGAGCGGACCCTTGTAGGTCACTCGGCCGGTGACCTCGCCGTCCATGGCCGAGGCCACCGTCGCCGCCGGATCGGCTTCTGGGGTCTCGACGGGCGCCACACGCCGGAGCCGCACCGCTTCGCCGGTCGCGCCGAACGCCCGGTGGGGTGCGTCGTAGTAGGTGTCGACCTGGGCCACCACCGATCGGCGTGTGGCCCCAGCATCCGCCAACGCCGCCTCGACGGCGTCGTGGTCGGCCCGCACCTTGATCTCGACCTCGTACATACCGGGGCGAGGGCGGCCCCCGGTGATAGGCGTGGCGGGCGAACCGTGCGCCTTAAGGGCCGAACGAGAGTCCCTTGGGGTATGAGCGACGAGCAGGACGCAGAGACCGCAGACGAACCCGACGACGCCGAACCCGACGGCATCCAGTCCGGGGACTTTGTCCGTATCGCCTACACCGTCCGCGTCGCCGAGGACGGCGAAGTTGTCGACACCACCGACCGCGAGTTGGCCGAGGAGGAGGGCTTCGACGTCGAAGACCGGGAGTTCGGCCCCCGCGTCGTGGTGGTCGGCGGTCAACAGCTGTTCGACCCCGTCGAGGACGCCATCATCGGCGGTGAAGCCGGGGACACCGGCACCGTCGACATCCCCGTCACCGAGGCGTTCGGCGAGTACGACCAAGACGAGGTCCGTACCGTCAGCGCCGATAAGATCCCCGAAGACGACCGGTATCCCGGTGCCCACGTCGACGTCGACGGCCAGCACGGCCACGTCGAGACGATCATCGGCGGGCGCGCCCGCGTGGACTTCAACCACCCGTTGGCGGGTGACGACCTCGAGTACGAGTACGAGATCCTCGAGGTCATCACCGACCCGGTCGAGAAGGCCCAAGGCCTGATCAGCGCCCGGTTCGACGTCGAACCAGAGATCTGGATCCAGACCGACGAGGTCGAGGAGGACGTCGAGACCGAGGACGGGGAGACCGAGACCGAGACCGTCGAGAAGGAGACCGTCTACATCGAGAGTGTCCCCGAACTCCAGTTCAACCAGCAGTGGATGTTCGGCAAACAGCAGGTCGCCCAGGACATCATCGATCGGCTGGACGTCGATCGCGTCATCGTCCAGGAGGTCATCGACGCCCAACCCGCCGGTCCGATGGGCGGGATGGGCGGGATGATGGGCGGCGGCGAGGAGGACCTCGGCGACCTCGAGGAGGCCCTCGAAGATGCCGATGTCGACGCCGAGGACCTCGCGGAGGAACTCGACGAGGAAGAGGCCGAGGCCGCCGACCTCGACGAGAACTGACGACGACCGTTATTTCAACCGTTCCTGGAGCACCGACGGGTGGGCCTCGGTCACGCCGTCGATCGCCAGCACTTCTTCGCTGATGACCCGACCGAGGTCGTCGCCATCCGCGGCCCTGATCTCGGCCATGAGCGTGTGATCGCCACTCGACGTGTACAGCTCCCGGATGGCCTCGACGTCGACGAGGGCACGTGTCGCCTCGACATACTGTTCGGAGGCGACCTCGATCCCGACGAGAGCGATCGTCTGTCCGGATAGTTTCTTCGGGTCTACGTCCGCGGAGTACCCGACGACGACGCCACTCTCCTCGAGTTTGTCGACGTACTTCCGGACCGTTGGTTCGGAGACGTCCGCCCGCTCGGCGATTTCAGAGACCGATGCCTGGGCGTCCGCCTCTAACACCGAGAGAATCCGGTCGGCCGTCGACTCACTACTCACACTACCACCCGATTTGGGCGACCGAAAAAATATCTTCCGAACGCGAAACGTTACTTGTGCCGATCGATGTAGTCGTAGGACCGCTCCCAGGTGGCGTCCTCGTCGAAGTACCGTTCGGCCAACGGTTCCTCGGGCATCTCCCCGATCTCCTGTTTCTCCTGTTGGTAGGAGTTCCGGTCCTCGTCCTTGTAGTACCGCCCGGTCAGGACCTCTCCTTCGTACAGCGCGGACTCGGTTTGTTGCATCATCTCGAGGGCCTGCTCCCGGTCGGTGACGTCGAACTCGTAGTCATCGGAGTCCTGGACGTCGATGTAGGGGACATACTGTTTGGCGTCCTTGTTCCAGGTCGGGCACTGGGTGAGGAAGTCGACGTGGGCGAACCCGTCGTGTTCGATCGCCTCGACGAGGATCTCCTGGGCCTGGTTCGGGTTCACGGCCGCGGTTCGTGCGATGAACGACGCCCCGGCTGACAACCCGAGGGACAGGGGCCGGATCGGATCTTTGGCCGAGCCGTGGGGCTGGGTCTTGGACTTGTGGCCTTTCGGGGAGGTCGGCGAGGTCTGGCCTTTCGTCAGTCCGAACACCTCGTTGTTGAAGACGATGTACACGAGGTCGTGGTTCTCTCGGGCGGTGTGCAGGAAGTGGTTGCCCCCGATGCCGTACCCGTCGCCGTCCCCGCCAGCCGCGACGACCTCGAGGTCGTTGTTCGCGAGCTTCGCGGCGCGGGCGACCGGGAGGGCCCGGCCGTGGATGCTATGGAAGCCGTAGCTCTCGAAGTAACTGTTGAGTTTCCCCGAGCACCCGATCCCCGTGACGAGTAAGATCTCGTCGGGGTTTTTCCCGAGTTCGGCCATCGCCCCCTTCAGGGCTTTGAGGACGCCGAAGTCCCCACATCCCGGGCACCACGTCGGTTGGGGTTCGATACCTGGCGTGAACTCGTCGCGTTCGACCTCACGGTCCTCTCCGATGGCTGTGAAAGCACTCATGGTCAGTCACCTGCTGCGGGTTCGAGGGTGGTCTGTGCACTCGGTTCTGCCGTGCCGCCGTCGAGTTCGATCTCGACGCCTTCGACGATCTCCGACGGTTCGAAGGGGTTGCCGTTGTACTTGAGGAGACTGGAGAGTTTCTCCCCGTACCGGCCGAGGTGTCGTTGGATGTGCCCGCGGAACTGGGCCGTGGAGTTCATCTCGACGACGAGGACCTCGTCGACGCTCTCGATGAATGCCCTGATCTCCTCGGTGGGGAACGGAACCATCTCGCTGACGCCGAGGGCCTTGACGCTGTGCCCATCCGCCACCAACCGGTCGACGGCCTCCTCGACCGTGCCGGTCTGGGTCCCCCACGCGATCACGCCGAACTCGGCGTCCTCCTCACCGTACGGGGTGTTCCGGATGCCGTCGTCGTTGGACAGTTCCTCGCGGATGGACGCGAGTTTCTGGTTCCGACGGTCGACCTGGTGGACGCGGTTGTCGGGGTCTTCGCTGATGTGGCCCGCCCTGTTGTGTTCGTTCCCCGTCGCCAGGAACCGGCCCCCGGCCTGTCCGGGGACCGACCGTGGGCTGACCCCGTCCTCGGCCTCCCATTGGAATCGGTTGAAGGTCCCGGAGGCGTGGTGGTCGGCGTCCTCGATATCGGCCTCGGTCAGGGTCTGTCCGAGGTCGGCGGACGGTTCCCGATCGAAGAAACTCGCGGGAACGTTCCGGTACTCCCCGGACAGCTTCTGGTCGTAGAGGATGATCGAGGGGATCTGGTAGTCCCACGCGATCTGGAAGGCGCGCCGCGTCTGTTCGTAACACTCGCGGGGGTTGCTCGGTGCGAACACCACGCGGTTGGAATCGCCCTGACTGGTGTAGAGGACGTGTTCGAGGTCGCCTTGTTCTGGTTTGGTGGGCATGCCCGTCGACGGTCCCGCGCGTTGGGCCTCCAGTAACACCAGTGGCGTCTCGGTCATCTCCGCCAGGCCCAGGGGCTCGCTCATCAAGGCGAACCCACCGCCAGAGGAGCCGGACATCGCCTTGACGCCGGCGTGAGACGCCCCGATCGCGAGGGAGGCCGCAGCGATCTCGTCTTCGACCTGCTCGCTGATCCCGCCGGTCTCGGGCATCAACTGGGTCATGATCGTGAACGCGTCGGTCCACGGTGTCATCGGGTACCCCGAGATGAACCGACACCCCTCGTCGAGGGCGCCGTACGCGATGCCATGCGAGCCGGACACCAGCACCTGTTCCTCGTCGTGGGACCCTTCCGGCACCTGGAGGTCGTGGGTGTGGTCGAACTCCTGGGCTTGGTCGTAGCCGAGTTGCAAGATCTGTTGGTTCTGCTCGACGACCTCCTCGCCTTTCGAAGAGAGGTTCTCCTCGATGATCTCGTTCAAGCCATCGAGGTCCATCCCGATGAGGCCGGCGGTCGCGCCGATCCCGGCGACGTTCCGCATGACCTCCCGCCCGTGTTCCCGGGCCATCCCGCGGAGGTCCATCGGGTAGACGTGCCAGTTGTTCTCCTCGACACGCTCCTCGAAGTCGTCGACCTCGTCGATGTCGATCAGTCCTTCGTCGTAGACGATGACGCCACCCTCCCGGAGCTCGTCGAGGTTCTCCGTGAGTGGTTTCACCTCCTCGACCTCGTAGTAGGCATTCTCCTGGGGGTTCCGGGCGAAGGAGTCACCCAACGCCAACAGGAAGTTGTACCCGTCCCCCCGGCACTTGACGTCGTCTGGGGCCGCCCGCACCTCCACGTACGTGTGACCGCCCCGGATTCGGGACGGGTAGTGTCGATGGGTGAAGACGTCGAGTCCGGACCGCATGAGGACCGTCGTGAACGCCTGGCTGTTCGAGTCGATCCCGTCGCCGGAACCGCCCGCGATTCGCCAGATGAGTTCCTGGTCTGTCATGAATACTCAGGCCTGATTGGGCGCTGCCCGGGACTTGCAGTCGAGACGGTAAAACCGTTTGCCATGCACTGACAGGGACGATAATGACAATCCCTACGATCGGGTGGTGTCCCCACCCACTGGTCGCCCCCGAATCGCGGGGGATTCGATCCGTCGCTAGTGGTCCATGCCGCCACGTTCGGTCACGTTCAAGATCTGGCGCATGTTCACGTAGATATCACGGACACTGGTGTCCTCCTCGGCATCGTAGAGGTCGCTGACGCGGTGGACCATCGCCGCGACCAGTTCGGCTTCTGAACTCTCCTCGGTTCGGATGTCGTCGGCGACCGCCCGCAACCGATCCCGGGTCTCCGGGTCGGGACTGACCGGCATCTACACCTCCACCACCCGTTTCCGGCGGACGTACCCCGCGTTGTCCGCCACCCGCGCGACGACCTCCCGGAACGCCTCCCCAGCGGCCCCCTCGTCCTCGAGGACGACCGGCCGTCCGTCGTCGCCTTGCTCCCGGACCGCCGGGTCCAACGGGATCGACCCGAGGAACGGCAGGTCGCCTTCCTCTGCGATGGCCTCCCCGCCGCCGCTGCCGAAGATGTCGTGTTCGCCACCACAGTCCGGACACACGAACGTCCCCATGTTCTCGACTACTCCGAGGACGTCGGTGTCGTGTCGGCCGAACATCTGGAGGCCCTTCCGCGCGTCATCGACCGCGACCGTCTGCGGTGTTGTCACGATCACCGCGCCGGTCAGTGGGACGGTCTGGAGCATCGTCAACTGCGTGTCGCCCGTCCCCGGGGGTAGATCGACGATCATGTAATCCAGGGCACCCCAGGCCACATCCTCGACCAACTGGGTCAACACCTTATGCACCATCGGCCCCCGCCAGATGACCGGGTCGTCCTCTCCGACGAGGAACGCCATACTCATCAGCTTCACCCCGAACTTCTCCGGGGGCACCATCGTCTCGTCCGGGGTGGCTTTCGGGGCCTCCTCGGCTGCCACCATCCGTGGCACGTTGGGACCGTAGACGTCCGCGTCGAACAGCCCCACGCGGGCACCCCGGTCTGCCAGGCCGGCGGCGAGGTTCACCGCCACCGTACTCTTCCCGACGCCGCCTTTCCCCGAGGCGACGGCGATTACGTTCTCGACATCGGGGAGTGCGGCATCCTCCCGGTCGGGGTCTGCCACGTGGGCACTCAGATCGATGTCGACGTCGAGGTCGTCTAAGCTCTGCCGCACCCGCCCCGCCAGGTCGGTCTCCCGGGGTGAGTACGGCGCCCCCAATGCCAGGGAGACCGCCACCTCGTCGTCGGTGACGGTGATGTCATTGACCAGGCCCAGGGAGACGATATCGTCGCCGAAATCGGGGTCTTCGACCCGTCGCAACCGGTCTCTGACGGCGTCGACGTCCATGCCCCATCATTACGCCGACCGGCGAATAAGGGTTGTGACACCGGCCGACCCGGGACTTATGCCCGTACCGGCCGATCGCGGTCGTATGAACCGTGCCCAGGCGGCACTGGTGTTGCGGCCGCCCCTCGTCATCGCGATACTGGTCGCAGTCGCCCGCCTCGGCGGCAGTCTCGCACCCGGGGTGTTCGGCAGCGTGCTGGCAGTCCTGTTCGTCGTGTCGACGGCGGGCGCCTGGACAGTCCTCCGGGCCACCGGCGATCCGGGGGAAGCCGTGGTCCCGATCCCTGGACGGGCCCGGATCGGCCTCGAGGTCCTGATCGTCGGAGGCGCCACGCTCGGGTTGTGGATCCTCGATGCCCCGGTGTTCGCTGTGGGGCTCGCCGCACTCGCCGCCGTCCAGTACGGGGCGGCCATCGATCGAGTCACGCGGTTGCTCGATCTCCCCGTCGGGGCCGTGCCCACCCGGGACCCGCGGGCTTAAGACCTCCCGGCCCCTTCGCTGGTGACATGCTGGTCGACTCGTTCGGTCGCGAGGTGACCGGGGTCCGCATCTCGCTGACGGACCGCTGTAATTTCGACTGTGTCTACTGTCACAACGAGGGCCTCGGTGACACCCGGGGCCCGATGGCGCCCCGCGACCACGAACTGTCGACCGACGACGTCGTCCGGTTCCTCGAGGTCGCCCGCGAGTTCGATGTCGACTCCGTGAAGTTCACCGGCGGCGAACCGATGCTCCGCGATGACCTAGAGGAGATCATCGCCCGTGTCCCCGACGGGATGACGGCGTCGATGACGACCAACGGCACCTATCTCCCCGGTCGCGCGCCGGATCTGGTGGATGCGGGCCTCGAACGGGTGAACGTCTCACAGGACGCCCTCGACCCCCAGGACTTCGCTGCACTCACCAAGGCCAGCGCCTACGAACGCGTGCTCGAGGGGGTGAAGGCCGCCGTCGACGCCGGATTGACGCCGGTGAAACTCAACATGGTCGTCTTCGAGAAGACGGCGGGGTATGTCCCCGAGATGGTCGAGCACGTCGCCGAGAACGACGGGTTGCGGCTCCAACTCATCGAGTTCATGCCCGAACTCGTCGGCCGACCCGACTGGGCGATCGACATCGACCGCGTCCACGACTGGTTGGCCGAACAGGCCGACGACATCGAGAACCGGGAGATGCACCACCGGACCAGGTACTGGGTCGACGGCGGCATGGTCGAGGTCGTCGACCCCGTCGAGAACCCAGAGTTCTGTGCGAACTGCCATCGGGTCCGGGTCACCCACGAAGGCTACCTCAAGGGCTGTCTGAACCGCAACGACGACCTGCGGTCGATGGGCGAGATGACCAAACCCGAGATTCGGGAGACGTTCCGGGAGACCGTCGAGAACCGGGTCCCGTACTACGGGGAGTACATGGTCAAAGACGGGGATGGTGACTGGGTGGTCAACGACGAGTACCTCAACGTCGCCCCGCCCCCGCCGAGTACGGACTAGTCACCCGCCGGCAACCCCGGACCGTGGCGTTTATACCGTCTCATCTGAAAAGAGCGGGTGCAGGAACTGTAGGGGTGTGCGACCCCGAGTCCGAGAGGGCGATGATACCAGCACGCGCGTCGTGGTAGCCTAGCCTGGTCAAGGCGCAGGGTTGCTAACTCTGTGGCGTATAGCCTCCGGGGTTCGAATCCCCGCCACGACGCTCCACAACGCACACATGAGCTCGGAAGAACCGGAAGCGGAGACGGACGATCCCGACGCAGACGACGCGGAGGACATCCGCTACTTCGTCCGCATCGGGCAGACGGACCTCGACGGCACGAAATCGGTCGAACGAGCCCTCACCGAGTTGAACGGCATCGGTCGCCGTACCGCTCGCGTCGTCGCCGACCACGCCGACGTCGATCGGACGGCGACCTTCGGAGGACTCGAGGACGACGAGATCGACGCCGTGGTCGACGCGGTCGAAGGACTCGCCGACGACGCGCCGGACTGGCTGGCGAACCGTCGGAACGACTTCTTCACCGGGGAGACAACCCACGAAACCGGCAACGACCTATCGTTGACCCGGCAACAGGACATCAACCGCATGAAGATGATTCGGTCCTACCGTGGCATCCGCCACGAACGCGGACAGAAGGTCCGCGGGCAACGTACCAAGTCCACGGGCCGGACCGAGGGGACGATCGGTGTCAACGTCGAGGCCATCCGGGAGGAACAGGAAGAGGAAGAAGCCGGTGAAGCCACCGAAGGCGGTGAACTCTGATGGCGCTAGGTTCGAACACGAAATCCTACGAGACGCCGAACCACCCGTTCCAGGGCGAACGCATCGACGAGGAACACGGGCTGGTCGGTCAGTACGGCCTCGCCACCAAGGAAGAACTCTGGCGCGCCCAGTCGGAACTCCGATCATACCGCCGGGAGGCACGTCGCCTCCTCGGGCAGGTCGGCGAAGACGAGACCGGACGGGAGTTCGTCACGCGCCTCCAGCGGATCGGCGTCCTCGACGCGTCCGAAGATCTCGGGGCCGTCCTGTCACTTGGCGTGACCGACATCCTGGAACGACGGCTGCAGACCGTCGTCTACCGCCAGGGCCTCGCGAACACGCCGCGACAGGCCCGCCAGTTCGTCTCACACGGCCACATCACCGTCGATGACCGTCGCGTCACCGTCCCCTCGTACAAGGTGGCCGTCGACGAGGAGGACGCCATCGACTTCGACGAGAACAGTCCGGTCGCCGACGAACTACACCCCGCTCGCGCGGAGGGAGATGAATGAGCAGTAACGACAGTGATCGGTGGGGAGTGGCCCACATCCACGCCTCGTTCAACAACACGATCATCACGGTCACCGACCAGACCGGCGCCGAGACCATCGCGAAGTCCTCCGGGGGGTCGGTCGTGAAACAGAACCGGGACGAAGCGTCGCCGTACGCCGCGATGCAGATGGCCGAAACCGTCGCCGAGGACGTCCTCGAACAGGGGTTCGAGGGTGTCCACGTCCGGGTCCGCGGCCCGGGGGGCAACCAGCAACGCAGTGCCGGGCCCGGGGCCCAGGCCGCCATCCGGGCGTTAGCCCGGGCTGGCCTCGAGATCGGCCGCATCGAGGACGTGACGCCGATCCCACACGACGGCACGCGCGCACCGAAGAATTCGGGGTACTGATATGAGTGAATTCGAGGTGGAGTTCATCGACCGAACCGACCGGGAAGCCCGCTTCCTCGTCCGGGGCATCACCCCGGCGCTCGCCAACGGCATCCGCCGGGCCGTCCTCGCCGACGTGCCCACCCTGTCGATCGATACCTTGCGCGTCATCGAGAACTCCAGTGTGATGTTCGACGAACAGATCGGGTTACGCCTCGGGTTGGTGCCCCTCACGACCGACCTCGACAGCCTCGATGAGGGTGACAGCGTCACCCTCTCCCTGGACGTCGAGGGCGAGGGTACCGCCTACTCCGGGGATCTCGTCGCCAGCGAACCCGGGGTCGAACCCGCGGATAAGAACGTTCCCATCATCGACCTCAAGGAAGACCAGCGCCTCGAGGTCGAGGCCGAGGCGGTGCTGGGCTACGGTCGCGACCACGCCAAACATCAAGGCGGGGTCGCGGTCGGCTACCGGCACCTCCAACGGGTCGAACCCGTCGGGGATCGGGCTGAGTACGGTGACGACGAGGCCGAAATCGTCCGCGGCGTCGTCGAGGTCGACGGCGAGTTGATCCCGACCGAGGAGTTCGACCACGACCTCCGCAACAAGTTCCCGGACTCGGAGGTCGAGGTCACGGACGTCGATGATGCGTTCGTGTTCCACGTCGAATCCGATGGCTCGCTCCCGGTCGACGACCTCGTCGTCCGGGCCGTCGACACGTTACACGACCGCGCCGACGAACTCGAATCCCAAGTCGCACTGTAAGCATGACACGACCGCCCCACACACCCACCGTTGGCCGACCCCTACGGGGAGCGGTGGCGCCGGTTCGCGGAACCGAAACCGGTTTCACGGGGCGGACGGAACACCAATTCGCGTGCAGGGATAGCCAAGTTTGGCCAAAGGCGCAGCGTTCAGGGCGCTGTCCC
>JBDGTJ010000034.1:0-25830 GCA_042216925.1 Halobacteriaceae archaeon
ACGCCACGGAGCTTGTCTGTTGTTCCTGTCATAGTTTGGTTGGTTGGTCGGTCTTCATCGGCGACAGCGTCCAATACCCCATTCGTCACGAGTCGACCGGGTCAGCGTGGCTGCCACCATGGGTAGGGGTACAGCAGTAGCCAACTATTGGGGTTTGTAAATGCTTTGTGGTACTGTCGATAGTGTGTAAAGAAGTAACACGGACGGTCTCACCGTGGATTTGGACGGTCTCAGTGCTCCCCACGATCGAAGCGTCGGTCGCGTTGGTATATAAACACCGGTCGAGACCGGCGTGATGGGGGTCCCTGCACCGGGCCCGCGGTGGCCCAAGCACTGATGGCGACGCCCCGGGAGACAGTGGTATGGTTGGAGAAGGCTATGACGACGAGGCCCACGTCCGCCGGTGTTTCGAGCTTGCCCGGACCGCGGCCCAACGGGGCGACGACCCGTTCGGATCGGTGCTGGTCGCCGACGACGAGGTCGTGGCCACCGCATCCAACCGGGTGCACACCGACGAGGACCTGCGAGGCCACCCGGAACTGGACCTCGCCTTCCGTGCCGCCCGGGAGTACGACCCCGAGTCCCGACGCGAGCTCGTGTTGTACACGAGCACCGAACCGTGTCCGATGTGTGCCGGCGGCCTGGCGATCGCCGGCCTCGGCCGCGTGGTGTACAGCGTGAGCAGCGAGGCGCTCCGGGAGCTCACCGGTGGCGCCCCGAGCGTGCGGGCGGCGACCATCCTCGGGGACCGGACCGAGGTGGTGGGCCCGGTCCTCCCCGAGGCGGGGCTGGCCGTCCACGAGGCGTTCGGGTGGTAGCGCCGAAGCCTATTTCCGCGACGGTGGTCTGGCTAGGGTGATGAGCCTGTTCCGCAAAGTGGGCCGCACCGTCGAGCGGACCAAGCAGTCACTGGTCGGGGACGGCGAGGCCGCGTATGTCTGCCGGTCCTGTGACACCGAACTCGAGGCGGCCTCCGAGTACTGTCCCCACTGCGGGGAGCCGACCGTCGAACCCATCGAGTGACACCCCAAACAGGCCACCCACGGCGTCGGAGTCGACCAGCGCAACGCCGACTCTCACCGGACCACCGGGGACACCGACCACCACGGGGACCAGGAGCCCGTTGAGCGGTCACCCCCGATCGGGGCACCGGCCCCGGCGGGGACAGGGTGCACAACGGTTTTGCACCGACCGGGCGTCGCCCCCGTATGGCACTGGCCGACTGGTTCGTCCGGACCGTCGGGACCGACCCCGTCGTCCAGGCGCTGGTCGGCGGCCTCCTCATCGCCGCCATGAACCTGTTCGGCGCCACGCTGATCCTGTTGCTCACCGACCCCTCGGACCGCCTCCTCGATGCCGTCCTCGGCTTCGCGGCCGGCGTGATGTTGGCCGCGTCGTTTACGAGCCTGATCCTGCCCGGTGTCGACGCCGCCGGCGGGGACCCGCTCCCGGTCCTGGCCGGGGTGGTCCTCGGGGCGGCGTTCCTCGACCGGGCCGACGCCCTCATCCCCCATGCCCACTACCTCCTCTCCGGGCGCCGCCGCCGGGACGCCGCCACACCCGGTGAGTCCCTACCGGGAAGCGGCGACCGCCTGGCGTCCGTGGTGTTGTTCATCCTGGCGATCACGTTGCACAACGTCCCCGAGGGCCTGGCGGTCGGCGTCGGGTTCGGGTCCGTCGGCCAGAACGGGGCGACCGTCGGGAACGCGGTGGCGTTGATGCTGGCGATCGGCATCCAGAACATCCCCGAGGGACTCGCGGTGTCGGTCGCGGCCGTCAACGCCGGGTTGGACCGCCGGTTCTACGCGTGGGTTGCGGGGATCAGGGCCGGCGTCGTCGAGGTCCCGGTCGCGGTCCTCGGCGCGTTCGCGGTGCAGGCGGTGGCGCCGCTGTTACCGTATGCGATGGGGTTCGCGGCGGGGGCGATGCTGTACGTGATCAGCGACGAGATCGTGCCCGAGACCCACGCCCGCGGCCACGAACGCGTGGCGACCATCGGGACGGTCCTCGGGACGGTCGTGATGCTGTACCTCGACGTCAGCCTCGCTTGACCCCCCGGTTTTTCTGCGGCGGCCCCGAGTGTGGGGTATGGGACGGTGGTTGCACAGCGGGTTGCGACGGGACATCTGTGTCGTAGTGGCGGCCCTCGATGGCGGGACCGACCGGGCGGTCAAGGCCGCCCTGGAACGCCACTACGAGGACCGGATCAGCCCCAGCCAGTACCAGGGCGCCGTCGATGCGTTGGTCCGGCAGGGCCACCTCGACCGGTCGGTCGATGGCCTCCAGGATCGGTTGGCGTTGACCGACGCCGGGGAGGCGGCGCTCCGGGACCACGCGGCCTGGCTCGAGGACGCCCTCGGTATGGGCTAGTTCGCCGCGCAGTTGTTCGGCCCGAGTTCCAGGGCCTCGACGTCGCCGTCGGGTTGGGAGTGGCCCCAGTTGATCTGTTTGATCTCGTTGTAGTTGGCGGGTTCCTCGGCGAGGCTGTCGACGATCGTCTCGACGAAGGCCGTCTCGTCGTCGGCGTCGACGTACCCGAGGAGTTCGTTCGTGGTGCCGGAACGCAGCGCCCCGAGGTCGGTGACCAGTGGCCGGCGTCGCTCGTCGCTGAAGTGCCCGGGGAAGACGAGCGTGTCGTCGTCGAGGTCGGTGAGGGTGTCGAGGCTCTCGAAGAGGCGGCGTGCGGCCGTCCGGACGGCGTCGGGGTCGCCGTCCTCGAGGTCGGGGCGGCCGACACTCGCCAGGAACAGGGTGTCCCCGGCGATGAGGCTGTCTCCCCAGTGCAGGGAGACGCTCCCGGGCGTGTGGCCTGGGGTGTGGGTGAGGGTGACGGTCCGGTCGCCGACGGTGAGGGCGTCCCCGTCGGCGATCGGGGTGACGTCCTCGAGGGCGCCGACGTCCGCCTCGTGGAGGTAGTAGGGGACATCGAGGTCGCCCGCGAGGCGGCGGGCCCCGGAGACGTGGTCGGCGTGGGCGTGGGTGTCGGCGACGCCGACGATCGTGAGGTCGTGGTCGTCGGCGATGGTGCGGTACTCGTCGATGTACTGCGAGGGGTCGACGACGAGGGCGTCGCCGTCGCTGTGGAGGAGGTAGGAGACACAGCCGGTGCCGGGGCGGACGACCTGGATGAGGCCCTCGGGGGTTGCATCGCTGTAGGCGCGATGGAGGCGGGCCCACCCGTTCATGCCGCCGTCCAGGGAGACGGCGTCGTACCCGTGGTCCCGGAGGAAGGCCGCGGCGTCCGCGGAGGTGACGCCCTCGACACAGATCACCACGATCCGCTGGTCCTCTGGGAGGGCGTCCAGGTTGTCGGCCAGTGTGGAGAAGTCGGCGTCCAGGAGGTCGTCGTAGATGGGGAGGTTGGTGGTGTTGGGGATCTGCCACTCCTCGTACTCGTCCTCGCGGCGGACGTCGAGGAGGAACAGGTCCTCGCTGTCGTCCTCGCGGTCGCGGGCGAGGTCGGCCGGCCGGTACTCGGTAGTGGTCATGACACCGACTAGTACTGGCTGACCACCGTTTAATTGTGGTGGCAGAAGGGCCTGACCGGTACCGGTTTCCGTCGGCGGCCCCGACCCTCGGGGTATGCCCGGGATCGGTCCCGCCACACTCGACGAACGCCTGGATGCGGTGTTCGTCCTGGATATCCGCCCGGCCGAGGACTACGACGACGGCCACATCCCGACGAGTTACAACGCCCCGGTGTACGAGGCCCTCCAGCGAGGCGATATCGCGGCCCTCGAGGAGCACCTTGGGGTCCTGCCAGACGATCGCGAGGTCGTCACGGTGTGCAAGGCCGGGCTGGTGGCCCGACGTGCCACGACCTACCTCGAGACGGAAGGTTACCCCGCCCGGACCCTGACCGGTGGCTACGCGGGGTGGCGCCAGTACGAGGCGGATACGTTCCTGTACCGGGTCGTGGCGGCGGTGGGTCGGCTGGTGGCCTGACCGGCGAAAAACCCGGCGCAGGTGACGGGAGCCGACAGACGTTTACGCGCGCGTGCCAAAGCCTAGCACACGCCCGGCGCGGAGGCTGGGACAAGTATCCGGCCGTGGGTCGACCCGCCCACGCATACGGTCCACCGGACCCGGATCCGGGGCCCGTCCCACCAGGTCTCGACCCCCCGACCGGGTGGACGGGTCGCGGCCCTGTCATGGTTGGCCGGTCCGCCCACGCGGGCGGTATTCCCCGATGCCCATTTTTCCGGCAAATGTCTTGTGGTGGGTGGTCCGGTCGGTCACCCGTAGCGTTGGGCCAACAGCCCCACCAGGAGGTAGGCATACGCGAGTGCCCCGATCACGACGAGGCCCTCGCCGACCGTCGAGAGCGATGCGGGGCCGACCGCGGCCCCGACCTGGGTGAGGAGACCGAGGAAGATGGCGGCCATCGATCCGGCGGCGAGCCGGTTCCCCGCGAGGGGGAACGACCCGACCGCGGGTGGGTAGAACTGGTAGGCCGCCCCGACGATCGTCAACCCCAGGAACCCGACGAGGTTGAGGCGGCGATGGACGACGATCAGGTCGGTGCTCACCGCCGCATACGCGAACTGGAGGCCGAGGCCCACGCCGATGGCGCCCAGGACCGCACCCAATAGGGGGCCGTACAGGGCGACGCGGGACCGGTCGGACCGCCAGAACAACACCGCATAGCTCCCCGCCCACCCGAGCACGGCCAGCGCCTGGAGGGCGGCCCCCACCTCGAAGAGGCGGCCACCGTACAGGTTGGTCGCGATGACGATGGGGGCGAGTGCCCCCGCAGCCAGGACCATCGGGGCGAGCCCGCGGGGCGGGTGGGCGGCGAGGAACCGGGGGAACAGCCTGAACCCGACCGCGAACACGAGGAGGGCCCCACCACCGGCTGCCAGGAGGTGGGTCGCGCCCGGCGCCGGGATACCGAAGCGGGGGATGGTGGCGTGGGTCGCGATGAGTGTGTAACTCCCGGCGAGGAGGTAGGCGAGGACCACGGGCACCCCAACGTTGGCGATGCGGTCGATCCGGTGGCGGGCGGCGTTGACGTCACTGGTCCCGGTGGCCGCCCCCGTGGGGTTCCCGCGGATCGTGTACACGATCGTCGCGACGAAGACGACCGTCCCCGCCGCCCACGTGGTCGCGCCGGCGACCCCCATCCAGGCGGGGGTTCCCGGGAGGCCGGCGGCCGCGAGGGCGGGGGCGCCCACGACGGTGAGGGGGAACTGGAGGAGTGGCGCCCACGGCGGCGCGAGTGTCGTATCGAAGTAGGACGGCACCAACGCGTAGGCCTTCCCGAACACCATGGTCAGGACGAACCCCTGTAAGGCCAGCGGGACCGTGGTCCGGGCGGGGAGTTCCACCAGCACCGCGAGCGCCCACGCCACCAGGAACAGGGGGCTGGCGAGGACGAACCGGCGGGCCCGCCGGGTGACCAGCGTCGACCCGCGGCTCACGACCGGGGCCTCCCGACCGGCCACACGCGCGTTGCCGTGTCCGTCATGGGTCAGTCGTCGTGGGCGACGGTGGGGACGCCCTCGATGCGGGTGTCGTGGTCCCGGCAGACCTCCAGGGCGTGCTTGGCGTCCATCCCGGCGGCCTCGGCGGTGGGGCCGTGGCCGACACCGACCTTCAACTCGACCTCCGTCGCGGCCTCGACGTGGTCGATGACGTCCTCGAAGGCCTCGCCGTCGAGGTGGGGACAGACCGCGATGATGTTGTCACCACCCACGAAGAACGCCAGGCCCTCGTGGGTGCGGCGGAGGTAGGCCATCAGCGTCGCGTACCCGTCTTCGATGTGGACGAAGCTGTCGAAGGCGTTCAGGCGGTCGGTGAACCGTTCGGTCGCGTCGACGACGTCGAAGTGCGCGAGTTGCACCTCGCCGTCCCCCTCGAGCGGGTCGCCCCGCAGGATCTCGCGGCGGGTGGCGTCCTGGGCGCTGCCGGCGGCCTGTAAGGCGTCACTCGCCCGCTCGAGGGCGTCGACGGGGGACTGGGCGGCGGCGACGGCGAGACTGATCGTGACCGGGTACCGGTTCCGGATACTGGTCTGTAACCGGTCGTGATCGGCCATGGTCAGGCCGTTGGTCACCGCGATCATGTTGTCGAACCGGGTGAAGAAGACGTAGCCACCGCGGTGGCCGATGAACTGGGAGAGATCGGCGTACAATCGGGACTGCATCGTCTGCAGGTCGGCCTCCCGTCGCGGCGTCGGACTGACCGTCCAGGGACCGTAGTTGTCGATCTGGATGAGGGTGAGCTGGGTGGCCGGCACGGTGGACCGGCGTTCGGTGGCCCCGGTTAAGTGCCTTCCTGACTGGACCGCGGCCACCGCCCGTGGTCGCCGTGTAAGAGTTCGTGGACGCCGACGACGAGGGTCGGGACCACGACCATGAAGAGGTGTTCCTCGATCGGGATGCCGAGCACCTCGACGCCGGTGCGCAACGGGATGGTGAACACGCCGATGTGGAGGGTGTACCAGTCCCAGACGTACGCGACGGGGTAGAGGACGAGGACGGTGCGGGCGCCGCGGTCGACGGCGTCGGTGTACACCAGCAACGCGAGGGCCGCACCGCCGAACACGAGCTCCGTCACGAGGTAGGTGTACGCGCCGAACACGGCGCCGATGTCGAAGCCGGCGGGCACGCCCATCTCTCACACCCGCGCGGGCAAAACTGTACTGCAACAAGGTTCAAGGCCGTGCCAGGCCTCGCGTTTCGTACGGATGGATATCCAGGACATCGCGACGCCGGACCACGTCGAGGTGGCGGCGGACGAACGCTTGGGGAAGGTGCGATCGCTGTTCGACGAGCACAACCCCAAGGGGATCGTGGTGACCGACGACGGGGAGTACACCGGCGTCATCACGCAAAAGCAGTTGTTGCAGTCCCACATCGGCGATCAGACCAAGGCCAGTGCGCTCACCCAGACCGCACCGAAGGTCGAACGCCACGCCGACATCCGGGACGTGGCGCGGATGCTCGTCGAGGGGAACACGAAGATCGCGCCGGTCTTCGAGGGCGAGTCGCTGTGGGGGGTCGTCACCGAGGACGCGATCTTGGAGGCGGTACTGGACAGCCTGGACGCGTTGACCGTCGGTGACATCTACACCGCCGAGGCGGTGACGGTCACCGAGGAGGACACGGTCGGTCGGGCGATCAACCTGATGCGGGAACACGGGATCTCGCGGTTGCCCGTCGTCAACGAGAACGGGTATCTCACCGGGATCGTCACCACCCACGACATCGTCGACGTCGTGATCCGGGACATGGACAAACAGACCCGTGGCGAACGCGCCGGGGACCAGGACCGCGTCCTCGACATCCCGGTCTACGACGTGATGTCCTCTCCGGTCGATACGACGGGTGTCGGGGACTCCGTCCAGACGGCCGTGGAGACGATGTTCGCACACGGGTATGCGGGCCTAGTGGTGACCCCGGAGGCCGACGACCGTCAGGTCGGTGGCGTCATCACCAAGACCGACGTGCTGCGGGCGCTGTCCTACACCGAGGAGGACCACCTCGACGTCCAGATCACCCAGATCGACCTGTTGGAGACGTTGACCCGCCAGGAGGTGCGTACCACCATCGAGGACGTCGCGGACAAGTACGGTGAGATGCGGGTCCACCACGCCCACGTGCGGTTCCACAAGCACAAGGAGAAGCTCCGCGGGACGCCGTTGATCCGGTGTCAGGTCAGGTTGCGCACCAACCAGGGCCAGGTCGCCGGGTCGGGCGAGGGCTACGGGGCCGAATCGGCGTTCTACGTGGCGGTCGACAAACTCGAGCGCAACGTCCTCGAGATGAAGGGGATGCAGGCCGACGAGGAGTACCGCGGCCAGTTGCTGCGGAAACTCGGCGAGATCTAGTGGCTGCGGTCGACGCCGGTGATGCCGGCGTCGGTGATCTTGAACTGGATGGACTCCCCGGTTGATTTCGAGCGATGGGATTCGAGGGTCGCCCGCCGGTTGCCGCCGCGGAACCGTTCCAGTCGGACGACCGTCGCCGTCCAGTGCTGGAGGGTGTGCCCGCCGAGTGGGCGGGTGCGGTCGGTGTCGGGGTCGGTGTACACCTGGTTCGTGAGCAGGACCGCGAAGTCGTAGCGACGGGCCAACCCCAGGAGGTGGGTGACCTGGTCGGCGACGCGGCGCAGTGTCTCCCCGCCCTCGGCGTCGTTGGCGCGTTCGACGCGGTAGAAGCCGGTGGCGCTATCGAGGACGACGAGGTCTGCCTGGGAGGCGAGGTCCTCGATGTCCCGGACGGCCTCTGCCTGTTCGTCGAAATCGTGGGCGGCGGAGATGATGATGCGGTCGGCGGCGGCGTCGACGTCGTCGGTACACCCGTCCAGGACCTGGTGGAACCGGTCGACGGAGAGGCCTTCCGTGTCGATGTAGACGGCGGTCCCGCCGTCGACGGCGACCTCGACGGCGGCCGAGAGGGCGACGTTGGTCTTCCCCGCGGCTGGTGGGCCGTAGAACTGGGTGACTGCACCGCGTTCCAGGCCATCGCCCAGCAGCTCGTCGAGTGGATCACACCCGGTGGGGACGCCGCCGTCGGTCACAGCGATGGTTCTCGTCCCCGTGGTGAAATACCTCCCGGCACGAATGCTTTAACCGGACGTGGGTGTGAGGCCGCGCCGTGATCGTCGTCGCGACCGCCGACTTCGAGGTGTACCACGGTGTCGTCGGGGAGCTGCGGGACCGTGGCCTGCAGTTCACGACGATCGAACCGGGGGACCCGCTCCCCGACGCGTGTGCGGTCCTGCTCACGGGCGCCGGCGAGGCGTGGACGCCCTCGGGGGTCCCGGTGGTGCGGGCCGACCCCGGGGAGCCGCGGGCGGCCGTCGACGAGGCGGTCGCCCTGCTCCGGGAGGCCGGGGGCCGAACCGTCGTGGGGGTCGACCCCGGCGATCGGCCGGGGGTGGCGGTCCTGTCGGGGGCGGTGGTGGTCGCGGTGTTCCAGGTGCCGTTGGCCGACGTCGTCGAGGTGATCCGGTCCGAGATCGAGGACGCGACCGATTCCGTGGTGCGGGTGGGGGACGGCGCCCGATTGTCCGGGGCGAAGATCGTCGAGGAACTGGACGATGTCCGCGTGGAACTGGTCGACGAGACGGGGACCACCCCGCATCTCGGTACCGGGGCGCGGGGGATGGGGGACGTGCTGGCCGCGGTCAACATCGCACGACGACCCGGAGAGCCGGTTGGGTCACTGGCCGTCGATCCGACGCCGGGCGAGATCCAGGCCATCCAGAACCGGTCGCGGGAGGTCACCGGGTCGGCGACGTTGCCGGCGGACCTCGCCCGACAGGTCGCCACGGGGGAACTGTCGATGGCCGAGGCCATCGCCGAACACGGCAGTGACGACGAGGACGAGTCGTGACCGATGACACCCCGGCGGCCGTCCGATTGCGAACCGACCGGGGGACGGTCGGACGGACGGCGATCGCGTTGTTCGTGCTCAGTGGCGCGCTCGGGACGGGCCTGGTGTGGTGGAGCACCGACCCGATTGCCGGGACTGGTGCTCATGGGGTCCTTGGCGTCGTCACGATCGGGGTCGCAACCATCGTCGTGACGGTACTCGGCCACCAGGCGGTCCATGCCGTCGTCGCGACGGCACTCGGGTACCGGGTGCACGTCGGGGTGGCCCGAAACCTGACCGCGGTCTACACGGTGGCGCCGGACCAGCACTGGACCCGGACCGACCTCGCGGTCACCGCGGTGGCGCCACTCCTCCTCATCGACGTCGCGGCGATCGCAACGATCGCGGGGACGCCCGCACCGGTGGCGGTGCCGGCGGTGCTGGCACTCGTGACGAACACGGTCGGGTCGGCAATCGACCTCCTGGTCCTCGAGCAGGTGGTCAGGGCACCGGTCGGCACCCGGTTCACCGACGGGGGCGACGGCGTGATGCCGGGTGACTAGTCCTCGACGTCGACGGCGGCTTCGGCGCGGCGCATCACCGCGGCTACGGGGCGGTCGACGGCGTCGGCGACGCGGGCGGCGTCTCCGTACTCGGCGCTGACGTCGTAGACCTCCTCGTCCATCGCGGCGAGTTTCACGGCGACGTCGAAGGACCGGTCGTCGAACTCGACGGTCGCGGTGACCGTCTCCGTGTCGGCGACGAAGCGGTGGGCGGCCCGGAGCTCGCGGACGCCCGTCGTCCCCGTCTCCCGGGCGAGGCGACGTGCGACCGGGTCCGCGTCGTCGGGGTCGACGGTCACCCGGACGAGGTGACCGGGTCGAGAGGCCTTCGTGGTCACCCCGAGGACCGAGACGTGGTGGGCGCCGACCGCGGCCAACCGGTCCTGGAGGCGGCCCAGCAGTTCCGGTGAGACGTCGTCGACGACGGTCTCTAAGATGCGGAGGTCCCCCGCGGTATCGTCGGGGCCCCGGCGGACGAACGGGTTGTCCGGACTGCGACTGGACCCAGGCTCGGAATCGGGCATACCCCACCGGATGACGGCCCCCGCAAAAAGGTGTGCGACCGCCACCGCTTTCCGTGCCGGCATGCTATCGTCTGACAGGCGTGGGCGGCGGTGGGAAAGACCTATGCGCCGGGCCGGCCGACCCCCACGTAATCCCCCGCAAGAACGATGAACGAAGTTCAACTCGAGGTGGCGAAAGCATACCCGAACGACTCCGGTCGCGGCATCGCCCGACTGGACCCTGACACCCTACTCCACCTGAAGCTCAGTCCAGGTGACATCATCGAGATCGAAGGCGGGGAGACGACCGCCGCGAAGGTGTGGCGGGCGGACCGACAGGACTGGAACACCGACACCGTCCGCATCGACGGGTTCACGCGGCAGAACGCCGACGTCGGCATCGGCGAACGCGTCAAGATCCGCAAGGCCGAGACGGAGAAGGCCGACCGCCTGGTGTTGGCCCCGCCCGAGGAGGCAAGTGTCCAGTTCGGGTCCGACGCCGCGGGCATGGTCAAACGCCAGATCCTGAAACGCCCGGTCGTCGAACGGGACATCGTCCCGGTGATGTCCTCGACCAACCACCCGTTCATGCGGTCGCCCGGCCAGGCCATCCCGTTGATCGCCGTCGAATCCGAGCCCGACGGCGTGGTCCTCGTCACCGAGGACACCGACGTCGAGTTGCGCGAGGAGCCGATCTCGGGGTTCGACCGCGCTGGTGGCGGCATCACCTACGAGGACATCGGCGGCCTCCAGAAGGAGATCCAGCGGGTGCGGGAGATGGTGGAACTCCCGATGAAACACCCACAGATCTTCCAGAAACTCGGGATCGAACCGCCACAAGGCGTCCTGTTACACGGGCCGCCCGGCACCGGAAAGACCCTGTTGGCCAAGGCCGTCGCCAACGAGACGTCCGCGAGTTTCTTCTCGATCGCCGGCCCGGAGATCATCTCGAAGTACTACGGCGAGTCCGAACAGCAGTTACGCGAGATCTTCGAGGACGCCAAAGACGAGTCCCCGAGCATCATCTTCATCGACGAACTCGACTCGATCGCGCCCAAGCGCGAGGACGTGACCGGCGAGGTCGAACGCCGCGTCGTCGCCCAGCTGTTGACGATGATGGACGGGCTGGAGGCGCGGGGCCAGGTCATCGTGATCGCGGCGACCAACCGCGTCGACGCCGTCGACCCCGCGTTGCGTCGCCCGGGCCGGTTCGACCGCGAGATCGAGATCGGCGTCCCCGACGAGATCGGGCGCGAGGAGATCTTACGCATCCACACGCGGGGGATGCCGCTGTCCGATGACGTGACGCTGAGTCGGTTGGCCGACGACACCCACGGGTTCGTCGGCGCGGACATCGAGAGCCTCACCAAGGAGGCGGCGATGCGGGCGTTGCGCCGGTACCTCCCCGAGATCGACTTAGACGAGGAGGACATCCCGCCGAGTCTGATCGACCGGATGATCGTCAAACGCGAGGACTTCCAGGGCGCCCTCGGAGAGGTCGAACCCTCCGCGATGCGGGAGGTCCTCGTCGAGTTGCCGAAGGTATCCTGGGAGGACGTCGGCGGGTTACAGGAGGCCAAACGCGACGTCAAGGAGTCGATCGAGTGGCCGTTGACCGACCCCCAGAAGTTCGACCGGCTCGGCATCGAACCCCCGAGCGGGGTGCTGCTCTACGGGCCGCCCGGCACCGGGAAGACGCTCATCGCGAAGGCGGTCGCCAACGAGACGAACGCGAACTTCATCTCGGTGCGGGGCCCCCAGCTCCTCTCGAAGTGGGTCGGCGAGTCCGAGAAGGCGATCCGGCAGACCTTCCGGAAGGCCCGCCAGGTCGCGCCGTGTATCGTGTTCTTCGACGAGCTGGACGCGTTGGCCCCGGGCCGCGGGCAGGACGACGGGAACAACGTCTCCGAACGCGTCGTCAACCAGTTGCTCACCGAACTCGACGGGTTAGAGGACATGCAGGAGGTCATGGTGATCGGCGCGACCAACCGACCGGACATCATCGACCCCGCGTTGATCCGGTCCGGGCGGTTCGACCGCCTCGTGAAGATCGGGCAACCCGACGAGACGGGGCGGGAGGAGATCCTCGAGATCCACACGCGGGATACGCCGCTGTCCTCGGACGTGAGCTTCCGGGAGTTAGCGGAGGTGACCGAGGGCTACGTCGGTTCCGACCTCGCCTCGATCGCACGCGAGGCCGGGATGGAGGCCCTGCGGGGCGACGAGGACGCCGAAGAAGTGGGGATGCGACACTTCCGGCAGGCCATGGAGTCGGTGCGGCCGACGGTGACCGACGAACTCCTCGAGTACTACGAACGGGTCGAGGAGGAGTTCCGTGGTGGGACCGCGGCGCCACGGGCCGAACGGCGCGAGAGCCGCATCGGCTTCCAATAAGGATCCCCGGCGCTCGGTTGGTCGACGCGCGGGTCTATCGATCGAGTAGCAGTGAATCCAGAGCCCGTCGGCGGGTCCAGGCCGTGAGTCAGCCGTTATGCGTCGGCGTCGCCCTCGTCTTCGACGTGTTGTTCGCTGACCTCCTCGGACTCGGCGAGCAACACCGCATCGACGCGGCCGGACTGGCCGGGACGGGAGGTCACCCGGGCCTGACGACGGTCGCCGTCGAGGTCGACCTCGACGACGGCGCCCTTGGTGATGATATTCCGGCGGACGTAGTTGGGGTTGGCGTCGTTGCGGACGACGTTGACCAGGTCGGCGCGGCTGGTGTCCCCACCGTCGGCGACGTTGGCGACGTCGGTCGCGAGCGCGCGGGTCTTGGTGTTGTTGCCACGGGCATCGACCACCCGAAAGGCGGGGTCGCCGATCCGGGTCTCTGTCGGGGAGCGACCGAGCTGGTACTTCCGTTTCTTCCCGTGGGGTCGGATGCGACCGCCGGTCTTGGTGCGGCGGGAACGGCCCTGGTCTTGCATGGCCGGTCGTCGGCCGGGCCGACACTTGAATCTCTCGTTGCGGACCGAGACCGCCACGCTTTACGCGGACGCGGCCGTCGGCGGGAGGCGATGAGTCTCCGGGTGGTGGTTGCGGCGCCGTTCAAGCAGGCGGGCGGGGAGCGGATGCGGGAGAACGAGTTCGTGGTCGCGTTGTCCCTGGACCGTGACTGGATGTCCCCCGACCAGGCCAAACGCGTCCTGGATCTCGCCATGGGCGAGGGGTTGCTCGACCGGGACGGGGAGGCCCTGGTCGCGGCCTTCGACCCGGGGGCGGTGACGGTGCCGGATGGGTTCAGTCCTGACCCGGAGTTGTTCCGGGAGCGATCCGCCTTCGAGCAGGTCCTCGACGCACTGGAGGCGGTCGGCGTCGAGAAGCAGACGGCGGTGGCGGACATCAACCAGGTACAGGCGGAGCTGGCGGTTAGCGTCGAGGCGGCGGCGGTGGTGTACGCACGGCGCCGCGGGGTCGACGCGGCGTCGGCGGCGGAGACGGCGCGGGCCACACTCCAGGACGGGAACAGCTAACCGTCGGGACCCCGAACCGAGGGGTATGGTCGAGCGGACGGTCGAGGACGGGCGGCGGATCGCAGCGTTGCTCGCCTCGGAGCTGTCCGGGCGGTCCGACGGGGCGTTGGCCCGGGTCACCGTCGCCGATGCGGACCGGTCGGTGACGGGGTCGGCGGCGGGCGAGCGGGCCTACGACGTCGCCCTCGACGGGGCGGTGATCGGGGCGGTGTACGTCCACGAGCACCGGGGTCGCCTCACCCTGGAGACCGGGGTGGATACCGCCCGGGAGACCGCGGCGTCGAAGGAGTTGCGGGTGCGGGCGGTGCCGGGCCCGTCCCCGCGGGTGCACGTGTTCGTCCCGGATGGTGGGGCGGTCAAACGCGTTGTGGGGGCCGTCACCGCCGTCGCCGACGCCAGGTAGGGTCAGTCAGGTGGCCGCTCCCCGGCTGTCGGCGGCACACGCCGTACAGAGTCCGGCTTCCTCGTCGTAGTGGCTCTCACACACCATGGAGCCACACCGCCCACACCGTTGGGTGGCCGGGGCGGTTTCACAGATCTGGCACAGCGTCGTCGTACTCATACCCATAGTATGGGGCGGGAGGCTTACAACGGTTGCCCGGATAGGCGGCGTGTGGACAACGCGAGGCTGCGAGTGGCGCTGGCCTGGGTCTTCGGCGTCGTCGCCGTGGTGTTCGTCGTCCTCGGCGTGACGGTGAGTCCCGTCGCCCTGGGGGTCGGGGTCCCGTTCGGGATCGCGGCGTACATCCTGTGGTACCAGGCGAGTGGCCGGTTACGGGCGCGAGTCCGGTGGCGGGCCGACGCGGAGCCAACGGGCCGGCGCCGACCCAATGACACGGGCTCCCAACGGGGGCGCTCCCCGGGTGGGCGACGGTCGGCGGGGCCGCCCGGGGACGACGCTCCCGCAATCGATCTGGGGACCGCCTACGAGGTGTTGGGCGTCTCACCGGACGCCGATCCGGCGACGGTGCGAGCGGCCTACCGGGAGCGGGTCAAGGAGGTCCACCCGGACCGCGGCGGGGACGAATCCACGTTCAAACGGGTGACGAGGGCCTACGAACGGTTGCGGGAGCAAGGCCGCGCCTAACCCCCGTGAACCCCCGGAGAACCCGGGTGTCGCCGGGAAAGCTTTTCCATATCGGTCCCGAACCGCGGGGTACATGGGTCGTGACAGAGCCGTCCTGCGCCGTGCCATCGACCGCGGGGAACGCGAGGGCGGCGACGTCGAGTTCAAAGAACGGTTGCGCCGCGACGTCCACCTCGTCGACGGTCGGTTCGAGAGCCTCGCCGCCCAGCTCCGCCACCGGGTGCTGTCCGGGGACGGCGAGGCCGAGTACGTGGTCGGGGTCACCGACGACGGGGGCATCGCCGGCATCGATCCGGAGACCTTCTCCGAGTCGATGGACGTACTCTCGTTGCTCGCCGAGGAGGCCGGCGCCCACATCGCCGACGTCGAGACGTGGGGGACCGAGAACGGCGGGTTGGTCGGCGTGGCGACCGTGCGAGACGGGGCCGCCCTGGACGTCGACGAGGACCACATCGTCGTGGGGACCGCCGGACACGTCGACCACGGGAAATCGACGCTCGTCGGGACCCTGGTGACCGGGCAAACCGACGACGGTGAAGGCGGCATGCGGTCGTATCTCGACGTCCAACCCCACGAGATGGAGCGGGGGTTGTCCGCGGATCTCTCCTATGGGGTCTACGGGTTCGACGCCGCAGGGGACCCGGTGCGGATGGACGACCCGAGTCGGCGTCGGGAGCGGGCCGACGTGGTGCGGGAGGCCGACCAACTGGTGTCCTTCGTGGACACGGTCGGGCACGAGCCGTGGCTGCGGACCACGATCCGCGGGCTCGTCGGGCAGAAACTGGATTACGGGTTGCTGACGGTGGCCGCCGACGACGGCCCGACCAAGACCACCCGGGAGCATCTCGGTATCCTGCTGGCGACCGAGTTGCCGACGGTGGTCGCAATCACGAAATGCGATCTCGTCGATGCCGACCGGGTGACGGCCGTCGAGCGGGAGGTCGGGGCGTTGTTGCGGGACGTCGACCGGACGCCGCTGCCGGTGGCGCGCCACGGGGTGGAGGCCGCGATCGCAGAGCTCTCGGAGACCGTGGTGCCGGTGGTGCGGACCAGTGCGGTGACCGGGGACGGCGTCGACATCCTCGACGAGCTGTTCCGGCGGTTGCCCAAGACGGCGCGGGCCAGTGGCGCGTTCCGCCTCTACGTCGACCGCACCTACGAGGTGACGGGGGTCGGGGCGGTGGCGTCGGGCACCATCACCGCCGGGTCCGTGGCGGCCGGGGACGAGCTCCTGTTGGGGCCGATGCCGGACGGGCGGTTCCAGCCGGTCGAGGCGCGATCGATCGAGATGCACTACCACCGCGTCGATCGGGCGGAGGCGGGGCGGATCGTCGGCATCGCGTTGAACGGGGTCGACGCGTCGGCCATCGAGCGGGGGATGGCACTGGTCCCGCGGGAGAGTGACCCGACCGCAGTGCGTGAGTTCGAGGCAGAAGTCATGGTGTTGAACCATCCGACGCGGATCCGCACCGGCTACGAGCCGGTGGTGCACCTCGAGACCGCCAGCGAGGCGGCGCGGTTCGACCCGGCCGACGGACGACTTCTCCCCGGGGATACCGGGATGGCGACGGTGCGGTTCAAGTTCCGACCCTATCTCGTCGAGCCGGGACAGCGGTTCGTGTTCCGGGAGGGCGAGTCCAAGGGGGTCGGCACCGTGACCGAGGTGTCCCCGGAGTGAGGTCGGTCAGGCCGGTCGGTACCCCGACGCGGTGCTGGTGAGGAGGTCGAAGACGGTCGCCCACTCGAGCAAGGCCGTGATGCGGGTCCGCCAGTCCCGTTCGGCGTCGGGAGATCGGTGGCGTTCCCACCGGGGGACGATATCGACGGCGTCCGCGACCGCGGCGGCGGTCATGGGGCCTTCGGCCGCGTCGACGGTGTCACACACCTCGCAGGCGCCGTAGACGTTGGCACGGAACGCCGACGCGACCGCGTCGTCGTGGGGGTCGCGGTCGGTGCGGACGTACCCGGTCTCGGTGGCGTCGACGAGGTCGAGCGCCCGGAGGAAGGTCAACCAGGTGCGGGCCTCGTCCCGGCTGGGGACGGTGGTGCGGGCGACGATGCGGGCACAGCAGTCCTCGGTCGAGCCGGGGACCAGGGGAACGGCGGCCTGGATGGTGGCGAGGTCGCTGCGTGACCGTGGTTCGGGGACGGGTTTGAATCTCACGTGTCGAAACTGTCCGCGAGGACGGCCTCGTGGGTGGCGCCGACGGTGTGGGTAGGGCCGCCGACGACGTCGATGGTTGCCTGGGCGGGGCCGAACATGGAGGCGGGGACGTCCTCGAAGGCCTCGTCGGCGGCGTCGAAGACGGTGTCCAATGGTTCGCCGTGGGTCTCCCCGGCCGTCGAGACGACCGTGGTCGGGTCATCGAGTGGGTCGGTGACGACGAGGTGGACGCGGCCGCCGTAGGCCAATGCGTCCGTGGTGCGGGCGATGGCGGTGGCCTCGTCTGTGGCGACGGGGGCGACCGGTGCCTGACCCGCGGCCGACCGGACGGCCCGGGGGTCGTACCCGGATTCGAAGAGGCGGAACACGGCGAGTTCGGCGGCGCGGGCGGCCGCGGAGACGCTGCCGGCGAGACTCGCCGTCGAGTACGCGAGGAGGTAGAGGCTCTCCGGGGTGACGTCGGCGCGGCCGGCGATGCGGTCGGCGACCGCGGCGGTCGGGAGTCGGTCTGCCTCGACGGCGAGGACCGCGAGGTCGAAGGCGTCGGTGTACCCCATCGCTCGGTACTCCTGTTCCTCGGCGACGAGCGCGCGGGCGGGGCCGGAGCCGAGGGCTTCGTACCCGTCGAGGGAGATCTCCCATCCCGCCTTCTGGGCGGCGAGTAAGGCGAGGGCCGGGTGGTCGGTCGCGAGGTCGACGACCTGTCGTGGGGCGTCGGCGACGCTGCCGACGCTGCTCTGGACGGTCGCCAACCCGGCGGTCTGCAGCTCGGCCAGCAGGAGGCCGGCCTCGATGCCACCCGGGTGGTCGACACCGAAGTCGATGACGGTGGCGTTGTTCGAGAGGTCGTGGACGCCGACGTTCAGTTCGTCCGCGAAATCGATGGCCTCGTCGGCCAACTCGATCGCCAACCGGTTCAGGCTCTCCATGCCCCGGGATTGCGCGGTCGCCGGTATAGGGTTTGGCGGTCAGAGGCCGAACAGATATTAGGGACCCCCGGAAAACCGGGGGTGTGACGCGGAGGTCATGACCGAGGGGTTCGTCGTCGCGATCAAGAAGTCAGCCCGGGTGCGAAACTCGGCGGTCGAGTCACTGTACGAGACGGAAGGCGACCAGGTGACCTACCCGTCGGCAGCGATGGCGCGGGAGGCGGTCGCGGAGCTGGCCAGCCGCGGCGAGGGGCCCGTGCGGTTGCAGGCGGTCGCGCCCCAGGACGGTTCAGACGTGGACGGCTATCTCGTCGGCGCGAGTCGCCACGATCTCTCGGTGCCCGAGACCCCGCCGGAGGCCGGGTGGACCTTCGGCGTGGACGCCAGCCAGTACGGGGCGTTGGGCGAGGCGTTGCTCACCGCGGGTGACGGGGCGTCCCGGCCGGTCCGGAGTTTCGTCCGGTACGACCAGGACCTCGAGGAGGAGACGCCACTGGTCGTCACCGTCGACACCGACCCGGCCCCGGTGTCGGTGCCCGGCGAGGGCGGGAGCTGGGAGCCGGACTGTCAGATCGAGGCGACGGTCGGCCACCACACGATCGGGACCTACTACGCCGAAGTCAAGACGGGGAACGGGCGGTTGGAACGCAGCCAGGAGGCGGCCATCGATGCGGCGGCCCGGGACACGCCGGTGTTGTTGGTGTGGGTTGATGTCGCTGGGTTACCGGCCGAGTACACCGTCGAGTTCGAGAAGATCGATCACACGGGACCGGGCGCCAGCCAGGAGCAACTCACCTTCGAGGATCTCGCGTGACCGTGGACTAGTGGCGAAGTTTAAGTTCTCGCCCGTGGTCGGTAGGTGTGCATTCCCGCATGGAGGCGCGTGATCGATGACCGACATCTGTGTGCGATGCGGGCTCGAATCCGGGTTCAACCGGGTGGTCGTCGACCGGCGGTACGACCAGAAGATCGGGGAGCTCTGCCACGAGTGTGAGACCGTCGAGTACGGGCGGGTCCTGTACAAGGCCGACGGCCACGTCGAGACCGGGTGTGCACTCTGTGCGAGCGAACCGACCGTCGTTCTCCCGTTGTGGGAGACCACCGACGAGATGGTCGAGCAGGACCTGAAGCTCATCGAGGGCGAGTTCGAGGTCGGGCCCGAGGACGTGGGCCTGTGTTCCTCGCATTTCGCGGACATCGACAACCACGGGGAACAACAGCGGCGGCTGACGGCGCCGTCCGACGACTACGACTGGTGACGGGGCTGGCGTCGGTCGTGGCGGGCAACCGTGTGTTTCTTATTGGCGTTCGTCGAACCCGTCCCTGTAATGCGGTACTGGGAGTCCAGCGAGGACGGCACCCTCCACATCGTCCCCGGCCCCTACGCCCCGACGCTGTGTGGGCGGGACACCGGGGACGGTCAGTTGGTCGGGCAGGTGCGGCCGTCCCGACGCGGCGTCGACGTGGCCACCCTGTGCGAGTCGTGTCGGGTGGCCCTCCGGGACCGGACCGATGGGTCGACGGCGCCGTCCTGACCCGGGTCAGCGACGTGCCAGCGACCGTCGACTGTCACCGAAGATGTCCCGCCAGTAGTTGACCAGCCAGTAGGCCAGGCCCGTGGCGATGAGGCCGGCGGCGAAGAAGTACAGGACCAGTTGCGAGCCAAACACCATGTCGGGTTCCTGGAGGGCGAACAGGACGCCCTCGCCATCCAGGAGGATGAAGGTGAACCCGACGAGTGCGATCCCGGTCGAGCCGACGACGACCGTCTCGGCGGGGGAGCCATACCGGGTGAGGGTGATGACGCTGGCGACGAACAACAGCCCCGCGAGCACGACGTAGTAGGGGAGCCGGGTCCCGATCGCGGTGACCTCGCCGGTGACGAGGCCGAGGATGCCGACGAACGCGGCGGTGAGGATCGCGGTGCTGGCGACGATGAGTGTCGCGATCGTGAGCAGCGTCTGGACGTCGGGCCACGACCGAGCCATACCGTCTCCGACAGGACAGCATCCCAAAAACCTGCCGACCGAACGCGGAGACCCACAAAGGGTTTCCCCCCGTGTACAGTACAGTCGCCAAGAATGGCGACCTCCGACGAGGAGATCCTGGTTGGGCGGGACTCCTACACGCTGCCGACCCACAAGCTGTTGACGGGACGGACCTTCGTCACAGGCAAGAGCGGGTCGGGGAAATCGAACACGGCGACGGTGATGATGGAGCGGTTACTCGAGTACGGACGGCCGTTCATCGTGATCGACACCGACGGGGAGTACTGGGGGTTGCGGGACAAGTACGAGATCCTCCACGTGGGCCGGGGCGAGGACTGTCACGTCGACATCGCGCCCGCACAGGTTGAGACGCTGGTCGAGCTCGTCTTAGAGGACGGGATGCCGGTGATCGTCGATGTCTCCGGGTACCTCGAGGTGGAGGAGGCAAACGAGTTGATCGAGGAGGTCGTGCGGACGCTGTTCGTCAAAGAACAGGAGTACCGGACGCCGCTGCTGTTGTTCGTCGAGGAACTCCAGGAGTACCTCCCCCAGTCCGGCAAGCAGGGTGACCTGGGCCAGGTGATGACGCGGGTGGCCAAACGCGGGCGGAAACACGGGTTGGGCGTGTGTGGGATGAGTCAGCGACCGAGTGCGGTGGACAAAGACTACATCACCCAGTGTGAGCTCATCGTCTGGCATCGGTTGACCTGGCCCAACGACACGGACGTGGTCAAGGACATCATGGGCGCCGACGCGGGGGAGGCCGTCCAGGACCTCGACCCCGGGGAGGCGTTGGTGCAGGCCGACTGGGATGGGGAGGTCGAACGCGTCCATTTCTACCAGAAATCGACCCACGATGCGGGGGCGACACCCGGGCAGGGCCCGGAGTTCACGCCGGAGCTCGTCCCGATCCCGGATCGGTACATCGACCTGTTCGAGGACCCGGGGATGACCGTCGAGGAGGTCGTCGAGGCTGGCGAGTCCGACGGGACCGAATCCGCGACGACCGATCCCACACCCCCGGACCCAGCGACCGACGCTCCCACCGATGAACCGGACGAGGACGACGGGGCCGGGGAGTTGGTCGTCGAGGAGGAGGAGCCCTCGCCGACACCGAAGGAGACGACCGTCGTCGAGGATGAGGACGACCCGCCTGAGCCGCGCCCCGATCCGCCGGCCGAGCAGTCCGAGAACCTGGTGGTGGAGGCCGCCCACTTCCTGACGTTCGTGTTGACCCGGGTGGGGCGGCGGCTGGCCGCGTTCGGCCGCCGGATCTTGCCCCCGGTGGCCGACGGGCGAGACGACGTCCGCGAGTGAGGGCGGGCCCCGGGATTTCGACGGGTGCCGAACCCGATTGTTTCGTCAGGAGGTAACGCCCGAAAGTCGGAGACTGCACACCGATATGATTAGTTACGTTCTCCATACGAAACGGTGGTAATCCCGGGGTGTGGCGGACCCGCCAGCGTTATGACGTGGGCGCAGTGACGTGGGGGTGGAGCGACACGCGATGCCCACAGGGACGGTCGACTTCTTCAATGACAGTGCAGGGTACGGTTTCATCGAGACGGACGAATCCGAGGAAGACGTCTTCTTCCACATGGAAGACGTCGGCGGCCCGGACCTCGAGGAAGGCCAGGAGGTCGAATTCGAGATCGAACACGCCGACGAGGGGCCACGCGCCACGAACCTGGAACGACTGTAACGAGCAGCAACCACCCCGGGCGGCAGCCCAACCGTGGATACGGAGGAAACACGCCGCCGATGGGCGGAACGAACGGGTGCATACTCGCCGGCGTACTACGCCCACTACGGGCCGAACCGCGTCAGCCGCCGGCTCGCGGAACTGTTGGCCGACGCCCCCGGCACGGACGGGGCGGTCCTCGAGATCGGGTGTGGGAGCGGCCGTCACCTCGCCCACCTCCACGACCAGGGGTTCGGTGACCTCACCGGTGTCGACGTCAACCCCGAGGCCGCCCACGTCCTCCACACGACCTACCCCGCACTCGCCGACGTGTGCACCCTCTATATCGACCCCATCGAGGACCTCGTCGAGGAGGTGCCCGGGGATGCCTTTGAAGCGGTGTTCGCGGTCGAGACCCTCCAGCACATCCATCCGGACGCCACCGGCGTCTTCGAGGGGATCGCCGACATCGCCGCGGACCGTCTGATCACCGTCGAGACCGAAGGCGACCCCGCGGCGGCACCGAACGTCATCGACGGGGTCCCGCTCTACTACCGGCGCTACGATGCCGTGTTCGGTGACACCGAGTTCGACCAGGTCGCCGTCGAAACCCGGGACCGTGGGACCCTCAGGGTCTTCGAGTGAGGGTCAGCGACGCGGATCGAGGGCGTCGAGGGCCGCGTCACCCACGAAGTTGATGCCAAGCACCGTGAAGAACAGGAAGAACCCCGGGATCGTCGAGATCCATGGAGCCTCACCGAGGGCCGAGCGCCCGGCCGAGATGGTGCGGCCCCAGGAGTAGGTGTCGGGGTCCCCGAACCCGAGGAAGGACAGGGCGGCTTCCCCCAGGATGTAACCGGGGATGGCAAGCGTCGCGAGGGTGATGATCGTGTTCGTCACGTTCGGGATGAGGTGGCGGCGGACGATCCACCCGGTGTTCGCGCCGGCCGCGCGCGAGGCGGTGATGTACTCCTCTTCGGCGCGCTGGAGGGCCTCCCCGCGCACCGCACGGGCGATACCCTCCCACCCGAAGAACCCGTACAGGGCAATGATGAACCACAGCTGTGGCCCGAACAGGTAGATCGTCAACAACAACAGGATGAACACGGGGAACACCGACTGGATGTCGACATACCGCATCAACACCTCATCCACCATGTCGTAGTCGGCGGCCGTCGAGTAGGCGGCGACCGTGCCGACGACGGATCCGATGCTCATCGCCATCACGGTCGCGATGAGGCCGACCTCCATGGAGACGCGCATCCCGAAGATGATCAGCTTCAGGATGCCACGTCCCTTGGCGTCGGTGCCAAGGGGGTACGCCCAGGTCCCTGTCTTCACCTCGGCCTGAACGACAGTCGTGATCCCGACCGGGGGTTCGAGTTGGTTCTGTAGCCGCGTGGAGATGTCGACCGATCCGGGTGGGTCGAGCACCATCGGGCCGACGATCCCGGTGGCGAACACGACCGCGAGGAACGCCAGGGAGACGACCGCCATCTTGTTCTTCTGGAACTGCTGCCAGTAGTACCGCGCCAACCGCTGGTTCCGGTACAGAGGCACCACCCCGTGGAAGCCCAGAAAGACCAGAGTCGGGACGAACATCCACTCGACGCTGGAGACGTCCCAGGCCCCGATCGTCGGTCCTTCGAGGATGACGAGCCAGTCGTAGAGGAAGGCGGCGACGATCACCCCGTAGACGGCGAGTTCGACGATGGTCGTCTTCGAGATGGGGAGCGTCGAGGTATCGTGGGCGGTCCAGTCGATGTCGGTGAACGCTGCGGTGTCGCGATCGGTGTCAACCGCCATGGCCGATCACCGGCCGGGGTGGCGGGCCGAAGGGAGGGACCATCATGGGCGACAGAAACCTGTCGGCTGTGGTCCTTAACCGCTTGGAGCAACGGATTACTATAATTCAAGCGACATTTGTAGTTTTGGGACCATTTATGATGGACCCGGCAAGTATCACCGGTGCATGGTCTCCGAAACCACGGACATCGCTGCCCTCCTCCACGATCGGACCCGGCTCGACATCCTCCTGACCCTGGTCGAGGACCGCCGGGACCACCCGGACGACCGCGGCCTCGCGTTCTCGGAGCTGTTCGCCCGCACCGAGACCGAGGACAAGGGCAACTTCAACTACCACCTCGACCAGGTCACCGGCAGTCTCGTGCAGAAAACCGACGGCACATACAGCCTCACCCAACAGGGTGAAGCCGTCCTCGGCGGCGTGATCGCCGGCCGGTTCGCCGACGACCGCATCCAGACCCGGATCGAGGAACCGTGCCCGACCTGCGAGCAACAGCTGCTCCTCGACGTCGGCCCCGGTCGACTCGACCTGCGGTGTCCCGACGATCACCTCCGGTTCCAGACGTGTCTGGCCCCCGGCGTCCTCGAAGACCGGACCCCCGAGGAGGTGGTGTCGCTGGCCATCGTCCAGTGGCAGGAAGTCGTCGAACTCGCTCATTCGGGTGCCTGCATCCACTGTTATGGCCACGAGACGGGGGAGGTCTACCTCCACGACCACGAGGGCGACCAGTTCCCGGTGTACCGGTCGTTCTGCAGTCAGTGCGGCCACCAGTTCCGGGTCCCCGCTGGCGCCCTGATTATCCGCCACCCGGCGGTCGTCGCCGCCTACCACCGGGTCGACGTCGACATCCGGACGAAGGCCCCCTGGGAACTGGAGTTCTGTTCACCGCCGGCGCCGGACATCCGGTCGACAGACCCGCTCCGGATCGCGATCGAGGTGTCACCGGGGGACGGGAGCGTCGAACTCGTCCTCGACGATCGCGGAGAGGTTCTCACGGTCCGCGGCGACGCGTTCGCCCACCCGGGGTGAGTGGGGATGGATTCGCCGGGCACCCACCGGCCCCGGTGGCCGGTCCGCCGCCGGGCCGGGGACCGAGGTGGAGCCCGGCCCGTGAGTTACTCGCGGCCGCTGGCGACCACGATGCGGAGCCCGCGGATGACCAGCCGGTCGAGGGCCCACGACGCGATGCCGAAGGCGATGAAGAACCCGACCAACCCCATGAGCGCTCCGACATCGAACAGGGAGAGATCGAGGCGGACAAGCATCTCGAAGAAGGTGATACCCGTCTCGACGGCGGCGTCGAAGGTCCAGACCGCGATGGCACCACCGACGATGACGGCACCGACCCGGATCACCACCCACGATCGGGCAGGGCGGCGAACCGACCGGTCTCCGGGTGGGGGCACCACCTGGACGGCGAGGTACTGGCGGTTGAGCTGGTCGAGGAAGGTCACGAGGAAGATGAACCACAGGAACGCCGCCAAGCCCAACCGGACGACTGAGGCATGAAGGCCAGCCACGTCGGTGAGGACGTCGACGACGTGTGGGGTGGCTCGCTCGAGGAAGAGGAAGAACACGACGAAGCCGAGAGCGGCGTCGATCGGTCCGTAGGCGGGTACACCACTCGTCGACGACCGAGAGACGATCGTACTCATGGCTGGACCTTCTCTGGCCGAGTCCAAGTACTCCGTCGGTGATTCCTGCGGTCCGGTAAACGGGGCTGACGGTGCCGTCCCTGGTCCAGTTCGGCGTACGTCGACCATCCCCGTTGCCCTCCTGGTATCGGAACCACAGCATCGGGTACGAGAACGGAGTGCGCTGGCGGGGATTTGAACCCCGGTTGCGACCATGGCAAGGTCGCGTGATACCACTACACTACCAGCGCGCACTCACTGCTACCCCCGCGACCGCTGATAAGGATTGCGGACCACCCGCCCCCGCCACCACCACGCGATGAAACCACCGCCGTCAGCGGGTGTGCGAGCCGATACCGCGGTTCGAGCGAAGCGCCACCCTTATACCTCCGAACCCGATACGTCGGGTACAGTCACGTGACGGAGTTTGGACGCGCCACGGCATGACCGTCAGCCTGCTCGTGCCGTCGTCCCTCGTCCGGGAGGCCGACTCGAAAACCGAGGCCACCCGGAAGATCGGCATCGTCGCTCGTGCGGCGGCGGTGTTCCGCGTCGACCGCGTCGGGATCTTTCCGGATCCCGACGGGGAACGACGCTGGGGCGGCGGGTTCGTCGAGACCGTGTTACGGTACGCCGCGACGCCGCCATACCTCCGAAAGGAGGCCTTCGGCACGCGGGACG